>JACAEV010000002.1 GCA_013388645.1 Syntrophaceae bacterium | reverse complement strand
TGAAGACCAAATCCCTCCTCCCCTCCCTTTTGTAAAGGGAGGAATTACCCCTTTGGCAAAGAGGGGTAAGGGGAGATTTTCAGAACGATATGTCTTTTCAATTATGGACTCCTTAGTAAATTGAGATCTAAATTCATTTGCGATGGTCATTATGCTCCTGCGATGGACGGGCCATTTCCGGTGTCAGGATCCCATAAACCGATCACCCCCTGTCCTCTTTCTGATCAAGGCAAACCCTGGCTCCGTAACGAAATCCTATCCACATTGCCTAATCCTCCCCGCAAATAAGGAAAAAAACCAGCTTTTCATAAAATGATAATCCTTGACAAATCAAGTCTTCTATTGATAAAGTTTCAACCGTTCAAATAGACCAAATGGAGGGAAAGAAAATGGAAATCAAAAAGATTTGTGTTCTCGGTGCAGGCTTAATGGGTTCTGGAATTGCTCAGGTTTCAGCGGAAGCAGGTTATGAAGTTTCTATGCGGGACATTGAGGACCGCTTTGTTCAAGGAGGGCTAAACATCATCAAGAAGAATTATGAAAGGGCCATCAGCAAAGGGAAACTGACCAAAGAGCAGGCGGATACCTTCTTTTCAAAGGTAAAGGGAACGCTTGACTTGACCGAAGCCGTGAAAGGAGCACAGGTCGTCATCGAAGCGGTGATCGAAAATATGGACCTGAAGAAACAGGTTTATAAAGAACTGGATCAGCTCTGCGAGAAAGGGACCATTTTAGCTTCAAATACTTCCGGACTTTCTATTACCGAGATCGCCTCGGCCACCAAACGACCTGATAAAGTCATCGGAATGCACTTCTTCAACCCCGTACCGGTCATGAAACTTGTTGAAATCATCAAGGGTCAGTTGACCTCAGAGGAGACCTTTGAGGTGATCAAGACCCTCTCTGAAAAACTGGGGAAGACCCCTATCACAGTCAACGAAGCCCCTGCCTTTGTAGTTAATCGAATCCTTGTTCCCATGATTAACGAAGCCATCTTTGTCCTTCAGGAAGGAATCGCTTCGGTCCAGGACATTGATACAGGGATGGTACTGGGAGCCAATCATCCCATGGGACCTCTGGCCTTGGCTGATTTGGTGGGGTTGGATACACTTCTCTCGGTTCAGGAAAATCTGTTCAAAGAAACGGGCGACCCCAAATATCGTCCCTGTCCGCTTCTCAGGAAGATGGTCCGGGCCGGCCATTTTGGAAGGAAAAGCGGGAAAGGATTCTACGATTATTCCAAGTAAACCCCATTAGAAAGGATAGGACTTTTACCCCCACCATAAATGGTGAGACTTTCAAACTGGATTCATATTGATTTTTTACATTGACAAACATCGGCCAAACTGCTAAAGATTTTTCCCAATCACAATCCGGAGAGGGGGTGGGGAATAGAAAGCGGGGAATCATCATTTCATTAAAATATTCATAGGAGGTGGACGGATGAAAAATAAAAAACTTTTGTTGGCTGCGGTCTTGTTATCGAGTTTTTCCATTCTTTTATCGCCTTCCGTCATTCTTGCGGCGGCGAAGCCCATCGTTTTGGGTTTGCCTACTTCTTTTTTCCAACCTCTTTGTAAGTCGGGCAAGCTTGCTGTGGAGATGGCGATTGATGAGATCAATGCTCAGGGAGGAATTTTTGTTAAAGACGAAAATGTAAAGCGTCCTTTAAAATTAGTCACGGCAGATACGCGCTGTGGGGAACCGGGAACACCCGTTCAAGCAGCGCTCATGGCAGTGGATAAGTTGATTACGGAAGAGAAACCCGATGCGATTGTCGTGGCGCCTTTCCGTTCTGAGGCTATGGTTGCCACCTTGGACCTGATCGCTAAATATAAGATGATTACCCTCCAAACCATTTCCCAATCGCCTAAGCTCATCGAAATTTTTCAAGGTGATCCCGAAAAATATAAATACTGGTTTCGCGCCACGACGAATTCTATTTATGTAGGAACGGTAGCTGCGAAGACGATGGATGCGATGAGAGTTCAGTTTAAACATGATAAGTTTTTTGTCATCGCTCAGGATACGCTCTGGGCGAGAGCAGCGGCGGATGCAGCCAAGGCAAAAATGGAAGGGTTTGGCTGGAAGACAGTTGGTTATGAGCCCGTGGCCGTGGGGACCAATGACTTTTCACCTGTTCTGAGTAAGGCGAGATCTTCCGGGGCTCAGATGCTCTATGTGGTTGGCGACATGCCCACGCTTCCTGTCTGTTTCAAGCAGTGGAAAACGATGAAGATCCCCACCATGCTCTTCCTCGATTTTGCTGTCATCACGTCTCCAAAGGCATGGCAGACGTATGGTGAGGATTTAGATTATGTGATTGTTCTTCCCTTCCCGGGAGGGACAGCGGCACCGGTCAAAGCCTTGCCCAAATCAATCGAATTCCACGATAAATGGAAAGCAAAGAAATATCCTTTGATGGATGATCCCCGTGTCGTTTCTTCTGCGTATGATGCTGTCTTTATTTTGAAAGATGGTATTGAACGAGCAGGTTTCGTACCCTCAAAGGATCCTGATAAATTTGCCGGCATCATTGAAGCTACCGATATGATGGGCGTTTCAGGAAGAATCAAGTTTGACAAGAAGACGCACAACCAGATATTTAACGGAAACCCCAAAGAATCTTCCATTATCGTTGCCTACCAGTGGAGGGCAGGCAAAATGATTCCAGTCTTTCCAGACCTTGTCGCCGAGGCAAAGGTGGAATTGGCTCCCTGGATGAAATAAACTTCAAATCCCCCCATCCCCCCTTTTCTAAAGGGGGGGGTGGAGGATTTTTTGTGAGAGTATATGGAAATCCTGATCTACGGAATTACCAATAGTGTGACATTAGCGCTGATGGCCATAGGGTTCAGCTTGACATTTGGCATCAGCGGATTGGCCAATTTCGCCCACGGAGCATTTTATCTTCTCGGAGGCATCTTAACCTGGATCTTCCTCAATCAATTGGGGGTGCCCTATCTTTTCTCTGCACTGATTTCCATTCTATTGGTCGGTCTCCTTGGCTTTCTTTTATACTGGGGATTAATGCTTCGACTCAGAGGCTTAGCGATCAATGAGGTGATCGCTACCTTGGCAGCAGCCATTGTCATTATTGAGGTGTTGCGGTGGTTAGGTTTCTCAGGTTTTACTTATGTCCTCCCTGAGTTTATCAAGGGAAGTGTAAAAATAGGAAATGTCTGGTTAGATTATCAACGCATCTTTCTCGTTGGTATTGGCGTGGCACTGATCATTTTTTTCTATCTGTTTACTCATCGCACCAAAGTGGGCCTTTCTTTCAGGGCAATCGCTCAGAATGAGAGGACGGCGATCTCGCTGGGTATCGATTCCGATTGGACGGCTGCCCTCAGTTTGGCTTTTGGGTCGGCCCTTGCTGTGGTGGCTGGTTTAGCCATTTTACCCTTGGGCTCTATTGATACCGAGGTGGGTTATGATATTTTAATCTATGCACTCGCTGTTGGCATTGTCGGTGGGCTCGAGAGTATCCCAGGAATCGTCTTAGCCAGCTTTATCTTGGGTTTTTGCCAAATCGCCGTTGCCACGTTCTTTAGAGCTCAATGGCAGACTGTCGTCACCTTGGGAGCCATTGTCATCATTTTGGCAGTCAAACCCTCCGGTATATTCGGTAAATATAAGGAATTGGAAGAGAGAGTTTGAGATGGAAGAAGCTGTTCGATATCGAAGGGAAAGAATAGACCGGGGCATTAAAGCCAGAAGTGATACCATTTACACTCTTGCTTCATCCCGAGATATGCTTTATCTTCTATTTCCCCGTGTTTTACCCATTGTGGCGCTCTTCTGTCTTCCTTTATTAATGGGAGGTAGCTATTGGGGGAAAGTGATCTTTTATTCTTGCATCTTTGCTCTTCTCGCATTGAGTTGGGATTTCATGGCATCAGTCGGTTTAGTTTCCCTCGGGCAAGCACTCTTTTTCGGTGCGGGTTCTTATGTGGCAGGAGGGTTTAATCATTACCTCAAATGGCCTATGTTATTAACGATTCCTGCGGCCACATTAGGGGGGGCGCTCATCTGTACTATTCTCCTGGTCCCCGTGGTGAGATTAAGAGGGGTTTATTTCTCAATGGTCACTCTGATCCTTCCTCTATTATTTGCCCACTTGATCGAGACCCTCGAAATTCTGGGTGGAACTCATGGGTTACTCTCTCTGACTCCGTTTCCAAACCATTGGTTAGCCGTCTACATCGCTGTCATCGCCGTGGTGATCGTGCTCTTTGGATTTCGGAGGTTGATCAATGAAGATTTTGGGTTGGTTCTGAGAGGGATCAAGGATGACGACCGGGTTGTCATGGCAGGAGGGATTAATATCTATTGGTATAAAGCGCAGGCCATATTTATTTCAGCCGCCGTGGGGAGTTTTGCCGGAGCACTGATGACTCACTATTATCAATTTGTAGGGAGGTCTGCTTTTGCTCTTGATTATACGATCCTTCCCTTGGCGGGAGCGGTGGTTGGAGGCCCGGGTAGTTTTGCAGGGGCAACCCTTGGATCGTTTATCTTGGTTCCTCTCTCCGAAGCCCTTCGTGCCCTGGGAGGATTGAGGATGGCTTTATACGGGATTATTTTGATTGCAGCATTGGCTGTTTTGCCTGAAGGCATCTTCCACTATATTGAGAGGAAATACCACCAATTTGAAAGAGTTGTAAAGATTTAACATGTCGGACGAGATCATTTTAAAAATTGAAAATTTGACCAAACGTTTTGGTGGTGTCACGGCCGTCGATCAAATAAGCTTTGACCTTCGTCAAGGTGAATTTCTTGGACTCATTGGACCGAATGGTTCGGGTAAAACGACGCTCATCAATCTGATCACCGGTTTTGTCAAACCGACGGCTGGAAAAATTACCTATCGGGATCAGGAAATTACAGGAAAAGCGCCTTATACCATCGCCTGTCTGGGCATCTCTCGTAGTTTCCAGATGGTAAGAACCTTTCATAAACTTCCAGCTTTTAAAAATCTCATCGTCCCCCTGTACTCCCCCAGGGTGAAAAAGTTTGGAGGGGGGAAATATGGAGAAAGGGATGACATTGCCATCGATCTCCTGGATGACTTAGGGTTTGAGCGAGATTCTTTCGTTCCTTACAAAGTCGCAGGGAGCCTCCCTCACGGATACTTGAAAAGGCTCGATTTAGCCCGATGCATAGCCCTTCGACCAGACTTGCTTATTCTGGACGAACTCTTTTCAGGAATGGCAATGTCTGAGGTAGCGGCGACTCTTCCGATGATCGAAAAATTCAATCGAGAAGGCCTCACCATCATCATGGCAGAACATCGCCTCAAAGAACTATTTCGCGTAGCCAGTCGGGTCATCGTTTTAAATTTCGGGCAAAAGATTGCCGATGGTCCCCCTAAGGAAGCGATGGGAAAAGAGGAGGTCCAGAAGGCTTATCTGGGAACCGAGGTGGAAGGATAAAAAGTAGTTCGGAGTGTCGAGTTCGGAGTTCGGAGAAATGAATGCGGAATCCATAATAGTCATAGGTGAATGTAAAACGGACACGAGTCACGGAGACGGGCACGTTTCTTAGATATCAGCAATGGACAAGATGCTTGAAGTTAAAAATTTGATGGTCTTTTTTGAAAATGCATTGGCATTGAATGATCTCAGCATCGAGGTAAACCGAGGGGAGATCGTCAGCACCTTAGGTTCAAACAGCGCCGGGAAGACCACCTTGATGAATACCATCTCAGGCTTGATCATCGATATGCAAGTAAAAGAGGACAGGAGGGGAGGGGAACGAATTACTTTAATGGGTGAAGTCTGGTTTGAGGGAGAGGAGATCCTTTTTAGCAAACCGAGTACTCGAATTAGGAGGGGGATCGCTTTAAGTCGGGAGAGGCATCCCATTTTCCCTGAAAGCGATATTGAGGAAAATCTGAGGATCAGCACTTACTTGCGAAAGGATTCCGAGGTGAAAAGCAGTTTCGATTTTGTCTATTCCATCTTTCCACCTCTCCAAATGCTAAAAAAGAGAAAAGCCGGTTTCTGCAGTGGAGGAGAGCAACAGATGCTCTCCATCGGTATGGCTTTAATGACCCGACCTAAATTGTTGCTTTTGGACGAGCCTCTGCTTGGGCTCAGCCCTGCCATGCAGACCAGCCTGATTCAGGCGATCAAACAGATCCGAAAGGAAGGAATTACGGTTTTAGTGGCAGAGCAGTTTGCCAGACCCCTTCTCCCCATTGTGGACCGGGGTTACGTCATCGAGAATGGAATGCTCACCTTGCAGGGCACGGGTCAGGAACTGAGAGAAAACCCTGAGGTCAGATCTACTTTCATGGGGGTATGAGAGACAGGGGAGGAAGGATTGCTCGCTGATACAACTTATCAGGCCTTTGAGGAAGTGGTCGAGCGGTCGCCGGATAAAGCCGCGTTGATTTATCTTGGAGAGGAATATACCTTCTCCGAGGTTCATCAAATGGTTTTGAAACTGGCGGCCTCGTTGTTTGAGATGGGCGTGGAAAAGGAAGAGAAGGTCATCATCTATCTTTATAACCTTCCTCAAACGATCATCGCCTGGCTTGCCCTCCAACGGCTCGAGGCCGTCCCTGTCATGGTCGCCCCTGTGTATACAGCCTATGATATTCGATATATGGCAAATGATGTTGGAGCCAGAATTATTTTCTGCATGGACACCAATGTGAGTTATGTGATGGATATCTTTAACGAGGCTCCCATCCGAAAAGTCATCGTCACCAATATAGTGGACCTCCTGCCTTGGTGGAAAAATCTGATTGGTAGGGGTTTTGGTAGGGTTCCCAGCGGTAAAATTCCTACGGGTAAGGAATTTATATCCTTTCGAGAATTGTTGAAAAATGGGAACCCCTCTGCACTCCCTCCCTTCAAGGGAAAGGCTGAGGATGCTGCGGTCATGCTCTATACAGGTGGCACGACTGGTTTTCCCAAGGGTGTACCTTTGTCCGCTGGTCTCTTTCTCTACCGATTGGAGGAATGGGCCAAAGCCGCCGAAACACTGGTGCCCTTAGGAAAGGGAATCAGCTTATTGTCAGCGCCCCTTTATCATGTCATCGGTGAGATGGATGGCATGACACCCATGTTGATTACTGGAGAGACCCTCATCGTCATGCCTCGTGTGGTTTTAGATGCGATGTTCGACCACATCCAGAGATATCAAGTGACGCGTATGTTTGCCGTCCCGGCGATGTATCGAATGATCCTGGAACATGATCGAGTCGATTACTACGATTTAAGTTCTCTCAAATATTGCGGGACTGGAGGTGATGTCCTGCCGACAGAGGTTGCTAACAGGTGGTATAAGAAGTTTGGCATTCCTCTCTTTCAGGGATATGGTGCCACTGAACTTTGCGCAGCCATCTCGCTCAGCTATGCAAGGGATGGCATCCCTCCGGAGGGGGCGGCAGGAAAAATCTCACCTGGCAGTAAATTTCGGTTAGTCGATCCTGATACATTAGAACCTGTTCTTCCGGGCGAGCCAGGTGAATTGTTAGCCACCTCCCCTTATGCGGTGAAATCTTACTGGAATAAACCTGAGGAGACAGAAAAATGCTTTATTGAAATGGATGGAGAAGTCTGGTATCGAACCAAAGACATTGTAGAAATCGATCAAAATAACTGGCTTTACTTCAGAGACCGGTCCGTCGATCTGATTAAACACAAAGGTTATCGAGTCGCAGCAGCCGAAGTCGAGAGAGTGTTACAAGAGCATCCCGCCGTGATTGCAGCCAGTGTCGTGGGCATTCCTGATGAAAAGGTGGGAGAACGGATTAAGGCCTTTGTGGTTCTCAAGGAAGATATCAAGGGGATCAGTGGCTTTGAACTGACGAAATGGTGTAAGGAGAGGTTGGCTCCCTATAAAGTCCCTCAATATATTGAATTTCGAGACATGCTCCCCAAATCGAAGGTGGGGAAATTCCTACGGAGGGAACTGAGGGAGGAAGAACGAAGAAAGATATCCGAATGAACCCTGCAAGAAATCCCAGAGGGGCATTACACCCACCTGGAATTTCCGAGATGGTACCTTGCTGCAAAGCAGCGAGACATGATCTCTAACGGGATGAAGGGGGGAGAAAAATGAGAGTCCGTAGTTTTACCATTTACGACATCTACAAGAGGAACGCCACACTTTTTAAAAACCAAATTGCCATCAAGTCAGAAAATAAAACAACCACCTATTCAGAACTTTTTGGTCGGGCCAACCGGGTGGCGGGTTGGCTAAAAGGGAGAGGGATTCGAAAGGGAGATCGGATTGCTATCTTAGCCAAAAACGATCCTCAATTTTTCCCTCTGATGGGGGGCATAGCCGCAGCCGGAGCCATCATGGTCCCCATCAATTTCCGACTTTCGGCCGAGGAAATTGGTTACAATCTGACCAATACAAAACCGGCGATGATCGTCGTGGATCCTGATTTTGAAAAGACGATTTTAGATCTTCGATCGATTTGTCCTTCGCTGAAAGAATATGTGACCTTTGGACCAGACAGTGGGATTTATATTTCGTTCGATTCGCTTCTCAAGAGTCCACCTGGCGAGGCAGTCGAATTGGATGGGGATGATCCCTTCGTCATTATGCATACCGCTGCGGTTCAGGGAAAACCTCGGGGCGCCGTCATCAGTCACCACAATCTTGTTTTCTGTACCCTTCAGAATATCGCCATCATGGGTCTCACTCGTGAAGATTCCTATTTAAACATTCTTCCTCTTTTTCACATCGCAGGCATGTTTGCAGCATTGGTGATGATGCATGTGGGCGGAAGAAATGTAATGATTCCGAAATTCGATCCCAAGGTGGCAGGAAAGATGATCGATCAGGAGAAGATCACCCTTCTCGGTGATTTTCCACCCATCCTTCTCCAGTTGCTTGATGAGCAGGCAAAGGGAGAGTTCACCCTCTCGACCCTGAAGCATATTTTAGGGATCGACATGCAAGAGACCATCAAAAGATTTGAAAACCTCGGTTATGGACAATTTTGGCTGGTCTATGGCCAAACAGAAACCATGGGTTTAACCAGTGTTTGTTCAAATCGAGAAAAACCTGGCTGTGCAGGGAAACCTGGTCCGTTAGTGGATATTAAAATCGTCGATGAATTTGACCATGAAGTGGAAACAGGGAAAGTCGGAGAGATTTTAGTTCGGGGGCCACTGGTCTTTCAGGGATACTGGGGTGAAGAAGACTTGTCCAAACATACCTTCCGAGATCAATGGCATCACACCGGCGATGCCGGTCGAATGGATGAGGAAGGCTATCTCTGGTTTGCGGGGCGAAAGGCAGAGAAAGAACTGATTAAACCGGGTGGTGAGAATGTCTATCCAGTCGAAGTAGAGAAAGTCATCCTGGAACATCCAAGCATCCACGAGGTTTCGGTCATCGGCGTCCCTGACCCCAAATTCGGGGAGGGGATCAAGGCCATCTGTGTTTTAAAACCAAATGCCAAGTTAACGGGACAGGAGTTGATTGATTTTGTCGGAGGGCGAATCGCCCGTTACAAAAAACCGGGCTACGTCGAATTTGTCGATTCCCTGCCCAAAAAAGAGGATGGGTCTATCGACCGGGGAAAAGTGAAAGAGTTGTACGGAACTGGTCCTAAAGGATGATCCGAGTGGTATCATTACTTCCCCCATTGACTGATGATCGGTTCTCATAGAGGAGAGAAATAAAGGAGAAACATGAATTTCGATTTGACCGAAGAACAAAAAGAGATTCAAAAGGCAGCGAATGAATTTGCCAAGGGGGAATTTGACAAAGAGGCCATTTTAGAGCTTGAACGAAACCATCAATTTCCTATCAGCTACTGGAAGAAAGCCTGCCAACTTGGTTTTATCGGAAGTCATTACCCAGAGGCATATGGCGGTCAGGGATATGGGATCCTTGAAAATGCATTGATTGTGGAGGCTTTTTGCAGGAGGGATTCAGGGGTTGGAGTGTGTTTGAGCATTGCCAATTTCTCCTCAGAGATCCTTCTTCGGTCTGGTAATGAGGCTCAAAAAAGAAAATACCTGATCCCCCTCACTCGAGGAGAGGCCATCTCGGCCGGTGCATTTACCGAACCAGATCATGGAAGCGACATCACGGAGGTCCGGACCACTGCGGCACGAGATGGGAAGGATTATCTGATCAATGGAGTGAAGACCTTCATTTCGAATGGATCCATTGCGAATTTTGTCATCGTTCTCTGTCAGAGCGATTCCCAGGCAAAGCCAAGTTATCGGGGGATGTCCACCTTCGTTGTAGAAAAGGGAAGCAAGGGATTTGAGGTGAGCGATCTCGGAGAGAAGATGGGCATCAAGATGACCTCCACCACCGAGATGTCTTTTGATCATGTTCGGGTTCCTGAAGAAAATCTCATCGGGAATCTCAACAAGGGATTCTATCAGGTCATCGAATTTTTTGACGAGAGCAGGGTGATGGTTGCTGCTCAAGCCTTGGGAATCGCTCAGGGAGCTTTTGATCGGGCACTCGATTATGCGAAGAAAAGAGAACAGTTTGGTCAGAGATTGGCAGAATTTCAGGTCACCCAACACAAATTAGCAGATATGGCGACCATGATCGAGGCAGCCAGATGTTTGGTCTATAAGGCCGGCTGGAATTTTGATCAGGGGAGAATTGAGCCGAAATGGACCTCCATGGCCAAAATGTATGCGGGCAGGGTGGCTGTGGAAGTAGCACAGGAGGCAATCCAGATTCATGGTGGCTATGGTTATATGTTAGAATACGAAGTGGAACGCTATTATCGCGATGCGAGAATCACTGAAATATATGAAGGGACACGAGAGATTCAGAAGAATACGATCGCCAGCTCAGTGATCGGAAAGAGAGG
>JACAEV010000090.1 GCA_013388645.1 Syntrophaceae bacterium | reverse complement strand
CCATTGATCATTGTCCATTGACCATTGTTTCAATTTCTCAATGGTTTTCCCGTCTTCAGCATATATTCAATTCTTGCTTGCGTCTTGGCCTCTCCACAAAGACTGACAAAAGCCTCTCTTTCCAAGTCCAAGAGATACTGTTCGGTCACTTCGGTCCCGTCCGGAAGATTTCCTCCCGACATAATATAGGCCACCTTTCTGGCCACATGCTCATCGTATTCGCTGATATAACCACCTTCCCTCATATAGAAGAGCCCCATCTGAAGAAGCGCATGCCCTCTTTCTCCCATCACCTTGATATTCTTTTTTGGCCGGGGTGGACGATAGCCTTCCCTGACAAGGTCAAGAACGGTTTGTTTCGCATCATGGATGAGAAAATCCCGGTTGATGGTCACTTTGTCCGTCATCCTCATATATCCCAACTGCTGTGATTCTTTGGCGCTGGTTCCCACCTTGGCCATGGCAACAGTCTCAAAAGCCTTTCTCACAAAGGGGAGTAACTCTGCATCTACTCCGGATGGAATCCCTTCTGTGCATCGAAGCAGCATCTCTTTGGTTCCACCCCCTGCCGGGATCAGACCCACTCCGACTTCGACCAAACCCATGTAAGTCTCAGCAGCGGCCTGAACCTTAGCAGAGGCGAGACAGACCTCACACCCTCCTGCTAAAGTCAGGCCGAAGGGTGCAGCCACGACTGGTTTCTCAAAATATTTTATGGCCATGAGTGTATCCTGAAAAGCTTTCACAGAGAATTCAATGTCGTCCCAGTTCTCATCCTGAATCTCAAAGAGGATGAGCATCAGGTTCGCTCCTGCAGAGAAATTCTCACTTTGGTTTCCAATCACCAGGCCCTCAAATTTCTCTTCAACCTCTTTCAGAGAATCTCTCATCATCTGAATGGTATCTGCCCCAATGGTGTTCATCTTCGAATGAAATTCAAGGCACGCTACACCATCTCCGAGGTCGATCAGGCTTGCCCCTGGATTTGAAAGAACTTCCATCTTTCTATCCTTCAAACTTGGCAGAAGGATGATCTCCGGTCTCTCTTCAATTTCCTTGAATTGGCCTGATCCAAGGTCAAAGTAGGAAACGCGGCCGTCCTTTTTCTCATAAAAAGAGGAATGCCCTTTGCTGAGGATTCGTTCCACCAGCGGCGGAATGATTTCTCCCTCTTTCTCCATCCTTTTCACGGAGGACCTCAGACCAATGGCATCCCAGATTTCGAAAGGCCCCAGCTCCCAGTTATACCCCCACCTCATGGCTCGGTCGATATTTACGATATCATCCGAGACCTCAGGAATTTTCTCAGCGGAATAAAGAAGCGTCTTTTTCAATATCTTCCAAGCAAATTGGCCACCTCGGTCTGGACTCGTAACAAGAGTTTTGATCCGCTCTCTGACATCATCGATATTCTTACCCATCTCCACAGAAGGAAGACTTACCTTTCGCTGAGGTCGGTAATCGAGTTTCTCATAATCGAGGACAAGGGTTTCTTCTTTTCCATCTTTTTTCACCCTTTTATAAAAACCTTGCTTGGTTTTTTGGCCCAACCATTGGTTTTTGACCATCTGTTCGATAAAAGGAGAAGGTTTGAAATAATCTCTTTCCTTGCCTTCGGGAAGGCTATCATAGAGATTTTTAGAAACATGGGACATGACATCGAGTCCAACCAAATCAGCAAGCTTGAACGTGGCCAATTTTGTCCGTCCGATGGCGGGCCCAGTGATCTGGTCCACCTCTTCGATTAGATAGCCATCCTCGATCGCTGTCCTCATGGTAACCGCCCCTGCAAAAGCTCCGATTCGATTCCCAATGAAGTTGGGTGTATCTTTCGCATAGACTACCCCCTTTCCCAAAATCTTCTCACCCACGAGCGCCATTTTCTCGACAAGGGCTTTTGGGGTGGATTGGGCAGGGATGATTTCTAAAAGTTTCATATACCTGGGCGGATTGAAAAAGTGAGTGCCTAAAAATCTTTCCTCAAAGTCCCGTGGAAATCCCTCCACCATTTTCTGGATGGAGATTCCAGAGGTATTGGAGCTGATCACCGTTCCTTCCTTTAAGAAGGGGACCAATTTCTTGAAAAGTTCTCTTTTCAAATTGAGGTCCTCAATGACCGCCTCAATGATCCAATCCGCTTGTGAAACCCATGAGAGATGATCTTCAAAGTTTCCCACAGTGAGGAGTTCCGCATCTTCCTTCAAATAGAGGGAGGCCGGTCTTGTTTCTTGAATCCTTTTCTTTCCGAGTACAGCGAATCGATTCCTCACTTCTGGGCTTTCGAAAGTCAATCCCTTTTTCTTTTCCGCCTCTGTCAACTCCGGTGGGACAATATCAAGGAGAAAGGAAGGAATTCCCACATTCGCCAAATGGGCAGCAATCGCACTCCCCATCACGCCCGCTCCTAACACCGCCGCTTTTTTGATCTTTTGTTTCATCGCTTCACTCCTTTTAATTTTAGAAAAGCATAGATCAAATTTCTTTTTGAGATTTCTCCGAAGGTGAAAAAACCTAATCGGTCTACTCTCCCCAGAAGTCTCCTCTGGATCTCCCGAGGGGATAGCCCCCGACGAAACCCTTCTTCGACCCCTTTTTGAAGATTCTCTAAATAATCAATCTTTTTATGCAGTGCTTCCATCGGATGTTCAATCAAACCATTGAAGGAGCAAAACATCTTCTTGGGATGAAGGGCAACCACCTTCTTCAGAGAATCAATAATTGAAAAGATATTTTCTTCCTCTCTTAAATATTTCATCTGTTCGCTGAGAAACAAATCTCCCGAAAAAAGCCACCCCTCATTGGGCTCGAAAAAACAGACATGGTCATCGGAATGACCAGGTGTAGGGATCACTAAAAAGAGAAATTTTTTGGTTTGAACCTTCGAATTCAATTCACCCGTTTCGGAAGGAGGGGGACATCCCCAGACCAAACGCCGATACCATGGTAACCAGTGTGAGGGATCTCTTAAGTAAAAAGAGGTCTTGGGATGAGCTAAAGGGAGGAGGTGATATTTTTCTCTGATTAAAAAGTTATTCCCGGTATGATCTTCATGGTGGTGAGTATTGACAACGATTTCAGGATGAAGGGTGTCTAAGAGTTTCAGAAATCGATCCCGACCAAAAGTGAAACCCGTATCGATCAAGAGGCCATCCACATAAAAGGCATTTACCTTGTAAATAGGAATGCCTAAAAAGGTGCTGGTCATTCGAATAGAATTGACAAAGCCATTGGATTTAAGAAGGAGAGACAATCGGTTCATGCCTTACCCTGTTGGTGAATGACTCCATGGAGGATGAAATGGATGAACTCATTCGTCTGATTTAATCCAAAGGGGTGGCTCGGGCTATTCCTCCCATAGGTCAGGTTTTTAAATAATAAAAAAATGCAATGCCCTACCACCATTTCATCCATCTTACGAAAGACTCCCTGTTCAATACCCTCCTTAAGAATATTGACGAACATCTCCTCTATCCCCGTTTCAATGATGTGGGGTTTTTCCTTAAGAAATGGTTTAAAAAATCCTGACTCATCATGGAGGACGCTGACAATGAAAGGGTTTTGATCAAGGTATTTCAGGGCTAATCGGATGAAGGTTTGAAGTTTCTCTGCTGGGTCAATGATCTTGTTAATCTGGTTTAGAATGGCCTTTCGAACGGATAGCGCTTCGAACATAAACAATTCTTCAAGGATCTTTTCCTTATTTTCAAACTCCTGATATAACGTTCGCTTTGAAATATTGGCGTCCCTGGCGATTTCATCAACCGTGGTCTTATGAAAACCAAACCTTTCAAATTTCTTCTTAGCAAGGGTTAAAATTTGGGTTCTTTTTTCCGATTCCATAAAAGCCAGAAAACTAATTTAGTTTTTTGTTATCTATCATATAAGGACTTTTTTGTCAAGGAAATTTTGAGAAACTTAAATTAAATATTAGGAAACCTAATCGAAATATAACTATTTGATATTAATATAATATTGGTCAATTTAAGAATTTTAAATTATCTTAATCATTTCTGAAAAGCATTGACGTGAATATTGCTTTTTCATTCAGAAATGACTCTATTTAAAAAAACTAAAGAACAAATTTAGTGTATTAGTTTTTATTGAACGATCCGCTTTGTTTATTCGCCATTGACCTGAACCACTACCCCATCTCCCTGAGCCAATCCTCCACAGATAGAGGCGACCCCCATCCCTCCACCTCGCCTTTTCAATTCATAAATTAAGGTCATGAGAATTCTTGCTCCACTTGCTCCGACAGGATGGCCTATGGCGATGGCGCCTCCATTGACATTGGTCTTTTCTAAAATCGATTTCATCTTTTCAGGGTCACCGTTGGATAAAATCTTTGCGCTGACCAGAGGCATGGCAGCAAAGGCCTCGTTGATCTCAATGAGATCGATCTGATTGAGAGCGACGGATGCATTCGCAAGGGCCTTTTGAATGGTAAATCCCGGAATGGCGGCAATCAGCCTCGGCGTGATGGCCGTTGCCACCGAGGAGAGAATTTTCGCCAAAGGCTTTAATCCTTTCCCCTTGGCCTTCTTTTCACTCATGATGAGGACGGCGGTTGCTCCGGTATCAAGTCCTGGAGCATTCCCTGCGGTCACAGTTGGACTCCCATAAACAGTGGGTAATTTGGATAATTTTTCAAGGGTGGTATCGGGCTTAGGAAATTCATCTTTTTCTAAAACGATGGGGGGGCCTTTCTTCATCGGGATTTCCACCTTCATTAATTCCTCCCCCAACTTAAATTTCCCCTCTGAAAAAGCCTTCGCATATTTCATCTGGCTTTGATAAGCCCATCGGTCTTGATCCTCTCGAGTGATCCCGTATTCGAGAGCCACTTCTCCAGCGTCCACCGAAACGGGATTAAACCCCTTATAGCCCAATTCAAATAGACCATCCCATATTTGAATATTTCCCAGTCTTTTCCCCCATCGAACATCTGGAGGGATGACGTAAGGGGCCCGACTCATGTTATCGGCACCGACCGCCAGAGCCACATCAATCTCTCCAGCCTTAATGGCACGATATCCCAATCTCAATGCCGTCAAGGAAGAACAGCAGGCGCGATCCAGTGTGACTGAGATATGGTCTGCTGGCATTCCTGCCTTGAGGGTCGCTTGCCTCGCCGGAACATCTGTCTCCAAAGCAGCTTCCCCGATGACCGCTGTTCCATAATAGGTCTCCTCCACCTCTTCTCCCTTGATGCTCACCCGTTGAAGGACCTCTCGAATCACCATTGCTGCCAAGTCGATGGAAGGAATATCTTTTAATGTCCCCCCGAATCTCCCAAAAGGCGTTCGAACTGCACTGACCACGACCACATCATTCTTTTTCATCTTCTCCCCCTTTTTAGTCATATTTCTTCAATCGGTGATTCAATATAATGATTTTTAAAACCTGTCAATATTTAAACTACTTCCGGTTTCTAATTATACCAGGACATACCTTTTTCTTTTAGGATCAAGGATATCCCTCAGCCAATCTCCCAAGAGATTGGTCCCCAGAACGGTGAACATGATCGCCAGGCCTGGAAACGTGGCGAGCCACCAAGCATAGGTGAGATAAATTCTTCCATCAGCAAGCATCGCCCCCCAGGAAGTCGCAGGCGGCTTAACCCCTAACCCTAAAAAACTGAAGGCGGATTCAAAGATAATCACCCTGCCCAAATCCAAAGTGGCCAGCACGATGAGAGAATTTACGACATTGGGAAGGATATGATAGAAAAGTATTCGTGGTGTAGAGCATCCTCCTACCACAGCGGCTTCGATAAACTCCATTTGCCTGAGGCTGAGCACCTCTCCTCGAATGATTCTCGCATAGCCCACCCAGTTGGTGATCGCAATGACGATGATGATATTCTTAATGCTGGGCCCCAGTGCTCCGATGATAGCAAGAGCAATCAGAATATAAGGCATGGAGAGTTGAATATCGGTAAGCCTCATGATCAGGGAATCCATTTTCCCTCCAATATATCCGGATAACATTCCCAGCCATGTTCCGATGAAACAAGAAAGCAGCACCGTCACCAATCCGACAAAGAGGGAGATCCTTGCCCCATGGACAATTCTCGAAACAATATCTCGTCCCATCATATCCGTGCCCAATGGATGTTTAATCTCACCTCCATTTTGCCAAAAGGGTGGTTTTAATACTTTGCTAAAATCTTGATCAGCCGGACCATAAGGGACCAATACTGGGCCCAAAATGGCTGAGAAAATAACCAGTCCAAAGATGACCCCTCCTGCAATGGGCATCTTTTTCAAATAAAGAATAGTCTTTTTGTTTTTCATTGGTTTATAAATTCGTTTTCTTATATCCCTCTCAACCTCCCTTTCATAAAGGGAGGAGTAATTCTTCCCCTATGGAAAAGGGAGAGGCAAGGGGATTTTCATGGTGATGAACATGGTCGCCATCATCATTACAAACGACTTACCGATAAGTGATTCTTGGGTCGATTTTTGTGTAGATGAGATCGACCAAGAGATTAATAAAAATAAAAAACAAGGAGGTCACAAAAACAGCTGCTTGAATGACCGGATAGTCTCGATTATAGATGGCATTCACCGCCAATCGTCCGACGCCGGGCCAGGCAAAGATCGTCTCAGTAATCACGGCTCCGCTTAACATCATTCCAAATTGCAAAGCCACGATGGTGATGATCGGAATGAGAGCATTCTTGAAAGCATGTTTTAGAATGACTTTGAACTCGTGTAATCCCTTGCTCCGAGCGGTACGAATAAAATCCTTATCTAAAACATCGAGCATACTCGAACGGGTGAGGCGGGTTTGGGCGGCCGTGGAAAACAGAGCCAACGTCATGGCAGGCATCACCAGGTTTTCAATCCCTCCCCTTCCTGAGATAGGAAACCATCGAAGCTTCACCCCGAAGAGGAGGATAAACATGATCCCAATCCAGAAGACAGGGGCGGACTGACCAAAAAGGGCAAAGGTCATCCCCGTTCGATCCAACAATGATCCAGGTTTCATCGAAGCGAGGATACCGAGAGGGAGGGATATCAGAACCGAAAGAACCATGGCCGCCAAGGTAAGTTCCAGAGTGGCAGGAAGATGTTGAAGCACCAATTCCAGGGCAGGCCTTTGATGTCGGAAGGAGACGCCAAAGTCTCCTCGAACGGCATCTTTAATGAAAACGATGTATTGCAAAGGGAGGGAGCGATCAAGACCTAATTGACGCTGAAGTTCATCCCGATCTGCCTGGGTGGCCTCAGGGGAAAGAAGTAAAACGACGGGATCACCGATCATGTGGGTAATGATGAAGATGATCAGAGTGATCCCGAGGATAACGATGAAGGAATGATAAAGCCGCCTGAGGAGATAGCCTCCCATATCTGCATCATAAGAAGTGAAATGCAATCAATCAAGAGAAAGTTTACTCCATAGATGGAGGGTGGGGCTCCAAACTCCACCCTTTCTAACGGGGTTTACTTTTCGACGCCCACTCGATAAAGATAGAAATTCTCATCTCCTCTGGCCTGGAAATTCTTCACTTTCTTCGAAACTCCCCAATGGTCTTGCTGCTGATATAGAAAAACGAGAGGGGCTTCCTCGAAAACTTTCTTTGAAATCTTGGTATAGAGGTCTTTCCGTTTCTTCTCATCCAGAGCATGACGAGCTTCGATGATCCAGCTTTTCATTTCGGGATCCTCGTAATAGGAGAAAGCAGCATCCTTAATGAAATAAACGAAGAAGGTCCCATCAGCATCATAATTGACATTTCCCCAACCGATAAAACCAATGTCTACCAATTTTTTCGTGACTAAATCCTTGGTATAATCTCCCCATTCCCGTACCTTAAAGTCAATCTTCACCCCCACCTTTTCAAACATGCCTGCGATCGCTTCAGAGACTTGTTTATCCATAATATAACGTCCGCTTGGAGTGTTAAAGACGAGTTTTAAATCTCTATGTCCTGCTTCTGCCAGAAGTTTCTTTGCCTTTTCGGGATCATAAGGATAAGGTTGAAGCGATGGATCATAACCAAAATGATACGGGGTCAGGTTGATTGCCATTTGAAATCCACTTCCCATTAAAATTTTTTCAATGATCGATTTTTTATCCACGGCATAATTGAGTGCCTGACGTACTCTTTTGTCCTGGAGGGGCCCCGGGGCAAGGGTATTGAGGTAGAGGAAGATGACCCGACCACTTGGTACGGATTGCACTTCTACCCCTGGCATGGCCTTGACTTGGTTAACCAGAAAGGGCGGAATATTAACAGCAATATCAACTCCTCCTGTTTGGAGCTCTGCAATTCGGGTGGCATCTTCAGGAATGGGCCGAATGACAACGGTCTTCACTAAAGGAGATCCTGCCCAATATCCCTCGTAGGCCTCTAACACCAGTCGGTCATTTCTCACCCATTCCACGAATTGAAAAGGACCTGTTCCAATTGGATGTCGCAAGAAGGGATCTTCCCCTTTCTCCTTAATATACTTGGACGGAAGAATGGAGGTGGTAGCACCTGCAGCAAATCTTTTTATTAGAATAGGGTCAGGTTTCTCGGTCACCATTTGGAGGGTGTAATCGTCAATGATATTGACCTCCTTAATGTGTCTGAAATTGGCTGCGAAGGGCGCCTTCGTTTTAGGGTCGAGGATGCGCTCGATGGTAAATTTCACATCTGCTGCGGTAAAGGGATCTCCATTATGAAATTTTACTCCTTTCCTCAGTTTGAATTCCCATGTAGTGTCATTGACAATTCGATGAGAGACGGCCAATCGGGGAACCGAATTTCCCTGAACATCAAAAAGATAAAGTCGATCGAAAACGGCATTGTCATAATTAAATTCACCCTGGGTATGATGTCTGGCAGGATCGAGGGAAGTGAGATCCACCGCCTGAGCAATGATCAGTTTACCTTTCGGCGCTCCCAATGAAACACTTGGAATTAAAAAACAGAGAATAAAAAATACCATGAAGAATCGCTTCATAAAAATCTCTCCTTTCCTTAAATTTGACATTTATAGAGATGGCCACCTTTTACGATGGCTTGGATCTTATCTTTCTTCTGCAGGAGACGAATATCATCGAGAGGGTCTCCATCCACGATGAGAAGATCGGCCCACTTTCCCTTCTCCAGGGTTCCAATCTTTTTTTCTAAACCCAGAACTTCTGAACCGGTTTGGGTCGCTGCCGTGATGGCCTCCATGGGTGTAAATCCGGTCTTCACCAACAATTCCATTTCTTTCGAGTTCATGCCATGGCAATTGAAAGGGGTCCCAGCATCTGTTCCCACGGCAATGGAGACTCCTGCCCGATGAGCTTTTTTGACACTTTGGAAGTGAGCCTTTACCACTGATTTCGACTTCTCCACAGCGAAGTCAGGCACCCCTTTTTTCTTTCCTGCCTTGATAATATGATAGGGAGCGCACAAGGTGGGAACCAGATACACCTTTGTCTCCAACATCAACTCAATAGCCTCATCATCTAAAAAGACACCATGCTCAATCGAATGAATTCCTGCCCAAAGCGCATTTTTAATCCCTTCGGTTCCCATGGCATGGGTGGCTGTTCGTCTCCCCGCCTTTCTGGCCTCCTCAATGCCTGCAATTAACTCCTCCAAAGTGAATTGAGCCGAGCCAGGATCCACTCCTTTTGTCAAAACACCACCAGTGGCCATCAATTTGATCAAACTCGCCCCCGCTCTTAATTGCTCTCTTACCGCTTCCCGAACGCCATCCGCTCCATTCGCCTCGCGACCATATTGCCATCCGTGGCCTCCGGTCATGCAGATCGCTCTCCCACTGCAGATCATTCTCGGGCCCTGAAGAAGCCCAGCTTCAATCCCATCCCGTATGGCGATATCAATATAATCCTTCCCTCCCATATCACGAACAGTGGTCACTCCGGCTTCTAAGGTCTGTCGGGCGTGGTGGGCAGCTTTTAAAGTCAGGGTAGGGAGAGAATCTTTTGAGACGGACGTCATGGGATCTGGGCTTCCATCCAAACAGAAATGGACATGGCAATCGATCAGACCAGGAAGGATGGTTTTTCCGAATAGATCAAACACCGTATCTTTCTTTGAAGGTTGAATTTTTTTTGTGACTCCGACATAAGTGATGAGATGGTCGTTGATGGCCACTGTCCCCTTCTCGACGACTTCTCCTGTTCCAACAATTACTTTTCCATTCCTAAAAAAGATTGCCATAATATAATTCCTCGGTCTTTGGTTAGGGGCTCATTGCTTTTTGCCTTCGGACTTCTGCCTGCTGCTTTCTGTTTTAAAATACTGGATCGTCCCATCTGGATAAACCGCCACATTCGCCTTGCTTCCCCATTCGGCCATTATAAGTTCTAAGACTTCATCCCATGTTTTAACCCAGAGGATCGAAGGGACGTTACCAAAAAAACATGCACCCACATGATCTTTGAACGGTGAAAGGACAATGAACCGTTTTACCTTATTCGGCAGAGGTTGGGGAAGCTGAAGTTCTCCCCCTCCACATCTCCCAAATTCTCCAAAGAGGTAATGGACGACCTGTCCTGCAGGCTCATTTGCGATGATAATCAAATCCCCTCCATCCTCTTTCAAGGATGGAATTCCAATGAATGGGGCAATGGCGCATTCATTTGGTTTGGAATATGAGTTAACGATGACCACATCCATGTTTTTTGCTGGAGTGGTTAGGTAGACCTCCCTCGCTAATTTCATCCCTTCCTGATGTTCCAGAATGGGATCCCCGACAAAGAGACTGGTGATCTCTCCACAGAGATTGACAATGGCATCGATCTTCACATCCAGGCCTGCCATCCTCGTCGCCTCTTCAATATCAAGTCGAGGGATATTGCCTTCGATCTTTCCAACCCCCACACAATCTGAATGCTCCTTGACAAGCGTCCCATGGTTATAGGCAATGGAGTCAATGTGAGCCACTCCCGGGAGGATCATCTTCCCCCCTCCTCCAAATCCAGAGAAAGAGTGCGGGACGATACACCCAATACCAATTTTTAGGTCACAGGCCATCACCTCTCGGTTAATGGAAACGGGTGTGCCTCGACTGGTTTTGCCCAAGTAGGTACAATAATTAAATGGGTGATGATTATATACGGGAAACCGGTCAAGAACCTCTGGCCCTAATTTTTTACGAAAATCATTCGCGGTGCTCGCCCCATGCGCTCCGAGGGCGGCGATAAACCGAATCTGTTGATCTGAAATCCCGGCCTTCTCCAACTCCCCCAGCACATAAGGCACAATTTCAAAAACAGGAGTCGGCCTCGCTAAATCGTCAAAGAGAATGACTACCTCCTTTTTCCCTTTGGCCAGTTCGAGAATGGGCTTTGAACCGATGGGTTTGTGAAAGGCTCTCTCCATCTCCTTGTGAGTCATTTTCTTTCTTCCCCCTCCTTTCATCGGGCAGAAAAAGATGGACCAGGAGGAGGGGAAATCAAGCTCCATCTCTGTATTCTCGTACCAGAGAAGTTGAGGAACCTTTACTTTCATGGTTTCTCTCACAACAATATATTTATAGTTCGGAGTAATTAGTTCGTAGTTCGGAGTAACTACAAATGAATTAATTCTAAATCTTAAAAAATCTCCGAACTCCAAACTCCGAACTTATAACTTATAGTCTAAGATAGCTTTGGTAGATATTGTGATTCTGAAGGAGGGAGATCAAAAACTATACCAGAAGGTATTTCTTTCTCACTTCCTCATTTTCTCTCAGTTCCTCAATGCTTCCATGATAACGGATCTGCCCATTATCAATAATATATCCCCGATCGCTTATTCTCAGGGTCGATCTCACATTCTGTTCAGCAATCAAGACGGTCAACCCAGCTTCTCTTAACTTTCTTATCTGATCTTCGAGAGCTAATATGAGGAGGGGTGCTAATCCCTCAAACGGTTCATCAAGGAGAATAAATTCTGGATTCCCCGTCAATGCCCGGGCAATGGCTAACATCTTCTGTTCCCCTCCGCTCAGGCATCCTCCTCTGCGGGACTCAATATTTTTCAGGGCAGGGAACAGTCCGTAAATTCTTTCCCTGTTCCATCCTCCACCTTCCTTCGCTTTTCTCTCAGCGATCTCCAAATTTTCTCCAACGGTTAGGTCGGCGAAGATTCTTCGATCATCAGGGATATAGCCTATGCCCTTTCGTGTGAGCAAATAGGGCTCAATGCCAACAATCTCTTCTCCCTTAAACTTAATGCTTCCTTTTTTGGGAGGGGTGATGCCAATGATGCTCTTCATGGTGGTCGTTTTCCCTGCTCCATTTCGTCCCAACAGACAGACCACCTCTTTCGGATCCACTTTTAAAGAGACATCGAATAGAATATGGCTCAAACCATAGAAGGTATGAATTCCCTCCACCTCAAGCATCAATCACCTCCGAGGTAGGCTTCCTGTACCTCTTTGTTGCTTCTCACTTCTTCCAAGCCACCTTGAATGATTGTTTCTCCATGACGCATCACCATGATGCTCTGCGCAATGGAGAACACGATGTCCATGTCATGTTCGCAGAACAGAATCGTCAAGCCCCGCCCTGTCGCCAGCCTCTTGATCAGATCGATGGTTGCTTGCGTCTCTTCAGGAGACATCCCAGCAGTCGGTTCATCGAGAATGAGTAGCTCGGGTTCGTTCCCAAGGGCAATAGCGATCTCCAGTATTTTCTGATCGCCATGAGAAAGCGACCCCGCTATGTTTTTTTCTTTATTTAAAAGACCCACACTCTCCAGGATACTTCTCGTCTCTTTGACAGCAAAGCTCTGGGCCGGCCTAAAAAGATTGGAACTTCTTCTCTGATAAGAAAGGACAGCGACCTGAACATTCTCGAAAACAGTCAATCGGGGAAAGATGTTTACGATCTGATAAGACCGGGTAATGCCTTTCTTGCAAATTTCATAAGGGGGTAGCTCACTAATATCTTCGCCTTTAAAAAGAATTCTTCCTTTATCCCGCTTCAGCGCACCGGTGATGAGATTGAACAAGGTGGTTTTCCCTGCACCGTTTGGACCGATGACAGCCACAATCTCTCCCTGATTCACAGTGAGGTTTGCTCCGTTGACGGCCATGAAGTCATCAAAAGACTTCGTGACCCCTTCCACCTGTAGCATTAATCATTTCCTTTCCACTGCTTCTTTTGCCCCTGGCTTAAATAAATCCTGGAAAAAACCCATGACGCCCTCGGGCAGGAAAAAAATCACCAGAATCAAGATCACCCCAAGGATTAAGGTCCAGTACTCTGTATATCGTCCAACAAAAGTTCGTAAGGCAACAATAATGGCCGCCCCCAGGATCGGACCGGCAAAGGTGAACCATCCCCCTAAAAGGCACATGATGAATATTTCCAGGGATAAAACCCAGAAAAGCATCTCAGCAAACACTGACTTTTCCAGCACCACAAAAAGAACGCCTGCCACTCCAGCAAAGAAGGTCGCCACCACAATCCCACCTAATTGATAGCGCCTGACATTGATCCCAACGGCTTCACATCGCTGCGAATTATCCCGAATCGCTTGCAGGGTGCTCCCAAATGGGGATTTGATGATCATGTACATCAAAATCAGACAGACCACGAGGATAATCAGGATGAAGTAATAAGAACTGTTCAAAGAGGATATCATCGAGGGCATGGGGACGCCATGAATGCCATCATCGCCCCCCGTAAAACTATACCAACGGAAAACGATGGCCCAGATCAAAGAGCCCAGAGAAATCTGAAGCATGCCGAAGTAAAGCCTGGTTAGCCTGACACAAAACCAGCCGATGATCAATCCGGTAATGGCAGCCGCAATGGGGCCTGCAATAAAACCGACCCACATGGGTAAAGAAGTTTTGGTCAACATCAGGGCAACCGCATAGGCTCCCACTCCATAAAACACGGCATGATGAAACTGGAACATGCCCCCATATCCCACCACCATATTGAGACTCATAGCCAGAAGTGAAGTCACATAAATCAAAGCAAAGATATAAACAAAAAACCTGGGGGCAAAGAGCGGCAAAATGAAAAGCAGAATAAAGATAGCCGCTACCACCGCAAACCATTTTGTACGGACGATGCTTTTAAACAAACTCTATCTCCCTTACCCCGTTAGAAAATCCCTTTTCATTTGTGTCCCCTCCCCTTCATCCCCTCCCGCCAAGGGAGGGGAGATTTTGAGCAGTGGGCTTACCAGACCGATTTCAACAAACCTTTGGGTCGCAAAAGCAAAACAATCACGACGGCAATATAAGGAAAAACGATAGCAAACTGGGGCCAGAATAATACCCCAAAGGAATGGGTGATTCCGAAAATCAGGGAGCCCACCAGGGCACCCCACATATTTCCCAATCCTCCGATAATGACAATCAGAAACGCTTCGATGATGAGCGTGTGATCCATCCCCAACGTGATGCTTACGGTTGGGGCAACCAACGCTCCACCGACTCCGGCAAGATAACATCCAATGACGAAAGCAATGGCAAAGACCCAGCTGACATTGATCCCTAACACTCCAACCATTTCTCGATCTACGGCCGCCGCACGGGAGATCTTTCCAATTTTTGTTTTGTTCGTAAAGAGCCAGATCGCAATGGCCACCAGAGGTCCCACGAGAATGAGAAATAAATTATAGCGCGGGAAGGAGGCCCCAAATAGGGAGATCGAACCTTTGAGTAAGGCAGGCGCTGAGACGGACTTATATTCCGCACCCCAGACGATCTTGACTAAATCTCCAAGGATGAGTGATATGGCAAAGGTAAATAAAAGCAGCATCAGGTGCTCCCTCTCATAGAGATGGCAAAACAGTGCCCTTTCGGCAACTAAGCTGACCACTGCGACCAGCAGCGGAGCCACGATCAAAGCGATCCAAAATCCAGCAGATCCGGCAAACATTTTTGTGATGCTGAAGGTGGTGAAAGCGCCAATCATATAAAGCGAACCATGGGCTATGTTTGGAACCCTGAGCACTCCAAGCACAAAACTTAATCCGGCGCAAACGATGAACAGGATCATCGACCGGCTAATTCCTACCAGCAATTGGCTGATGAGCTCTGCTGGACCAAACATCTTTCCAATCCCTCTAATTCACCTGTTGTCTAATCAAAAGGGCTACTGCCCACGAGCCTTTTTGATATCCTCGATACTGGGCATGACATCCTTACCTGGAATCGTCACGATATCTGTTGCAATTAGGAAAGGATATTCTGCTACCTTCTTGGTCATCCCCATGTACATGGGCAACATGGCCTGATGATCGAAGGCTCGCATCTCAATTTCGCCGATCGGGCTATCGACTTTTAGCCCACCTAAGGCGTCGATGAACTTCTCTCTATCCATGGTGCCTGCCTTTTCCAATGCTTTGGTGATAAACTGAGCGGCAAGGTAGCCATATAAAGCTCCCACCTTGGGCTCCCTTCCATAGGCATCTTTGAAAGCCTTGGCAAAGGCTTTGTTCTTTGGGGTATCCGGATAGTAAAAATGGTAGTTCGACGTACCAATGACCTTCTCGGGCGCATCCAATCCCAAAGGTGCCAGAGTGCTAAGCTCGGTAGCAGTATGGATGAACATCGGAATTTTCTCTGCAAATCCCGTTGCCTTAGCAAACTTCATGGCATTGACCATGCTGGCAGCCCCCGTTGCGAAAATGACTGCGTCAGGCTTGGCCGTCGAAATGGCCGTCAGATAGGGCGTCAGATCGGGTTCCCCTACTTTCCACCAGGATTGCCCTATCAGTTCCACACCCGATTTTAATTTTTTGAGATTGTTCCAAACGCCGTCAGCCAAAGCATGGCCGTACTCATAATCATCTCCGGCGATCCAGTATTTCACAAAGGGCCTCTTCGCTAAGCCAGCGGCTGCCGCCTTACCGATCATCGCGGTATTTTCCGTCACAGAAAAAACATATCGATGCCCCTTTTCTCCAGTGATTTTTTCGCTTTTCGAAAAGGTGACAATAAAAGGGATCTTCTCCGTTTTGCAATATTCGGATACCGCCAATGTACCAGCGCTGTTGATGGTGCCCATCAAGATATCCACTTTCTCCATCATGATGAGTTCTTTCGCCATACTTAAGCAAACGTCCACCTTGAACTTATCATCCCTTGTGGTAAATTCGATCTTTCTTTTAAGAACCCCGCCTTTTGCATTCACTTCATCAATGGCCAATTTAAAAGCGTCCCGAACATCGTAGGTAAAGGTGGTGGGGGGACCAGAATAGGTATCGATAATACCTACTTTAATAGGAGCTTGCGCTCTGGTACCTGCAGGATACAGCATGATTGATAGAGCCAGCGTGCATGCAATAAAAACGAAACTTCTTACACTTAGAATTCTCTTCATTTTGCAACACCTCCTCATTTGATTTGTGTGACTTCATGAAGAGAGGTAGACCATCAAGCTCCCCTCTCTTTTCCAAGAATTATGATCCTCCTCGAACCTTCTTAATCTCTTCACAGGTTGGCATAATATCTTTACCGCTAAAAGTAATGATGTCAGAAGAAATGAGAAAATCATATTGAGGGACCTTTTTGGTCACTCCTAAGAACATCGGAAGGACTGCTTGATGATCACACGCCCGCATCTCGATCTCGCCGACAGGGCTATCGACCTTCATCCCTTCCATCGCGTTAATAAACTTCTCTTTATCGATGGCACCTGCCTTGGCAAATGCCTTCGCAATTAAATGGGCTGTCACATAAGCATGGAAAGCTGGAAATCCTGGGGGATTGCCATAAGCATCTTGAAAAGCTTTGACAAAAGCTCTGTTGGCTAGAGTATCGGGATGATAAAAATGATAATCCATCGTTCCCATCACTCCCTCAGGGGCCTCTTTCCCTAATGGTTTGAGAACGGCGTGATCGGTTGCAGTGTGCATATAAACTGGGATCTTTTCATGAAACCCGGTGGCCTTGCATGCTTTTAGGGAATTGGTCATGGTAGCTCCTCCCCCACATACAATCACCGCATCGGGTTTTGCAGCTAAGATAGACGTCAAATAGGGCACAAGATCGGGCTCACCGACTTTCCACCATGACTGTCCTATCAGCTCCACCTTAGGCTTTAACGCCTTTAGATTCCGCCAAATCCCATCCGCAATGGCATGGCCATATTCATAATCATCTCCAGCAATCCAATATTTCAGGAAGGGTTTCTTGCTCAGAGCGATCCCTCCAGTTTTACCGGCCATATAAGTATTTTCAGCTGTGGAAAAAACGTAACGATGCCCTTTCTCCCCGGTGATCTTCTCGCTCTTCGAAATCCAAACGATAAAGGGTATTTTCTCCACTTTTGCATAGTCGGATACGGCCAAGGAAACAGCGCTATTGATCGTGCCTACCAGTAAATCCACTTTTTCCATCATGACCAGCTCTTTTGCTGCACTCAAACCAACATCCACCTTGAATTTAGTGTCCCGCGTCGTAAATTCGATTTTCGTCCCCAAAACGCCCTTCTTATTAATTTCATTTAATTCCAATTTAAAGCTGTTTAGGGCATCATTGGCAAAAACCGCCGCTGGCCCAGTGTAGGGATCAAGAATTCCTACCTTGATTGTCCGTTGGGCATTCGCGTTAGAAAGAAATAAAACAAATAAAGTGACTAAAAACAATATCCATACTGTAAATTTTTTCATCTCTTTTCGCCTCCTGAATTATTGTGTTTAATGAATATCCTTAAATCGTATCTTTACATCACCTTCTAAAGCGAAAAATTTCTATTCCTTTAATAATGCAGCCTTATATTCTCAAACCCACTCGTACTTGTCAAGTATCAAATTTTTTCAGGGATTAGAAGATTTCTTCTTCATCATCTCGGCAATTAAATCAAGAAACCCGACTGGATGATAGCCTGTCATCCCTCCATCTGCAACAATGGTTGTCCCATTGATGTAACTGGACTCTTCGGAAGCTAAAAATAGGGCAATCTTCACAATCTCCTCAGGCTTTCCAAGTCTTTTCAAAGGGACTTGCTGCGTCAAACCAGAGACCAGAATTTCTTTGTTAAGAATAGGGGCATTCATTCCCCCTGCAACCAATCCTGGAGCAATGGCATTGACCTGAATATTGTATTGACTCCATTCATAGGCAAGGATTCGAGTGAGTGTCATCACTCCGGCCTTGCTGACACAATAAGGCAAGAAACCCTGTTCACCAAGAATCCCTGCCGCCGAGGAGATATTGATGATCTTGCCGCCCCCTTGCTCAATCATCCTCTTCCCAACCGCCTGACAGCAAAGAAAAACCCCTTTTAAGTTGACATCGATCACTTGATCCCAACCCTCCTCTTTGATCTTCTCGGCTTCGAGGATGAACGGATTAACTCCAGCATTATTGATGAGGATGTCAATTCTCCCAAATGCGTCGATGGCCTCTTGCACCATCCGGGTCACATCCTGAGAAAGCGAGACATCACCCGCAATCGCTTTGGATTTCACGCCCAGGCTTTGGATCTCTCCCGCCACCGCTTTTGTCTTTTCCAGATTTCGCCCATGGACGATGACCTCCGCCCCCTCATTTGCAAACCCCAGAGCAAATTCTTTTCCGATGCCTCTGGTAGAACCTGTAATCAATGCGACTTTGTCTTTTAATCTCATTGTTTCACCTCCGACACGAATCAAATTGAATCAAAATTATCCTTTTTTATAATCCCTCCCTTTAGTAACGGGAGGAGAAAAATTCCCACCTCTTCTAAATACCCTAAGTATCCACCCCCTTTAATAAATCCTCTAATATCCTCCCTCTTTTTTAATCTCCCCCAATATCCTCCCTCTTTTTTAATCTCCCCCAATTTCCTCCCCCTTTTCTAAAGGGGGATTGAGGGGGATTACATGATTTCATATACCTTCTCAAGAACTCCTTGTAGATTTTTAAACACCTCTCTATCCGACAACCTTAAAATTTTAAACCCACGTTTTTTAAAATAATCACTTCTCATTTCATCTTTTTTAACCCCCTCATCGTCATAATGTCGACCTCCATCTACTTCAATAATGAGTTTTGCTTTTGGGCAGTAAAAATCGACGATATAATTTCTATTATCCTTTGCCTATAAAATTGATAATCCTTTATTTGTTTTTTCCTGAGTTTTGACCATAGAAATTTTTCTGCATCTGTCATATTTTTTCTAAGTTCTTGAGAGTATTTTTTTAATTTTGTATTGTAAAAAAGCAAAATTTTAATCTCCCCTCCCCCCTCTTTAAAAAAGAGGGGTAAAGACACTACCCTATAAACCCTCTCAACCTTTTCTCAAACATCTGATTCAAATGCCTGCTGTTTTCCGGCGCCCATCCAAAAACCCTTTCCCACACTTCCTTGCTTTCCATACAGAGGTAGATAAAAAGTTCTGGGTCCACTTCCCTCAGCCATCCTACCATCCTTCGATACATCTCTATCCGGATCTCTTTTAAATAGCGGAACTTTACATCCCTCCCCGGAAATAACTCTCCCAAAAATACTCTGGTTTTAGGGAAACGTTCTATTGCGATGGCTTTCAGTTTGGGTGGATAACGAAACCCTCCAAGGCTGACCCAGACCACCCCCTTGGGATCAATCTGTTTAAAAAGTTGAAGGATCGTTTTTTGGTACCCCCTTTCCCAATCCTCATAGTCAATGAGGGGATCAAAATGAAATCCTAAGGGATAACCCTTATCCTGACATCTTCTCGCTGCTTCTATCCGCTCCTCCAATGATGCCGTCCCTTTCTCCTCCTCTTCGACCATTTCGTGAGGATTGAGCGACCAGGAGACAACGGTCCCCCCTTGATGCTCTAAATGAAGAAGGGGATTGACATTTGCAGACTTCGTCTTAAGCTCTAAAATGGCATGACGTTTCCCCACAAAGAATGGAATGAGCATTTGTGATAGCGGAAAAATAGATTCCAAAGCCAAACTGTCAGAGAGCTCTCCTGTCCCCAAACGGAGAAGGGAGGGGTGATCGATCGATAGGAATGTATCGATTTCTTGAAGAAGATCGTCCCAATTGGTGTGAAGGGTGAGAAAGGGATTATTCAGGTACCCTTGGAGGACACAGTAAGAACAATCCATCGGGCAATTGGTGATAGCGTTGATCACATAATACCCACAACAGATATGATTGGAAGTTCCTGGACAGGGTTTCAAACGTCTTCCCAAAAAATGGGTGATGAAGAGATGTTTTTTTCCGATCCCAATGGGATTGGGAATAGAAGAAAATTGTTTGATTAAAGCTCTTTTATCCCTAATGATTTCGGTGGGAATATCAGGCAAACCTTTAAGAATAGTTCGCGTGACCGAATCTTTCTCAGCCTTTTCATCAAGGTAGATTTTCTCAATTTGGAAGGGCAACATAATTTTAATCAAATTTCAAATGTCAAATTTCAAATTTTTATTTTTCATGTCCTCAGCTTGACCGGAACGTGCCCCGCAAGCCCTCCCTGTGGGCGGGGAGCTTTACTTTTGTACTTCATTTGGCATTTGGATTTTGAAATTCGATGTTTGTTCTCAACGATTGACTCTTTATCAATTCCTTAAACTCTTCCTTATTTAAAAGTTGAGAAAGAGTAGAAAGGACCTTTTGGTATTCTTCAATCGTTTCAAATTGGAATTCAATTCTCAATTCCCTTCCCTCAAAAAAAGGGGAATGATGAAGTGATAGGTTGGAGGGTAAATTCAAATTTCTCTTCTTTTGCTCAAACATCCCTTCCAAGCGATACAATTTTGGATAACGTAGAGTCATCAGAGCTTTCTTAATGTGTTCTGCCTTCTGAGATGGAGTAAGATCATTGTGGGAAAGAGGGGCTTGAATGTCTAACCGCCTGACAACGTCTCTGACAGAACATCGCTCTCTCTGAGAAATTTCTCCCAGAAGGGTCAATATCTCTCTCAAACGATTCTCACCTAACTTAAGTGAAGAGATCAGCGAAAGGACCGCCATCCGATCCTCAGAGGTCAGAACCGATAGCCTTCGTATATTGGAACGGGAAATTTCCTCCTTTAAGACATACGTTTTGACTTCCTCCTCCATTCGAGCGAGAGAAAGAAAAGTATTTAAAATCTTTTCATTCGGCTCTAAGGAAAAGAGAGGAAGGTAGGTGCGGGTTACCGTCTCGGAGGGGAGGAGAAAGTGATGAATCAATTTTTCAATAGCCATGGCCTTTTCAACCGTATTCAACCCTCGGGTCGTCAGGTTTTCTTGAAGAGAAAGAGAAAACAATGTGGATTCCTCCATTTCTTTTTCTTCAATCACTCTTGACTCAATCTCGGACTCCCCCATCTCCTTCATTATAGAAATTCTTCGGAAGCCACAGACAATTTGGTATCCCTCGGGCTTCCTCCTCAGAAGCAGGGGTTGAATCAGTCCTATCTCCTCAATCGAAGTTCGAAGCCGGTGGAGGTCAGGGAGATAATTTACCGAAAAAGTTTCATCCGATAGGTCAATCTGTTGAAGAGGAATCTTTTCAATTGGTCTCAT
>JACAEV010000126.1 GCA_013388645.1 Syntrophaceae bacterium | reverse complement strand
TTAATCTTTCAACACCTACCGCCTAAGGGGTCATACTTCACGTTATATTTTTAATAATTCTCTGAATTTCTCCAGCAGAGGTTTTTTGATTTTTACTTTTAAATAGAGGTCACCGGGTTCTCCGCCGTCTTTGCCGGGTTCGCCCATTCCCTTCAATCTGATCTTTTGTTTTTCCTTCATTCCCGGAGGAATCGTAATGAGAAGCTCTTTCGATCTTTTTCTGTGGAGGTATTTCCCTTTTGCTCCCTCAACGGCCTGTTGTGAATCGAGATAAATAGTATCCTCTAAATCTTTTCCCCTGGCGGGTTCCTTTGTTCCAAGAGCTTTCTTTAAAAGGTAGCGAGTCAGTTTCCCTAAGACCCCCTGGAAAATCTCCAATGAAATGGGAATCTCTTGCTGGCTCCCTCTCTTAAAGCCTGGGCCAAAAAATATGAATCCTCTACCGAAGACGCCAGGTCTTCGAAATTCAAAGCTTCGGTACCCCTGGCCATATGACTCTCTGAAGACTTCTTCAAAACCTCTGAATCCAAAAGCCCTGGCCATTTCTTCAAAAATTTGGTTGATGTCAGATCCTCTAAAAATATCCTGCTCAGAATAGCGCTGCTTAAACTGATCGTAACCCTCAGGCCCATACTGCTCATAAAATCTGTCATAATCATTTTTCTTCCTGGGATCGGAGAGGACGGCGTAAGCTTCGTTGATCTCCTTCATCTTTTCAACGGCGGATGGATTTTCCTTATTTCGGTCCGGGTGATATTGGAAAGCCAATCTCCGGTAAGCTTCTTTAATCTTCTGCGATGAGTCTTCCTTTTCTATGCCAAGAATCTGATAGTAATTCTTCTGATTCATCATCTTAGTCGATGACCCCTCCAGGGTCGTCCTCTTCGCTCTGTCAACAACCAGGTTCTCCAGGGTGGCCACAGCAGTCTTGGAGGTACCTTATCTTGATCCAATTATTCCTGATCAGAAGCTTTATCTTTCTCGTCCAGGGCATATCCGCCTGTAGATTCGTGAAAAAGGACTTTAAAACCGGTCTTTTTCTTTTTTCTTTATGATGGTGCATCAACGCACTCCTTATGATTAAGGGGGTATATCATCCCTCAGAATTGAATTCCCTAAATGGGATAGGTTGCTTCAACGCTTGGTGAGTATGGGATGATAGGATTGCCAGTTTTAAGGAAACCTTAATGAGGCCCTCGGTCATCCATTCTCTATATTTAAAGAGGAGATTATCCTTTCATCTTTTCTGTTAGAAGGATAGCCTCAGCAATTTCTCGCATGGTCTTCCGGCTATCCATGCTTGCTTTTCGAATCCGTTTAAAGGCTTCTTCTTCGGTTAATCGATGATTTTTCATCAATGCTCCCTTTGCCCTCTCCACTAATTTTCGAGTCTCTAATTCCTCTTGAATCACTTTTGTTTTGACCATCAACTCTGTATTCTCAATGCAAATGGCGGCTTGGCTTGCCACGGCGGTGAGCACAGCTCTTTCCGTTTCATTAAATTTATGGGGATAGGAGGTATAACAATTGATCACTCCAATGACTTTGTCTTTGACAATCAACGGGACGCTAAGCATAGAAACCAGACTTTCTTTTTTCGCTAATTCTTTCTCTTTATAGCGTGGCTCTTTTAAGACATCGAGGATGGCCAATGGTTTTTTCTGCTGTGCCACGTACCCCACGACACCCTCTCCTAATTTGAGGGTCCGTTCCTTGAGATATGCCTCACTCATGGTTTGTGTCGCTCTGATTTTAAGCACCTCCTCCTTCTCATCCAGAATCCAAAGGGAGCAAATCTTTGAATCCATTACGTTGGCTGTCACTGTCACAATCAACCTTAAGATGTCGTCTAAATATCGATCAGAAGAGATGGCCTGGCTGATTTCTGAAAGGGCTTGAAGCTGTTTTTTATAGGATGTCTTTTTATAGAGCAATCCGGCCTCCCATTCTTTTTAAGATGGTTTTTCCCCTCCTTGAGAAGTCATTGGTTGCCTGAGGATAAAAAACTCAATACTGCAAATGATTGAAATCTATTTCATTATTTACACAAAAGATCAAAGGTTGTCAACAAAAGGAGTGTTTTAGAATTGTTCATAGAGTTGACCTGCTATGAGGATTATGGTAAATCTGATACATCTTTTTGGATGTGGTAGGAAAGGAGAGGGAGATGGCCCGGTTCAGCAAGAGAGATGTGCTTCGGATTTCAAAAGAAAAACAGGTCAAATTCGTCCGTCTTTGGTTTACAGATATCCTTGGTTTTTTAAAAAGTTTTGCCATCACCATTCGTGAATTAGAGGTCGCCTTGGAGGATGGAATGGGTTTTGATGGCTCCTCCATCGCTGGCTTTGTCCGCATTGATGAGAGTGATATGGTGGCCATGCCAGATCCCTCTACCTTTCGACTCCTTCCTTGGAAGACAAATGGACAAGTGATCGCAGTGATGTTCTGTGATATTTTAGAACCCGATGGGAATCCCCATCAGGGAGACCCTCGATGGGTACTAAAGAAGAATCTCGAGAGAGCCGCCCAAATGGGATACACCTTCAATGTCGGGCCCGAATTGGAATACTTTTATTTCCAAAGATCCACAGGGAAGCCTGAAGCTCTTGACCAAGGTGGATATTTCGACTTGACCCCTCTTGATGTGGCGAGCGACCTTAGAAAACAAACCATCACCATTTTAGAAGAAATGGGAATACCCGTGGAATATAGTCACCATGAAGTTGCCCCCAGTCAACATGAGATCGACCTCAAATATAGAGATGCACTGACCATGGCTGACAGCACGATGATCTATCGACTGATCGTAAAAGAGGTGGCTTTGAAAAACAATGTCTACGCCAGCTTTATGCCCAAACCGATTTTCGGTGTGAACGGGAGCGGAATGCATACTCACCAGTCCCTTTTCAGAGGGAAGAAAAACGCATTTTTCGATCCGAAGGACAAATACCATCTTTCCGATATTGCCAAAAGATATATCGCCGGACTGATGAAACATGCGAGAGAGATCACTTTGGTCACCAATCAATGGGTCAATTCTTATAAGAGACTGGTGCCAGGTTATGAAGCACCGGTTTATATTTCCTGGGCTCAACGAAACCGATCAGACCTCATCCGTATTCCTGTCTACAAGCCGGGGAAAGAGTTGGCCACCCGAGTGGAATACCGATCTCCTGATCCGGCGTGCAACCCCTATTTCGCTTTTTCTGTTATGCTGGCAGCTGGATTGGAAGGGATTGAAAAGGGATATCCCTTGAGAGAACCTGTTGAGCGCAATGTCTACGAGATGGGAGAAGCAGAGAGGAAAAGATATAAAATTGATTCTCTCCCAGAAGATCTTTATGAGGCGATTAAAGTGACAGAGAAGAGCGATCTGGTGAAGAGGGCGTTGGGAGATCATGTCTTCCATCAATTTATTGACAATAAAAAGATCGAATGGGAACGCTACCGAGCCAGGGTGACGGATTACGAGTTGGAACAGTATTTTTCAATCCTTTAGGTTCATGAATATTCTTAAAATAGTAACGGCTTTGATTTGTAAATCCTTACTATCCTCCCGTTGCCTGTCTTTGACAGGAAAGATTACTTAAGGAAGGAATTTTCCTTTTTGGCGAAGAGGAGAAGCCTCCCTACTGAGAGGCAGGTGGAAATTTCCAATGCTTTTTTCATTTTTGAGATCATTTATAAAAGGAGCCCCACGAGCTAAGCCCGTGGTTCCCAAAAACACGCCCCACAAGGGGCGAACATCCCGTACCAGAGGACCAATTCACCCACGGGTAGAACCCGTGGTTCTCTTGGTTCGGGATAGATGAGAATGGGGGAGTCGAATGAATTTGGTCAAACAGTGGTGGGTTGAAGAAAGGGCGAAAAAAGTTATTGAAAAACTGGAGGCTCATGAGTTTAAGGCCATTTTTATCAAAACGAAGGAAGAGGCCGTTCAGGAAGTATGGAAGCACATCACTCCTAATCAGAGAATAGGGGTGGGCGGATCCCTGACTGTCCGGGAGTTGGGGATTTTGGAAAAATTGGAAGCACAAGGTCATATGATTTATGATCATTGGAAACCGGGTCTTTCAAAAGAGAATATTCTTGAGATACGAAAGGCACAGATGACCTCTGATCTCTTCTTAGGGAGCACGAATGCAGTCACCCTGAATGGGGAGCTGGTCAATATGGATGGAATTGGAAACCGTGTCAATTCAACCAATTTTGGCCCCGGAAAGGTCATCCTCGTTGTAGGATACAATAAAATGGTTGACGATATTCAAGAAGCCATTCATAGGATAAAAAACATTGCTGCCCCGATGAATGCAAGAAGACTGAATATCGATGTCCCTTGCGCCAAGGTGGGGAAATGCGTGGATTGTAATTCTCCCAACCGAATCTGCAGAGTGCTTGTCATCCATGAGCGAAAACCCTCCTTGACGGATATCCATATCATTCTGGTGGGAGAGGATTTAGGTTTTTAATAAAAGGGGTCAAGGGGCCTAATAGTCAAGGGTTCAAGTAAAGTCTTCTATTTTAAATCCTTGAACCCCTATCATATAAGAGGAGGAGAAATTATGAGCAAGATCAGGAGAGCGATTGTCAGTGTTTCAGATAAGACCGGAGTCGTTTCGTTTACAAAAGGTTTGGCACAGATGGGAGTTGAAATCTTATCCACCGGAGGAACGGCGAAAACCTTGAGAGAGAGCGGCCTCTCCGTAAAAGATATCTCCGAATATACTGGATTTCCAGAGATGTTGGATGGCAGGGTAAAAACCCTTCACCCGAAAGTCCACGGGGGTTTGTTGGGACAGAGATCTAAGCCAGAACATGTCAAGAAAATGGAGGAGCATGGAATTCTTCCCATCGATCTCGTGGCCGTCAACCTCTATCCATTTGAAGCGACCGTGGCCAAAGCGGATTGCTCGCTTGAAGAAGCGATTGAGAATATCGATATTGGTGGACCGACCATGCTCCGTTCAGCCGCAAAGAATTATCCCGATGTGACCGTATTGGTGGATCCCAATGATTACGAGTCCACGCTCTCTGAATTGAGAGAGAAAGGGGAAATTTCTTTGGAGACCAATTTCCGTTTAGCCAAAAAAGTCTTTCAACATACCGCACGTTATGATGGGGCGATCTCCAATTATCTGGGGCAGATCGAGAAGGGAAAAAAGGTGTATGAATTTCCGGAGACCTTCACCTTCCAGGTAAAAAAAGCTCAGGAATTACGTTACGGAGAAAACCCTCACCAAAAGGCGGCTTTTTATCGAGAATACTTATTATCCGAACCCTCTGTTTCAAATGCCGTCCAAATCCAAGGCAAGGAATTATCATTCAATAATATATTGGATGTAGACTCTGCCTTTGAGACCGTCAAGGAATTTGAAGAGGCGGCTACGGTCATCATTAAACATAATAACCCCTGTGGGGTTGCCATCTCATCTAAAAATTTGGCCGATGCATACAGGAAGGCAAGGAATTGTGATCCTGTCTCTGCGTTTGGTGGAGTAGTGGGTTTTAATCGAGTCGTCGACGAGGAGACAGCCAGAGAAATGGTTGAGATCTTTCTGGAAGTGATCATCGCTCCAGGTTTTGATCCCAAGGCATTGGAGATCCTCAAGGCGAAAAAGGATCTCCGGATTCTCAAGACGCCCCCCCTCACAGGTTCTTTTTCTCAGGTCGGTTTAGATCTCAGAAAAGTGGTGGGAGGGCTATTAATTCAGGATCGGGATCTTGGCCGAGTCTCAATGGATCAATGGAAAGTAGTTACCAAGAGAAAACCAACGGAGGAAGAGAAGAAGGCGATGGCGTTTGGTTGGAAAGTGGCGAAGCATGTCAAGTCAAATGCAATCGTCCTCGTTCGAGAGGATCGAACGATTGGAATTGGTGCAGGTCAGATGAGTCGAGTGGACTCCACTCGCTTAGCCGTGATGAAAGCTCAGTTTTCAACAAAAGGGACGGTGTTAGCTTCCGATGCCATGTTTCCATTCAGAGACGGAATCGATACAGGAGCTGAATCCGGTGCGACAGCGATTATTCAACCTGGCGGTTCGATTCGAGATGATGAGGTGATCGCGGCGGCAGATGAATATAACATGGCCATGGTCTTTACAGGAATGAGACACTTCCGTCACTAACCTTGTTAGTGACGAAAGAAATTCCAAACTCTAAATAATTTCCAATGGCCAAAATCTAAAACAGGAAGATTTAGTCATTTGTAATTGGGATTTTGGATTTGTTTAGGGTTTAGAGTTTTGAATTTGGGATTTGGAGGGGTACGGGCAGATATCAACGAAAACGAAAGGCTTTCAGAGTTTGAAAAGGAGATAAACCTCAAATGAAGGTTTTAGTGGTGGGTGGTGGTGGAAGGGAGCACGCTTTAGTTTGGAAAATTGCCCAGAGCCCAAAGGTATCGAACATCTATTGTGCTCCAGGAAATGCAGGGATCTCTGAACAGGCGACTGTTGTCCCCATCAAAGCGAGTGACTTAAATGGGTTACTCGATTTCGCCCTTAAAGAGGCGATTGATTTCACTGTCGTTGGGCCTGAGGACCCTCTGACTCAAGGCATCGTCGACCTGTTCGAATCAAAAGGCCTGTTTATTTTTGGAGCTAACAAAAAGGCAGCCGAGATCGAGGGAAGCAAGGCGTTTGCCAAAGAGTTAATGAAAAAGTATCGGATACCAACCGCCGTTTATGAGATTTTTGATCAACGAAGTGAAGCGGTGGGATATATTCGGAAGCAGGGGGCCCCTATTGTCGTCAAGGCCGATGGGTTGGCAGCCGGCAAGGGAGTGATCATTTGTAAAACCGTCGAGGAGGCCATCCAATCGGTCGATCAAATCATGGTGGAGAAAATATTTGGAGAGGCAGGGCGTCGAGTCGTCATCGAGGAATATCTGGTTGGAGAAGAGGCCTCTTTTCTTGCCTTTACTGATGGAAAAGTCATTTTGCCCATGGCCTCTTCCCAGGACCACAAACCCATCTTTGATGGAGATGAGGGTCCCAACACGGGAGGGATGGGAGCCTATTCTCCTGCGCCTGTGGTGACAGAGGAAGTTCATGAGAGAATTATCGAGAAAATTTTGAGACCCCTCATCTATGGCCTGAAAGAAGAGGGAAAAACTTATAAAGGGGTTCTTTATGCGGGGTTAATGATTCATGAAGGTCATCCCAAGGTATTAGAATTTAATGCTCGATTTGGAGACCCCGAAACCCAACCTGTGTTGATGCGAATGAAAGGAGATATCATTCCCATTCTGGAAGCATGTATGAAGGGAACATTGTCTCAACATCGAATTGAATGGGATCCTCGCCCCTGTGTATGTGTGGTGATGGCTTCTAAGGGATATCCTGGAGATTATGAAAGAGGAAAGGTGATCAAAGGGTTAAAAGAAATTTCTCGAATGGAAGGACTCTTCGTCTTTCATGCAGGGACAGGCCTTAAAGATGGGGAGTTGATTACCAATGGAGGGAGGGTTTTAGGAGTAACCGGTTTAGGGGAGGATATCCCGAGAGCGATTGAGAGGACTTACCAGGCGGTCAAAAAAATCTCATGGGAAGGAGTTCACTATCGAACAGATATTGGCCAAAAGGCTTTATGCTGGCTATGACAAAATCATACAGAGGGCATGGGGTAGAGCGCGGAGATATTCCATTCTTCCACGAAGAAATTTAGCATGGGAGACAGGCAATGTACAGGATCGCAGTGATTCCTGGAGACGGGACAGGACCCGAAGTGGTGGCTGAAGGATTAAAGGTCTTAAAGGCCGTCTCTGAAAAGTTTAGATTTACTTATCAATTGGAATTTTACGGTTTGGGTGGAGAGCGCTACCTTAGAACAAAAGAGATATTGCCAGACTCCGTTCTCAATGAACTGAAACAGATGGATGCTATTTATTTGGGTGCCATTGGACATCCCGATGTCAAACCTGGAGTTCTGGAACAGGGGATTTTGCTAAAAATTAGATTTACGTTGGATCAATATATCAACCTGAGGCCGGTTAAGCTCTTTTCTGGTGTGGAAACTCCATTGAAGGATAAGGGCCCTGAGGATATTAATTTTGTTGTCGTCAGAGAAAATACGGAAGGTGCCTATGGAGGGGTTGGCGGATCGATCAGAAAGGGAACACCTGATGAAATTGCCATTCAGGAGGCGATCCATACCCGAAAAGGGGTGGAGCGTTGCATCCGTTTTGCCTTCGAATATTGTCGCAAAAGGAATCATAAAAACAAAGTCACCCTCTGTGGGAAAACCAATGTTCTTACCTATGCCTTTGATCTCTGGGAAAGAGTTTTTCGTGAAGTGGCAAAGGAATTTGAAGGCATCGAGACCGATTATGCGCATGTGGATGCCGTTTGCATGTGGATGGTCAAGAACCCCGAATGGTTTGATGTGATCGTCACCGATAATATGTTTGGAGATATCATCACTGACTTGGGAGCCATGATTCAGGGAGGGTTGGGCATTGCCGCAGGAGGAAATATCAATCCCAATGGGGTTTCCATGTTTGAACCCATGGGTGGCTCAGCTCCGAAATATACAGGAATGGGGGTGGTCAGTCCCTTGGCGGCGATTTCTGCTTGCCAGATGATGCTGGAACACCTCGGAGAGGATAGGGCCGCTCAAAGCATTGAAGAAGCGGTTATGAAAGTCGTCAAGCAGGATGTGAAGAGCCTCAGTGCTGGCAAGATGGGATATGGTACCTCGGAGGTTGGAGATTTGGTGGTGAAATATATCCTTGGGTGAATTTCGGATTGCGGATTTCAGAGGGTGGAATTGAACTTTTAAATATTTTACATAAAATTCCGAAATCCGAATTCCAAAATCCGCATTTGAAAATGGAGGTTACGATGGAATGGGGGATGAAAAACCGGTTAGCTCAATTGATTAAGTCAGATGGTCATTGTCTCTTTTTGCCCATTGATCATGGGTACTTTCAGGGGCCCACCCGAAAATTGGAAAAACCTGGTGAAACCATTCGACCGCTGCTTCGTTATTGTGATGCTCTCTTTGTGACAAGAGGGGTCTTGCGTGCCTCCATCGATCCAGAAAATACCAAACCCATCATCCTGAGAGTCTCGGGAGGAACGAGCATGGTTGGGAAAGACCTCTCAGACGAGGGGATCACTACATCGATGGAAGAGGCCATTCGCTTAAATGCTGCTGCGGTGGGCATTTCAATTTTTGTCGGAAGCGATCACGAGAAGGAATCATTACTCAATCTCTCGAAATTGGTTGACGAAGGAGAGAAGTATGGCATTCCCGTCATGGCGGTGACGGCCGTGGGAAAAGAGTTGGAAAAGCGAGATGCCCGGTACCTGTCCTTGAGCTCGCGAATTGCTGCTGAGTTGGGAGCACGAATTGTAAAAACCTATTGGTGTGAGAATTTCGATAAGGTGGTCAATGGTTGTCCTGTTCCTGTCGTCATGGCGGGCGGGCCTAAGGTGGACACAGAGATAGAGGTTTTTGAATTTGTCCATGACGGGATGGAGAAAGGTGCAATCGGGGTGAATCTTGGAAGAAACATCTGGCAGCATGATTTTCCAGTCCCCATGATCAAAGCCTTACGAGCAATCATCCATGATCAGGCTTCTGTTAAGGAAGCGAATGATATTTTTGAGCAGGAGAAAGTCAAAAAAAGTCATACGGCCAAGCAGTCTAGTAGTCATGTGATCACATAAACGGGTAGTTTTTTGGTTATGCATCTATGAGACGGTGAGGCTATTGGCGAGAAACCCATGCGCGTGGCGATGTATTATCATAACAGGGATGTAAGGTTAGAAGAACTCCCAACCCCTCGGATTGGGCCAGGGGAGTTATTGGTTAAAGTATTCGCCAGTGGTATCTGTGGGAGCGATGTCATGGAATGGTATCGAATGAAAAAGGCTCCTCGTGTCCTCGGCCATGAGATCGCAGGAGAGATTGTTGAAGTTGGGAAAGAGATTAAAGATTATAAAATGGGTGATCGGGTCTTTGTTTCCCATCATGTTCCATGCAATACCTGCCAATACTGTCTGAATGGTTTCCACACCCTTTGCGACACGCTACGCACAACCAACTTCGACCCTGGAGGGTTCGCACAATATATCCGTGTTCCCCAAATCAATGTGGATCGAGGTGTATTCCTTTTGCCAGATGAGATCTCATTTGAAGAGGGCGTTTTTATCGAACCCTTGGCCTGCGTCATACGTGGACAGAGATTAGCAAGGCTTAAACCCGGACAACGTGTTTTGGTCATCGGGAGTGGAATTTCTGGTCTTCTTCAGATTGCACTGGCTCGAGCATCAGGGGCAAGTGGGATCATTGCCTCTGATATTGACGAATACCGTCTGAAGGCAGCGAAGAGATTTGGTGCGGATGAAGCCATCCTTGCAAAAGATGCGGACCCTTCAACCCTTCGTGAAATCAATCAGGGACGCCTATCTGATCTGGTCATCGTCTGTGCCGGGGCAATTTCTGCTTACATTCAAGCTTTGAAATCAGTTGATCGCGGGGGAACGGTCTTATGTTTTGCACCTCTCGAACCAGGGCTCAATTTTGTTTTCCCATTTTTTGAATTTTGGAACGATGGAATTACCCTTTTGTCAACTTATGGAGGGAGTCCCTTTGATATTACCACCGCCATTGAGCTCATACGAACTCAACGTCTTCCAATTCGAGAGATGATCACTCATCGGCTTCCCCTCGCCAAGACGGGGCTTGGTTTTCAATTGGTCATTGAGGCAAAAGAATCCATCAAAGTTATCATTCAACCTCAACGATGACATCTAATCAGATCATTCAATGGCTCACAAACACGGCTGAGGAATATGAAAGCAGCGTCTATTTTGGCTCACCTTTTCCTCTATCTACAGGACTTGGTTTATCCATCTCTTTCTCTTGGGGTCTTGTGTCCTGAAGTCTTTCTTGTCTTTCCGCTGGTTTCGTTTCCCTCTGTCTTTCAATGCTTTCTTTACCAGATGGCTTGACCTCTTTTGGTCTTTCAGGGATTGTCCTTTCCTGGGGCTTGAATTCCCTCTGTCTTTCAATACCTTCTTTACTGGGTGGTTTAATCTCTTTTGATCTTTCAGGGGTTACCTTTTCTGGAGGTTTGATTTCCCTCTGTCTTTCAATACCTTCTTTACCGGGTGGTTTGATCTCTTTTGGTCTCTCTGGGACTGCCTTCTCTAAGGGTTTCATTTCTTTTGCCTTTGAATCTCTTTTTTCTATCGCCTCAGGTTTGTCAACTCCCCTTTCTGATGGTTTGATCTCCTTCGGTCTTTCGGGTATTGTCTTTTCAAGCGGTTTTATTTCTTTTATCTTTTGGTCTCTTTTTTCTATTGGTTCCGGTTTTTCGATTCTCCTCTCCGGTGGTTTAGTCTCTTTCGGTTTTCCCAATTCCCTTTCAGTTGGTTTACGACCCTCAACCTTTTCAAAATCCCTTTCTACCGGCTTGCCTTCTCTGGTTTTATACTGCATTTCCCTCGATGGCGCTCCGGATTTAAGAACAGACGCCTCTTTTTCTTTTACGAGTGGTCGCTTTTCTTTTAATTCTTTCACCCTGATCTCCCGGATTGGTTCAGGTGGGCGTTTTGCTTGAGGGATTTCTTTAACGACGGGCATCCTTGTGGCTTTTTCTGGTTTGATGTCCGGTCTTCCGATACTGATTTTTTCTTTGAGAAAAGGATTGTCTCGAATTTTAATATCTGCTTTCTTTCCGGTTAAGAAGGTATCACGGTGAATGACCGTCACTGCATTTTGAACATGAATATTTTTGTAAACCACTTTTTGTATCTGGATGTTGGTGATATTGATATTCGTTATGTTGACACTATGAGGTCCATAGTACCCGTAACCATAATAAATCTCTCCAGGGGCTAAAGGAACCCATGAAACATAAGTAGGGGTATAGACCCAGCCAACAAAACCCGGCCCCCAATAAACAGCCCCTCTCGTAGGGGGAACCCAGCACCATCCGAGAGATGTCACGAAAATCCATCTCCCATAGTGATAAGGTACCCAGCCCCAAGGTTCATAGGAAATCCACACATAGTCCCCGCGTATCCATACCCATCTACCGACTCGGTATGGGGCCCAACCTGCGGAAACCACAACGGTAGGCCTCCATACGTAACCGTAACCTGATGCATAGACCCAACTTCCATTTCCTTCAAAATCATTGCCATAAGGGTAAAGCTCCTCGGGTAGGTAACGAGAGGGGGGTCTCTGGACGACTAAACTCCGATCCCTTTGTCTATTCCATCTTTCCCATTCGTCAGGTGGACCCAATGGAGCGAGCTCTGCATCATATCCTTCTCGGAGAAAAAGCTTTTTTCCTGCTCCGACCCATGTACTTCCTTCCCCGGTCTCTGCATTAACAGACCCTTGATAAACGGAAATCTCAGTATCTCTTTCTCGAGTGACGTCCACCCCGTAAAGAGATCGTTCGTATGCGCGGACCGATGAGATGGGCGTATCAATCTGGAGAAAGCTACCTTTTAATCCTTTGAAATTGATGTAGGTGCGGCCCCCTGTAAGATAAAATTGGAAAGAATCACTTTCGACGGTGAGTATTTCAAGGGCCGAATTTTCATCCAGCCTCAAGAATGTCCCATCTCTTAGTTGGATTTCGGTCCTGCTCCCTTCGGGAACCCATATCCGATCCCCCTCTAAGAGCGGCATATTGATCGAGGCAGGAACCCATTCTCCAGTGTCCTCTGTTCTAATCTGCACTTCCCCTTGAATCAGACTCATTCGAGCAGAACCTAACGATGACGAGTATGCCAACGTCGGAAGAAGAAATAGACTAATCAAAATAAGCCACCGAATCGTCCTCATTCTTCAGCCCTCCTTTCCTTAAATTTGCGATTTTTATTTCCTATGTGATTAGACGAATGGAAAGGCATTTTATTTTAATTCCAAGTTAGAATCTTTCACCCGATTAGGCATCGGTCTTTTGAAGGGCCCCATTTTTTTTCAAATAGGGTGGCTACTTTTCCTCGCCCAAAAGGATTCTTAGAACGGTATTGGCTTGATGGTGAGCAGCGATCCCTACCCTGGGTGCCATTAATCCCATCCCAGGCTGTGCGGCTGTCTTTTGATCTCCCACGATGAAGACCTTTGAAGAAAGACGGACTGTTTTGATTTCGTTATTATCCCCATAACCTGCAACCCCTGAAGCCGCTATAATATATTTGTCTCCCATTTTCTCTGAAATAGCATTGATCAACATGGCTTTTTCTTCTGCTCGGTCAAAGGCCTCCACCACCACCTCTGCTTCTTGAAAGATTCTCTCGATATTATTTGGATCAATTTTCTCTTGGACCGCCTCGATTTTGACATAAGGGTTGATGAGGGAAATATTTTTTTGAAGGGCCTCCACCTTCGGCATGCCAATTTGGTGTATGAAATATTGCTGACGGTTTAGGTTAGAGGGTTCGACGACATCGAAATCAACCAAAATAAGCTTTCCGACCCCGATGCGAGCTAAGGCGATGGCGATGGCGGAACCCAACCCACCCAATCCAGCAATTCCCACGACGGATTTTTTAATTTTTTGATGGACGCCTGGGGTATGTCTCGCCATCATCAGGCATTCAAATTCTTCTGAAGAAGGGGTTTCCCCTTTACGGATGAGAACCACTTCATCCGCCTCTTTCAGAGGGCGGTCAACGTTCACTGGAAAACCATTAAAAAGGATGAGATCAGCATTTGGTTTGAATTGTTCTTGGATTTGGAAGAGGGTAGTGCCAAAGGGAACCGAGGTCTCTTTTTCATTGATTTTAATTCGAATATTCTTGGAAACAATTCCTTCCACGAAAACGAGATTAATGGAAAGAGATGGAATTGTCAAGGTCAGGTCATTCGTTGACTTTTCAGAAGGTTGATGTTATTTGTTTATTGTTTTTTTACTTGATAGGATTCGAAATAGGGTGATGGAAAAGACACGTTACTCTGGGAGGCCAACCATTGGAGAGGTGAATCTCAGAGCCCTTGAATTTAACTACCGCCAGATCCAAAAGAGACTTCCAGAAGAGGCCAAACTCCTGGCAGTGGTCAAGGCAGACGCTTATGGCCACGGGGCGGTTCCTGTTTCCCGTACCCTTGAAAAATTAGGCGTGGAATATTTAGGCGTGGCGATTCCTGAAGAAGGAGTGGAATTGAGGAGAGGGGGGATCAAAACCCCCATTCTTGTTTTGGGAGGTATTTTTGAGGGAGAGGTCGATCCATTTTTTCGTTTTCACCTCACCCCTGTTCTTTTTAGAAAGGATTCCTTAAAACTGCTCTCTCGAGAAGCAGAGAAACGAAAGAAGAAGATCAAGGTTCATCTTAAAGTGGATACAGGAATGGGAAGATTAGGAGTCCCGTTCTCTCTCTGGGGAGATTTTTTAAAGGAGGTCATACGATTTCCCAACATTGAAATAGAAGGCCTCCTCTCCCACTTCTCTATGATGGATGAGGAGAGACGTTATACTCACAACCAATGGAAAACTTTCCAAAAGGCAGTGAGGTTGGCTCACAAGATGGGAATTTCCTGCCCCTACCTCCATATGGCCAGTAGTGCCATCCTCACCACCATCCCCGCTTATGCAGGAACATTAGCTCGACCTGGCATCATGCTTTATGGAGCCTATCCTTCCTCCATCTTTCGAGATCTCATCCCATTGAAACCCGTCATGACACTGAAGACCCGCATCCATTTTTTAAAATTAGTTCCACCTGGGACGAGGATCAGTTATGGGGGGACATTTACCACAAAACGTGAGAGCCTGATTGCCACACTCCCGATCGGATATGCCGATGGGTATAGTCGCCATCTCTCCAATCATGGAGAAGTCCTGATCCACGGAAAGAGGGCCCCTGTGGTGGGGAGAGTCTGCATGGATTTCACCACCGTGGATGTCACAGATATTCCCCGTGTCTCAATAGGGGATGAAGTCATATTGATGGGAAGACAGGGGAAGGACCAAATCAGTGCCGAAGAGATTGCAGAAAAAATAAATTCGATCTCATACGAAGTGTTGTGCCTAATAGGAAAGAGGGTCCCCAGAGTTTATAAAAATTAAATTTTAAATATCAAATGACAGGGTTCAAATATCAAATCAAATTTAAAGCCCGAATGTTAAAATTTTCAGACTTTGAAATTTGGCATTGCCATGATCGTTGGAGGTCAATTTGAATCCATTTCGATGGGTTGGGTCTTATACGATCCGTTTTTTAGAGGAGGCAGGAAGAATCATGATCCTCTTTGCTCAGACCCTCGGCTGGATTTTCCGTCCTCCTTGGGAGATGAGAGAGATATTGAAACAAATGCAAGAGGTAGGGGTTCGATCTTTTCCGGTCGTGGTCATCACGGCGGCCTTCACGGGCATGGTGTTAGCGCTTCAGAGTTTTACCGGGTTCAAACGATTCGGCGCTGAAACCATGGTGGGGACAGTCGTCGCCCTTTCGATGACCCGAGAGTTAGGACCAGTTTTAACAGGTTTGATGGTGTCTGGAAGAGTGGGTTCCGCCATGGCAGCCGAACTTGGAACCATGCGGGTCACCGAGCAGATCGATGCCCTCTATACCCTCGCTACCAATCCCATTAAATATCTCATTGTTCCAAGGTTTTTAGCAGCAATCATCATGGTTCCGGTCCTGGTCATTTTCGCTGACATCATCGGGATTTTAGGAGGATATCTGGTAAGTGTTCAGATTCTTGGGACCAATCCCACCCTCTATTTTCGGAGGACATGGAATTTTTTGGAATTAAACGATCTTTATATTGGACTCTTGAAAGCTTTCTTTTTCGGAATGATCATCGCAACGATCAGTTGTTACCAAGGCTTTTCGGCTCAAGGGGGAGCAGAGGGGGTGGGCCGAGCAACCACCCAAGCGGTTGTTTTCTCGTCGCTCACCATACTCATTTCAAATTATTTTATTACAGCGTTATTATTTTAAGAAGATGGAAAGGGAATCGTCGATTAAAATACGGGTGACCAACCTGCACAAATCCTTTGGAGAAAACCATGTCCTCCGAGGAGTGGACTTGGAGGTCCACCGAGGGGAGAGCATGGTCGTCATCGGAGGAAGTGGTTCAGGGAAAACAGTCCTCATTAAATGCATCATTGGCTTAATGCAACCGGATGAAGGGAAGATTTATGTCAACGGGTTCGAAATTTCGAATTTAAATGAAAAGGAGATGAACGAAGTTCGTAAAAAGTTTGGAATGCTCTTTCAGTGGGGTGCGCTGTTTGACTCCATGACGGTTTGGGAAAACGTAGGTTTTGGACTGCGGCATCAAACTCATCTCAAGGAAGAAGACATCCGGAGAATTGCCTCTGAGAAGTTGGCATTGGTGGGATTGAAAAATGTCGAAGATCTGATGCCCTCCGAATTGAGTGGGGGGATGAGAAAAAGGGTGAGTTTAGCCAGAGCGATTGCGATTGAACCGGAAATACTCCTTTATGATGAGCCGACCACAGGGATTGATCCTATCATGGCAGATGCCATCAATGAGTTGATCGTCGAGATGAGGGAAAAACTCAATGTCACCTCCGTCGCCATTACACATGACATGAAGAGTGCCTATAAAATTGGTGATCGGATTGCCATGCTTTATCAGGGGAAGATCATTGAGGTCGGAACCCCCGACGAAATTAAGAATTCCACGAATTCAATCGTTCGGCAATTTATAGAAGGGAGGTCAGAGGGGCCCATCAAAGTAGTGGACCCCTCCCTTCTGGTCATGCGGCCTCAAGAAAATGGGCATGCAGAGAAGGAACGGAGAGATGAAAGAAAATGATCGGGGAGGTGGTTCAGGATGAAAAGAAAGAGCAGCGAGATGTGGGTCGGTATTTTTGTTGTGTTGGGGATTGTTCTTCTCATTTTGATGACTTTGAAGATTGAAAAATTCCAGGTTGGAAGAAAATTAGGATATCCCCTCAATATCTATTTTGACTCGGCAGCGGGTTTAGCTCAGAATTCACAAGTCAGGGTCGCTGGCGTTCGGGTGGGGGAGGTGGAAAAGGTCACCCTTGAAAATGGGAAGGCCAGGGTTACCTTTCGCATCCCAGACCATATCATCCTTTATCGAGATGCAAAGGCGTTTTTAAAATCGGAGGGGTTCTTGGGAGAAAAATATGTTGAAATTACTCCTGGCACGCCAGGAAATCCGAAAATGGAGCCCAATGGGGTGATCGAGCAAGGAGCGTCCCCAGCCGATCTTGAACAGTTTTTATCCAATGTACAGACCATCGGAGATGATATAAAAGAGATAGTAAAACCGTTAGGGAATATATTGAAATCAGTAGATCCTCAAAAAGTCGAATCCCTGGTAAATAATATTGACCACTTTTCAGGACAACTCTCAGGTCTTGCAAAGGATTCCAAAGAGACCATCCAGAAGGTCAAAGACGCTTTTGCCCGGATAGAAGACATTGGGGAAAAAGTGAATAAAGGGGAAGGGACGTTAGGAAAATTAATTAGCGACGATACCATTTATCAGGATGCAAGGAAGACCATCGAAACGGCCAAAGAGGCGGTGGAGAAGGTAAGGGGGACTGCCGAGGCATTAAAGAATGCCTCTGAAAAGATCGAACGGGGTGAAGGGACCTTAGGGAAAATCATTCAAGATGAGTCCCTCTATCAAGAGATCGAAGGGACGGTAAAATCCGCGAAGGAGACGATGGAGTCGGCGAAAAAGGCAATTCAATCCGTCACCCAAATAGCGGAAAAGGTGGAGAAGGGAGAGGGGACACTTGGAAAATTAATCAGTGATGATTCCTTGGTGAAGGAAACGGAAAAGACGATGAAGAAGGTTCAAAAAGCGGCGGAGGGGATTCAAGAACAAACACCCATCACCGTTCTGGGGACGATCATCGGGCTTTTCTTTTAAAGTCTTATTTTAAATGGACCATGGACATACGAAATATTGTTTACTTATCGATACTTTCGATCCTTTTCTATTCTTTTCCTCTCTATTCTGTGGCAGAGGAGAGACCGTTTTCGCTTAATTTTTGGCCGCTTTTTCAATACCTGTCTGATCCTGTTGAAGGGACCCAAAAGATTGAAGGAATGGGTCCCTTCTTTTTTTGGCAAGAAGATCCTCACCAAAAACAATGGGGCATCCGACCCATTCTATCTTGGACAAGCGATGACAGAGAATCTCTTCAGAGATTGGAGTTCGCCTACCCTTTAGGAAAATATCAGGTCATCGATGGTGATAAAAAGGGCTATTTCGCTCTTCTTTCCCTTTTTAGAGAAGAGAACGTTGATGGTCAGAAAAGATGGGATTTTCAATTTTTTCCTTTCTTCATGGGTGAGACAGAGATGGGAAAAGATTATTTCGGCATTTTTCCCATCTACGGCTTTCTTTTTAACCGCTATGGGAAAGAAGAAATCCGCTTCTATCTCTGGCCACTTTATAGTCGTTCGACTTCCGATGGGGTTCATACCACCCAACTGCTTTGGCCGTTTTTCTCCTTCATCGACGGAGAGAAAAAAAAGGGGTTTCGCTTCTGGCCCTTTTACGGGCGTCGTGAAACATTCGGAACCTCAAAATCGGAATTCTTTTTATGGCCTGTCTTTTTAAGACAGACGACGGGAATGGATACGGATGATCCGATGGAAGAGAGGATGGTCTTCCCATTCTATCTCTCAAAAGAATCAAAACATTTTGAGAGCAAGACTTTTCTCTGGCCTTTCTTCACTTATACCAGAGATCGGCTAACTGGGTTTGAACAGTTAGACCTACCCTGGCCATTTTTTCAATCCTTGCAAGGAGAGAAACTTTACGGGATAAAATTTTTCCCCTTCTATGGCTATAAAGAGAAAGAGGGGGATATGAAAAGAATTTTTATCCTCTACCCCCTTTATCAAAGAGAGGAAGACCAGATGAGAGAGGGAGAGGAGAGGACCCATCGCCTCCTCCTCCTTATTCGAATTCGATCAGGAGGAGATCGTCAGGGCGTTCTACGTGAGAGTTCCCTTCGAATTTGGCCTTTTTTCGATTATGAAAGGGAACCCACAGGTCACACCACTTTCTCCTTCCTTTATCTTTTTCCATTTAAAGATGAAGGATTTGAGAGAAACCTCTTTCCCCTGTTTCGTATTTTTCGTTGGGAGAAAGATCCCCAAAAGGGAAAATCCGTCGATTTTCTCTGGGGTTTTTATAAAAGGATAGAGAGAGAAGAATTGGATTTCTGGGAGGTCGCCCACTTGATCGGGGTCAAAAGAGGAAAAGGATGGAAAACGGTTTCCCTTCTGAAAGGTCTGTTTTATTACAACCTGGACGGGGAGAATGTTAATCTCAGGCTTTTTTATCTCCCCTTCCGTTTACATTGGTCTCGTCAAAGGAGTGATGTTTTAAAATCCACGGAGAAGGAGTTTGCGGATGGAGGTTAAGAGGATCGGGATATTGGGAACTGGCTCGTTTCTTCCAGAAAGGGCTCTTACCAATTTTGATCTCGAAAAGATTTTGAAAACCAATGACGAATGGATTTATAAAAGGACAGGGATTAAAGAGAGAAGAATTGCAGCCCCGGATGTCAACGCCTCGGATCTTGCCAAAGAGGCATCCCTTCGGGCGATGGAAATGGCGGGGGTTTTGGTTGAGGAGATCGAACTCATCATTATGACCACGATGACGCCGGATACGGCTTGCCCTTCTGGAGCCAACTGGTTGGAGGCAAAGTTGGGTGCAAAGAAAGCGGTCTCTTTTGATGTCACCGCAGCCTGTAGCGGATTTGTCTTTGGACTCTCTGTTGCCGAACAATATCTTAAAACAGGGACTTATCGAACCGCATTGGTGGCGTCCGTTGAGATTATGAGTCGGACCCTTGATTGGACCGATCGAGAAAGTTGTATCCTTTGGGGCGACGGGGCAGGAGCGGTGGTCCTTCGTTCATTTCCCTCCTCTTCGAAGAACGAACCTCTTCAAGAAAAAGGACGGGGGATGAGCGAGGTTCTTTCCATTCATATCCACACAGATGGGGCAAATGGTGAAAATCTGCTACTCCCTGGAGGGGGATCCAAGACCACCCCCATCTCTTATGAAAGCGTTGATAGGAAGCTTCATACCTTGAGAATGATCAAGGCCAACGAATCGGTGCGAGTGGCCGTGAAACGATTTGCCGAGGCGGCGGAGGAGGCGGCTTCCTTTAATGGAATTGCCATTTCCGATGTCAAATGGATTATCCCTCATCAGGCCAATTTACGTATGCTTCAGCAGGTGGCCAAGCGACTGGATGTCCCTGTGGAAAAAGTTTATCTGACTATCGAGAAGTACGGGAACATCTCATCAGCGACTATCCCCATCGCCTTAGATGAGGCGGTCAGAGATGGATCGATCCAAAAGGGGGATTTGGTCATCCTCACTGCATTCGGTGGAGGGCTCACCTGGGCGAGCAGCCTCATTCGATGGTAAACAGATAGTTTTTAATGAAGAGTTAAAAGTTAAG
>JACAEV010000125.1 GCA_013388645.1 Syntrophaceae bacterium | reverse complement strand
TCAACGACTTCGTCAATGTTTCCAACCATATAAAAAGCCTGTTCGGGGAGGTCATCGTGTTTTCCTTCAAGGATTTCGTTGAATCCACGGATCGTTTCAGGCAATGGGACATACCTTCCCCGTGCACCGGTAAACTGCTCGGCTACGAAAAAGGGTTGGGAGAGGAATCTCTGCATCCTTCTTGCTCTGGCAACGATGAGCTTGTCCTCCTCAGAAAGTTCTTCCATTCCAAGGATGGCGATGATGTCTTGGAGTTCTTTATAGCGTTGGAGAACCGCTTGAACTCCTCGTGCGACGCGATAATGTTCTTCACCAACGATTCGAGGATCAAGAATTCTTGATGTGGAATCCAATGGATCGACCGCTGGATAAATTCCCAATTCAGCTAATTGCCTTGACAACACGGTAGTTGCATCCAGATGGGAGAAGGTCGTAGCGGGTGCCGGATCGGTGAGGTCATCCGCAGGTACATAGATTGCCTGAACGGATGTAATGGATCCTCTTTTGGTTGAAGTGATCCGTTCTTGAAGTTCGCCCATCTCCGTGGAAAGCGTAGGTTGGTATCCCACGGCTGAAGGCATGCGTCCAAGAAGAGCCGAGACCTCAGAGCCGGCCTGGACAAAACGGAATATATTATCAATGAAGAGAAGCACGTCCTGGCCCTCTTCATCCCGAAAATATTCTGCCTGGGTGAGGGCAGAGAGACCAATCCGAAGCCTTGCTCCAGGTGGTTCATTCATCTGGCCGAAGACAAGAACAGTCTTTTCAATCACACCGGATGCTTTCATCTCGAGCCAGAGGTCATTTCCTTCCCTGGTCCTTTCACCCACTCCGCCAAAAACAGAGAACCCTCCGTGCTCAGTCGCAATGTTTCGAATCAGTTCCATGATCAAAACGGTCTTTCCAACTCCTGCACCACCAAAGAGACCAACTTTTCCGCCCTTGGCATAAGGCTCAAGCAGGTCAATGACCTTGAGACCTGTTTCAAAGACCTGGTTCGAAGGGACTTGCTCTTCAAAAGGGGGCGGGGGACGGTGGATGGGGTATCGTTTCTTTGCAAGGCAGTTCCCTAACTTATCAATCGGCTCTCCCAGAAGATTGAAGACCCTTCCCAGAGTTTCTCTTCCTACGGGCATGGTGATTGGTTCTCCGGTATCCACTGCATCCATTCCGCGGACCAATCCATCGGTTGTGGACATTGCCACACAACGCACTACATTCTCACCGAGATATTGGGACACTTCGACAATCAATTTCGTCCCATCCGGTCTGTCAATTCGAATCGCATTATATAGGGCAGGTAATTCTTCAGCAAAGAACTCCACATCCACTACTGGGCCGATCACCCTAAGCACTTTTCCAACTTTCAATGTCCTACCTCCTTGGTTTAATAAACGTCAGTCGTTTAAAGGTTAGGGTGACGATGCCCGTTTCGTTGGAAGGTAACGTTATTCATTCGAAAACAAGCGATCAACAATACGAGCTTCGTAACCCATAAGCGACATACTATTTTACCTTTTTCCCTTGGCATGCCGGAGAGCCTCTGCACCAGTGGTCACCTCCAAGAGCTCTTTGGTAATAGAGGCCTGTCGTGCCTTGTTATAACTCAAGGTCAGTGAAGAGATCATCTCTTCAGCATTTTCCGTAGCAGACTTCATTGATACCATCCGAGCTCCCTGCTCACTCGCCACAGACTCAACCATTCCATTATAAATTTGAGCCTCAAGATATTTTGGGAGTAAAAGAGACATGATCTCTTCTGGATCAGGCTCGAACAGGGGCTCCCCTTTGATCCCCCCTCCTGTTTTAAGCACTTCTGATTTTTCAAGGGGCAATAATTTCATCGTCGTGGGTCGCGTATTCATAGCGGAGATATACCGGGTATAAATCAGGTCGACTTCATCGTAACGTGCCTCTTCGAAACCTTTAATGACAACTCCTGAAATCTCTTTGACCTCCTGAAGGGTGATCTCCTTTGAGATTTGGAGGAGGGTATGGTCAATGGGATATTTTTTTCTTCTGTAAAAATCATATCCCTTTCTTCCGACCAGGATGAGATGGATCTCCTTGTCAGAATATTGTTCTAAGAATTTTTGGGCATGATTGATGGCATTCGCATTATAGCCGCCGCAGAGTCCTTTGTCGGCGGTGAGGAGGACGAGCCCAATTTTATTGACTTCCCGCTTGACCAGCAGAGGATGGCGGATCGTTGAAAGGGAGGGAGCTAAGGTTTCCATAAATTCGCGGATCTTTTGTGCATAAGGTCTGGCCGAACGAAGTCGATCCTCCGCCCGTTTGTGTCGGGAGACAGCAATCATCTGCATCGCGCGGGTGATCTGCTGGATGCTGATGACGCTTCGAATCCTTCGTCTGATCTCTTTGGTTCCGAGCATGGCCCTAAAACCCCTATCCTTCCATCATTCCATTATTCCAGGCTTCATGTCGTTATGAAATTCTTCTTATATTCTTGAGCAGCTTGATGAAGCAGTTTTGACAGATCCTCGGAAAGCTCCCTCTGTTTCCGAATCCCTTCAGGGATCTGAGGATACTTTTCGCGGATAAAGGGGTAGAAACCTGCCTCAAAGTCTTTAATCCTCTCGATCGGAAGGTCATCGAGATAGCCATTTTCTCCCACAAAAATGATCATGATCTGATCTTCCACCGGCATGGGAACGTACTGGGGTTGTTTCAAAACCTCCACCAGACGTTCTCCACGAGTGATCTGTGCTTGAGTGGCTTTATCCAATTCAGAGCCGAATTTTGCAAAAGTGACGAGTTCTCGATACTGGGCAAGGTCGAGCCTGAGCATCCCTGCTACTTTCTTCATCGCTTTGATCTGTGCATTTCCACCCACACGAGAAACGGAGAGGCCGACCGAGACAGCGGGTCGCACTCCAGCATAGAAAAGGTCGGTTTCAAGATAGATCTGACCATCGGTGATCGAAATGACATTCGTAGGGATGTAAGCCGAGTAGTCACCTGCCTGAGTCTCTACAATGGGCAATGCCGTGAGAGATCCTCCTCCTTTTTCATCGCTCAGCTTCGCAGCCCTTTCGAGCAGCCGGGAGTGGAGATTGAAGATATCTCCTGGAAAAGCTTCTCGTCCCGGTGGCCTTCTGAGTAGAAGTGAAACCTGTCGATAGGCCACGGCATGTTTCCAGAGGTCGTCATAAACGACCAGAGCATGACGGCCACTATCTCTGAACTCTTCACCCATAGCACATCCTGCATAAGGAGCGACATATTGCATGGGTGCTGGGTCGCTTGCGGTTGCAGCGACGACAGTCGTATATTCCATGGCCCCGAACTCTTGAAACGTATTGACCACAGCGGCCACAGTCGATTGCTTCTGTCCAATGGCAACGTAGATACAAAAAACATCCCCCCCTTTTTGATTGAGGATCGTATCCACAGCAATTGCGGTTTTTCCAGTCTGGCGGTCACCGATGATCAACTCCCGTTGACCCCTTCCAATGGGAATCATAGAGTCGATGCATTTCAATCCGGTCTGGAGGGGTTCCTTCACCGGTTGCCTTTCAATAACATTAGGAGCCACCCCTTCGATCAAACGGAACTTATCGGTATGGATGGGCCCTTTTCCATCGATGGGCTGACCCACGGCATTCACGATCCTTCCCACCAAGGCATCGCCCACTGGAACAGAAAGCACTTTACCTGTTCGCTTGACCGGATCCCCCTGCTCAATGTGGGCAATATCGCCTAAGATCATGGCCCCGATCTGGTCCTCTTCGAGGTTGAGAGCCATTCCATAGATTCCTCCCGGAAATTCGAGCATCTCGGCAGACATACAGCTCGGAAGGCCTTTGATGCGGGCAATTCCATCACCGGCCTCAATGACTTCGCCCACCTCCTCCATTTCCATCTTGACCTGATATTGTTCGATATGTTTTTTCAGGATCGCTGATATTTCTTCTGGATTGATCTTCAGTTCCACGGTCTTTGCTCCTCTTTCAACTAAGCAGTTTTAATCATCTCGTTCTTAATCTCTTCAAGACGATGTTTGACACTCCCATCGATCACCTTATTCTCTATCTTCACGATCACCCCACCTAAGATCGAGTCATCCACCATCGGCTTCAGAAAGACTCGTTTTTTGGTAACTTTGCTAAGCTCCTGTTCCAGGCGGGTTGCCAAATCCTCTGGAAGAGGGATCGAAGTGATCACTTCTGCAGTCACCTTTTCGCGGGCCTCTTGTGCCAATGTGAAGAAGGTCTCGATGATGATCGGTAATCTTCTTTGTCTTCCCTGGTCGATCACCATATTGATCCAATGGAGGGTGATCGGAGAGATTTTCCCACCGAAGATCTCGGAAAGCGCACTTTTCTTTCCTTCGGGAAAAATCTGGGGATTGCTCAGAAACTCCCTCAGCTCTGCGTTCGAATCCAGGGATTTATTCAATCGGGTCAGCTCCTCTTCTACCCGATCGAGCATCTCCTCAGCGCGGGCTACCTGGAAAAGAGCCTCTGCATAGGATTTTACCAATAGATCACTTGCCATAATGCTCACCTACCTTAGAGACATATTCTTCCACCAGACGGCGGTTATCTTCGGTATTGAGAGATTTATTGATGATCTTTGTTGCCGCCATGATGGAGAGATCGGCAATCTTTTCCTGAAGTTCGAGGATGGCCTTCTGTTTTTGGAGTTCGATTTCTTCCTGGGCCCTTTTGACAATCTGGTTGGATTCGACCTGGGCTTTCTGGACGATCTCCTTTCGCATGTTCTCGCCCAATGATTTTCCTTCATTGATGATCTTCTGGGCTTCTGAACGTGCCTCCGCGAGCTGGCGTTTGTAATCCTCCAAGAGATCCTCCGCTTCCTTTTTCGTCTTTTGTGCCTCTTCCAGTTGTTGTTTAATAGTTTCTTCTCTCTTCTTCATCCCTTTGAGTATATGGGGATAGGCCACCTTCCTCAGAAGGATGAGAAGGAGGAAGAAGGAGATAAGTGTCCATATAATCAATCCGGGTTCTGCTTTAAACATATTTTGCTCCTTCTTTATTCACCCCGTCCCTGCCTCGATTTGGCCATACAGCCAGCAGGGGTGTCATGTTTAAGGATGGTTGAGTAACGAGATGATTAGAAAATCAATAAGAAAGTGATGACCAAGGCATAAAGGGCCAATGCTTCGACAAATGCCACCCCGATAAACATGGTGGTTCGAAGTAGTCCTGCGGATTCAGGTTGCCGGGCCATTCCTTCCAGGGCCTTACCTACCAGGACTCCCATGCCGATTCCTGTTCCAAGGGCTCCCAAGCCAATACTGAGCCCTCCACCTAATTTTGCAAAGCCAGGGACCAATTGAGCCAAACCTTCCATTTGTATTTTCCTCCTTTAAAATTGGTCCAATCCAACCCTTCTAAGGATGGACTGGGATTAATGTTCTGGATGTACTGAAAGGCTAATGTAGATTGAAGCCAAAATAGCAAAGATAAAAGCCTGCAATAGAGAGACAAAGATCTCAAAAGCCATCATGACCACTGCCATGACTACCGACATAGGGGTGACAAAGATTTTTGCGATGATCCCCTGAAACATGAAAATCATGGAGATAAAGACCAAAATCACCATATGTCCCGCTGTCATGTTTGCAAAAAGCCGGACGGCAAGAGAAAAGGGTCTCGCCAGCTGACTGATGATCTCAACAATGATCATAAAACCGATGAGGATTCCTCCCATGATGCCACGGGGCATTCCTTTTGGGACAAAGGTCTTTCCATATCCTACCAGACCATGTTTAACGATTCCGGCACCTTGAGTACAAATAAAAACAACTGCTGCCAGAGAAGCCGTGACATTGATATTGGAAGTGGCGGTAAATCCAATTTTAGGTATCGGTACAAGTCCGAGCAGATTACAGAAGAGGATGAAAAAGAAGAGGGTGGCGATAAAAGGAAACCAACTCATCCCTTCTTCACCCAGAATCTCATGGATCAGACTCTGTTTTGTAAAACTGACAAGCGATTCCATCAAATTCTGTAATCCTCTTGGAATGAGCTTTCCAATCCGGCCTGCCAGAGTGAGAGTCAAAAAGACCAGGATGCAGGCAATCCACATCATGATCACAGCATTGGTTATCGAAATATCAAGGCCACCAATTTTGAGTGGGATGATCACATGGGGTTGAAGATGTTCCATTAAGTTCATAAGTTATCCCTCATATCTCGGTTTGTGGTTTGTTCAGTGGTTTTGCATTCCGATAAATCCGGGTCGCTTTCCATATCGTGCAGAGCGTAAAAAAGAGGACAAAGGTAATTAGGGATGTTTGAAAATGGCTCCACTTTACTTTGGTGAGAACATAAAAAATGATGCCGATTAGGGTGAGTCGACAGATAAATCCTAAAAGGACAAGGACCATAGAAGTCATCTTGGAATGGGTGAGGATCTTGGAGGTATAAAATCCAGAGGCTAAGAAATTAAACAGACCCAAACCTACCCCAATGATTATTCCCAGAAGAAAAGGGTTCATTCTAATTCTTTTTCTTATTTTCTTGTTCGAGGAGTCGAAATAGGCTACGAAAGCCGGCCACCGAACCGAGGATAAAGCCAACGATCATCAGCCACGGTTTGGTATGGAATAGATAATCCAAACCATATCCGCCAAATGCCCCGATCAGAACCGACGCCATCATTTCTATGCCAATATTGGCATAGCGCAGCCATTCGCCAAGAGTTCCCTTCTGTTTTTGATCGGCAGACATTAGGGAGCAATAAAATGTGAATTAGTTAACATGAATCCAACCAGTTGTCAATCATTTTTTTCTTTTTTAATTTCAAGCAGATAGAGAATGGTCCGTTTTTATCGAAAGCAGGTCTAAATTCTCTTCTTTTCTATCGATCCCTTCCTCCATTTTACAATGGCCCTCGAAAATTCCTCCTTCATTAATTGTTAGGATGGGAGCATATAGATTTCCGTATACTTTACCTGTAGAGTGGATTTCCACCCGTTTCTTGGCAAATATTTCCCCTTCGACCATGCCATTGATGATGATGGTATGAAGCCCAATTTTACCTTTCACGATTGCTGTTTCACCCACGATTAATGTCCCGCTTTCGAAGATCTCCCCCTCAAATTTTCCGTCCAAACGAAATACACCTTCAAAGGTCATTTTTCCCTCAAAGAGAGTTTGTTTTCCAAGATAAGCACTTATTTCCTCTGAGGGAGAGGGTGGGGGAGAACTGCCTTTTGAAAAAAAAGATTTCCCTCCTGACATCTTAAACTCCTTTCAGCAGGTTAAGGGTAAGGTTGAGGTTAAGACTAACATGAATACTCAGGTCTCCTGCTTTTAACCTAAACCTCAACCTCAACCTTGGCTTACACTATGCCCTATGCAGTTTTTAGTATGGCTTCTACAATCCTTTCCAAATCCTCAGGGGAGTAGTATTCAATTTCAATTTTTCCCTTTTTACCTTTAGGCATGATCTGAACTTTTGTTCCCAAATACTTTCGGAGAGAATCCTGAAGGCTATTGAGTTGACTTTCCAAATCCTCCTCGCGTTTGGCCAGGGGAGTCGTCTTTTTGGATTTCTCTGACCAACGTTTCGCCAGGGCTTCCGCCTCCCTCACCGAAAGACCTTTTTTGATGATGATAGCGCAGAGTTCTTTCTGCTTTTCTTTGTTTTCCAAACTGAGGATGGCTCTCGCATGTCCAGAGGTGATGTGATTTTGGAGGATTTGATTTCTTATCTCTAAGGGCAGTTTTAATAGGCGGAGAGTGTTGGTGATGGTCGTTCGGTCCTTTCCAATCCGTTTACTTAACTCCTCTTGACTGACGTTGAACTCCTCCAATAGATGTTTAAACCCTTCCGCTGCTTCAATGGGGTTGAGGTCCTCCCTCTGGAGGTTTTCGATAAGGGAAATTTCTAAAACATCTCTTCCCTCCACCTCTTTGACGACGACCGGAACTTCTTTAAGTCCTGCCTTTTGAGCTGCACGCCAGCGGCGTTCTCCCACAATCAATTCGTAGCCCTGATCCATTCTACGAACTATGAGTGGTTCCAAAATCCCCTTCTCTTTGATGGAGTCCGCCAATTCTTGGAGTTTTAATTCATCAAATTGCTTTCGGGGTTGAGATCGATTGGGGATGATCTCTTCAATTCCGCAATAGAGAAGTGCCTTTGATTCTGTTTGTGCAAATTCCGGGAGAAGTGCTCCCAAACCCTTTCCTAAGGCCATTCTTTTAGTTGCCATTGATCCCACCATCCATCATGATTTCCCGAGCCAAGTTTAAATAACTTTCCGCCCCCTTCGAATGGATGTCATATAACAGAACAGGTTTTCCATGACTGGGGGCTTCACTCAATCGAATATTTCGAGGGATGATCGTATGGAACACTTTGTCCTTAAAGTGTTTTTTCACTTCATCGGCGACCTGATGAGAGAGGTTATTCCGACCGTCAAACATGGTGAGCAGAATCCCTTCGATTTCCAGTTTTGGATTGAGGGACTGTTTGATCAAGCGGATCGTCTTGAGAAGTTGGCCTAACCCTTCCAGTGCATAGTATTCGCATTGAAGAGGGATGATGACCGAGTGGGCGGCGGTCAAGGAGTTAATGGTCAGAAGGCCCAGAGAGGGGGGGCAATCAATGAAAATATAATCGTAGTCATTCTCGACCTCCTTGATCAATCGGTCCAATTTCCACTCTCGATCTTTCTCTTGGATCAATTCCACCTCCGCCCCAATTAAATCTGTATTAGAGATGACTACATCCAAAAAGGCAAGATCGGTCTTCTGGATGATGTCCTTTAGCCCTGAACCGCGGAGCAGGGCATGATAGATGGTCCCATTGGCCCCTTCTTTATTCAATCCCATCCCGCTGGTTGAATTTCCCTGTGGATCTATGTCGATGAGAAGAACTTTCTTTTCCGCGGCAGCCATAGAGGCTGAGAGATTGACTGCCGTCGTGGTTTTTCCCACTCCTCCTTTTTGATTGGCAATGCAAATGATTCTTGCCATAAAAATCCTCTGGAATGACGGGATATTGGAATACGATCTCATGCCAAGTAAAAAACCATTATTCCACTATTCCATTCTTCCAGTATTTCAAATTAAGCTCTTTATAGCATAAAAGAGGGATGGATGAAAAGATAAAAGTCATCTCTTTTCAAACAGGAGAAAGGTTCTTTTCAAAGTGCTGGCGGGGAGAATGAAAGAGACCGTTCTTTTCAACTGATATCGGATTTCCTCTGTCGCAGCGATCAACTCCATCTCATCCCTCTTTATCTCCCCTTTCATAGCAATGACCCATCCCTTTTTTTTCAAAAGAGGGTAACTCAGGACGAGAAAGGTTTGAAGATCAGAAAAAGCCCTTGAGAGGGTGACATCAAATTGTCCTCCCCAGTTTTGGAGGATTTCTTTATCTTGAACTCGACCATGGATGGCTTCGATTCCTTTTAAGCTGAGCATTCGAATGATATGTCTTTGGAAATCCACTTTTTTACGAACGGAGTCGATCAACGTCATCTCAAGATGAGGTTGAGTGATTTTCAAAGGGATACCAGGAAAACCTGCTCCGGACCCGATATCTAAAATGGAAGAACATTTTGGGAGAAGGGGGGAGACGGATAGGGAGTCGAGAAAGTGTTTTAGGACAATTTCTTTCTCTATTCGGATAGAAGTTAGATTGATCTTTTTATTCCACTTCAGGAGTTCCTTCAGGTAAAGGTCAAACGCCTCCGTCGCTTTTCCATCCAAGTGGATTCCAAAGGTCTTTGCCCCTTCAATAAGAAGATTCTTGTTTTCCGTTTCCATTGAAAAACACATATCATAAAAAGACCTCTTTTACCATACGCCATGCTTTCCAATTTTTATTGATTTTAGGAGCCAAAATTGATTAAGATTTTATTAATACTTTACACCGGCGAGATGAAAGAGAGAAAGGAGGCAAAGGATGGCTATTCGATGGATCATGGTTGGAATGTTTATTTTGGTTGTTGCTGTTCCCGCATCAGCCCAACTTGACAAGATATTTAAAGGTCTGGGAATCGGACAGCAGGAGTCTGTATTGAGCGATTCAAAAATTGTATCGGGGTTGAAGGAAGCCTTGCAAATCGGTACGGACAATGCTGTCAGTTTGACAGGTAAATTGGATGGATATTTCCTGAATCAGGTGATTAAGATCCTCATGCCCGAAAAACTAAAAACCTTTGAGAAAGGTCTGAGGGCGGTGGGCTATGGTCCACAAGTTGATGAGTTTGTCCTAAGCATGAATCGGGCGGCTGAAAAGGCAGCTCCTTTGGCAAAAGATATTTTCTGGGGGGCGATTAAGGAAATGACCTTCGATGATGCCCGGAAGATATTGGCAGGTGGTGATACAGCAGCCACCGAATATTTTAAGGGTAAAACGACAAACAGACTGATCACTTTATTCAAACCGATCGTCAGCAAGTCGATGAATGAGGTGGGGGTCACCCGACAATACAAAGAGCTGGTGGGACGCTATGAGAGCATTCCCTTTGTCAAGAAAGAGAGTTTCGACTTGGATCAGTATGTCGTGACCAAAGCTCTCGATGGGCTTTTTCATATGGTCGGCGAGGAAGAAAAGAAGATTCGAAAAAACCCTGCTGCTCGAACCACCGACCTTCTAAAAGAGGTTTTTGGGAAGTAAGGAAAAGGAGGTTTTCGCAGCGTCCCCGTTCAACTTATGGAGCCACCAACCCTTTATCATCTTGAGAAAATTTTACCCGCCTACGCAGAATGCCCCCTCCGGAAGGACGGGGATGAATGCGAAAAGGGTATTCTCCGAAGCTCTTGGATACCTAAAAAACTCACCTGCCAGCGCAAAGCATTTTGGCGAAGTTATGTTTGGCGAATATCTCAGCGTAGGACGATATGCTTCGGTGGGTTTCGCCGAAGCTGTGAAGATGCCCCGTGCGGAGGCACGGGGAGCTTCACTACTTTTTCTTAGGTTCTGGTTTCTTGGCCTCTTCTTTCACCTCAATGCTGGTAGCTTTCATCAAATACTTGACCGTCACCTTCGCCCCCGCTTTCAACGTTCCGGTGATTTTTGTATCCTTGTCATGGGCAAATTCCCACTTTTCATCTCCTTTTTGGACGACGAGGTGATCATTATCCACTTCGACCACAGAACCCGTCCACTGATAATCGCTCTTTGGAGGACGAGCAAAGGCAAAAGCCACTACTATCATGATTACGCCGATCACGATCAAAGTACGTTTCATCATAGACCTCCTTGATTGAAATTTTTTGTAATAATATTATAACGAAAAAAAGTTTGTCAATTTAAAAATTACGCTCTGAGTCATCCCTCCGTTTCTGGTATCAAACAGGACCGACAGGGATGCTGGAGAAAATTTTAGAGCGGGAACCTTAGATTCGCTCTTCAACTGGATCGGTTCATCTAACATGTCTTACTTCTCCATTCAATCAGTGAATCCAATCTTACCATTTTAAAGATAATATTCCAATCCGCATTCTAAGATTTTCAAAAGCATTTCTGTCGGGACGATGGAACGCAAAACTCATCAGTGAGGGCTTATCGCTCTGAATCATTGTCCTTATCACTTCCGGCCACCTCCGAAGATAGAGCCCAGTACTCCTCGGATGATCTGGCGTCCAAGTTGACTGCCTATCGCATGCGCCGCACTCTTTACGGCGGCCCCTATGAGCTGTTCTGCCTGTGATTTGGGCTCAGCCACCTGGCGTTTCTTAGCCGCTTGCTCCTGGGATTCCACTCTCATCTGCTCAGCCTTCACCTTTAATCTCTCATAAGCAGACTCACGGTCGACCATGTTCTCGTAATGGCCATATAGCACCGACCCCCGAATCAATTGGCTTCGTTCTTCTGGAGTCAGAGGACTGAGTCGGCTGTGAGGAGGACAAACCAGAGCCCTTTCCACAATGGTTGGAGATCCTTTGTCGTCAAGTACAGAGATGAGGGCTTCGCCAACTGCGAGTTCAGTGATTGCCTTTATGACATTCAACTTTGGATTGGGACGAAAGGTCTCTGCAGCTGACTTAACATTTTTCTGGTCCCTGGGAGTAAAAGCTCTGAGGGCATGTTGCACTCGATTGCCCAATTGCCCCAAAACCGTATCGGGAAGATCGAGTGGATTCTGTGTCACGAAATAAACACCTACCCCTTTGGAGCGGATCAGCCGAACGACCTGCTCAATTTTCTCTTCGAGGGCCTTCGGAACATCATCAAAAAGTAAGTGGGCTTCATCAAAAAAGAAAACGAGTTTGGGTTTGGGAGGATCACCTACTTCTGGAAGCTGTTCAAAAAGTTCTGAAAGAAGCCAGAGGAGGAGAGTGGCATAAACCCTTGGTGATGGCATCAGCTTATCCGCAGTTAGAATGTTAATGATTCCTCTGCCATTCGAATCAACCTGTATGAAATCCTGAATATTCAAGGCAGGTTCTCCAAAGAATTTGTCTCCTCCCTGTTCCTCGAGGGTTAAAAGGCTCCGCTGAATGGCGCCGATGCTGGCTGCGGAGATGTTTCCATACTGGGTTTTAAATTGTTCTGCATTATCACCCACAAACTGGGCCATGGATCTTAGGTCCTTTAAGTCAAGGAGTAAGAGGCCATGATCATCTGCGATTTTGAAGATGAGGGTGAGTACACCGCTTTGAATCTCATTGAGATTAAGAATGCGACTTAACAGTAGGGGACCCATTTCTGAAATAGTCGTCCGGACAGGATGGCCCTGCTCTCCAAAGACATCCCAGAAGGTGACCGGATAACTCTCAAATTCGAAATCTTTAAGACCGAGTTTATTAATCCTTTCAACCACTTTCGGATTTTCGCCTCCTAAAAAAGGCAAACCGGAGAGATCTCCCTTGACATCCGCCATAAAAATGGGAACTCCTATCTTACTAAACTGTTCAGCCAGTACTCGTAGGGTAACTGTTTTTCCCGTGCCCGTAGCGCCCGCGATGAGGCCATGACGGTTTGCCATTTTGGGCATCAAGAAAATATTGTTTTTTCCTTTGGCAATTAAAAGAGGTGATGGAGCGGTTGCCATAATAACCTCCTCGAATTTCTTAACCCAATATGTGTGAATTTAGTATATAAGGTTATCATTTCCACTGTCAATCACTCCTTACATTTTCTTCCGCCTTTATTTCTTTTTTGACCTCTAAAATGTTTTTCTGTTAAAATGCCCCTCATACATCACGCTATGAATCGTATGAAGTTCATGTCTTTGGGTTAGAATGACGAAGTCTGTTTTGAACAATGAACGACGGACAATGAACTATGAACAAAAAAGAGAATATTGCTGTTCATCGTTTAATGTTTATCGTAATAATGAAACGGGCGTTATAACCATAACCATTGGGGAAAATTTTATTTTTTAAGTTAATTCAAATCATTTTATGACCAAAGTCAAGACCCATTTTGTTTGTCAGTCCTGCGGGTACCAGGCTCCCAAATGGTTGGGAAGGTGCCCGGGATGTCAGGAGTGGAACAGTTTCGTTGAGGAGCGGGTGATTGAGGAGAAAGCTCCTGAACGAGACCTGCTGGGTTTTGAAGGCGAGGCTGTTCCAACCCCACTCACCGAAATTATTGGCGGGGAAAAGGAAAGATTTCAGATCGGGATTAGAGAATTTGATCGGGTGCTGGGAGGAGGAATTGTATTTGGATCAGTGATTTTGGTCGGAGGCGATCCAGGCATTGGCAAATCCACACTTCTCCTCCAGATGATGAACCGTTTAGCCTCAAAGGGGAAAAGAGTGCTTTATGTCTCCGGAGAAGAATCGCTTCAGCAGACCAAGATGAGGGCGGATCGGTTAGGAGTTTCCTCAGAGCATCTCTTAGTGGTTTCAGAGACCTCCTTAGAAAAAATTCTCCAGGACATCCAAGCACTCAGACCATCGACCGTGGTGGTGGATTCCATTCAAACCATCTATTCTTCTGACCTTCCTTCGACGCCCGGATCGATCAGTCAGGTGAGGGAGGCATCAAGCCGTTTGCTCTATCTGGCGAAGCATCTCTCCATTCCCATCTTTCTCGTCGGTCATGTGACCAAGGAGGGTTTTATTGCCGGGCCTAAAGTATTAGAGCACATGGTGGATACGGTTCTTTACATCGAGGGGGAAGCCACTCACGCCTTTCGCATCCTGAGGGCAGTGAAAAATCGTTTTGGTTCGACCAATGAGATCGGTGTCTTTGAGATGAAGGATTCGGGGTTGGTGGAAGTGGTCAGCCCTTCGGAATTTTTCCTTTCCGAGCGGAGCCAATCCACCTCTGGTTCGGTCGTCATGCCCAGTATCGAAGGGTCAAGGCCCATCTTGATTGAACTTCAAGCTCTGGTTGTTCCCACCCACTTGGGTGTACCACGGAGAACAGCTCAAGGCATGGATGCCAACCGTGTTTCCCTTTTGGTGGCTGTCATGGAGAAAAGATTGGGAGTTCATCTAAATCAACAGGATATTTTTCTCAACATCGCCGGGGGGATGCGGGTGGAGGAACCTGCCGCGGATTTAGGAGTGATTGCCGCCATTGCCTCCAATTTCAAGGATAAATTCATTGATCCGGAAATGGTGGTCTTTGGAGAGGTGGGGCTGGGGGGCGAAGTGAGAGGGGTGAGCCAATCCGAGGTGAGAGTGAAGGAGGCATCGAGGCTGGGGTTTAAACGATGTCTTCTACCCAAACAAAATCAAGAGAAAATGAGGGGAACCAAAGGGATTGAATTGATCGGGATCATGACCATTCAGGAAGCGATGAAGGACCTCTTTAAATAGATCAAATCCAAATGTCAAAATTCAAATCCCAATTCATAAAGGATGTGTTCAATGGGGGGGATAGGACTTTGAAATTTTCGATTCCTGGAGAAGGATAATTTTATGAAAAAATGGGTCGGTTTTTTGATTTTAGTCTTTTTTATTTTTTTACCCATGATTCATGTTCCTGGGCAAGAAAAATTTCTGAACCCAGGTGAACTGTATGATTCATCTATCACCCTCTATTACAAAGGAAAATATGATGAAGCGATAGAGGGATTTTCCAAAATCGTCCAATCTGTCCCAACCAGCACTTTGGTCTCCTACTCCCAATACATGATCGGACTCTGCTACCTCAAAATGGGAAAATATGAAGAGGCTGTTCAACAACTCGAACTCTATGTCAAGACTTATCCAGACGGTGACCGTATTCGGGAGGCAGAAAAGGGAATACAGATTGCCAAGGAATACGTCAAGGAGAAATCTTCGTATCCGCTCACTGCTGCCCAACCCTTTATGAAAAAAATCCCTCGTGAGGGAAAGGATCCAAAGAGACGGATCTGTGCTCAAATCTCCCACCTGGAGGGGAAAAACCTTGAGGAAGTTGAGAAGAGGGTGAAGGAATTAAAAAATGCTGGGGTGAATACGATCCTTTTTAGAGTTTTTCAAAATAAAGGAGACCGCGTGTATAAATTTGTGGCCACCCGTCAGGAAGAGGGCGTCTATTTCAAAACGGAGCACGCCCCGATCGTCGATGATATCTTAGGAAACATTTCAGAAATCGCTCACCGAAATGGGCTGGACATCTTTGCCTGGGTCACTACCCGTTATGCCCATTTCGGCCCAGAGGGGCCGCCTGAATATCGGTGTAAAAGGTATAATTTCGAAACGAGAAAAATAGAGATCGCGAGGGGTTTTAATCTCTTTCACCCCGATGTTCTGAAACGGCTGGAGGGACTTTTTCGAGATCTGGGCCGTTACCCGATCGAAGGGATCTTATTTCAGGACGATCTCATTCTTTATCATAATGAAGATTTTAGCGCTGAAGCGAATCAATCTTTTCTAAAAGAGTTTGGATATCTACCCCATCCGGACATCTTTTATATTAACCCTTATCAATCAGAGTCGGGGAAATATTATACTAAGGGATATACCGACCGTTTTCGGTCCTGGGCAAACTGGAAGAACCGGTGGTTAATGAATGTGGCCCAACAACTGATGAAAGCTGCAAGAGAAACCAATCCCAACTTACAATTTGCTCTCAATCTCTATTTTGAAGCGATCCTCGATGATTTTAATGGCATGGCCTGGTTCTCACAAACGCTCTCTGAGGCGCTGAAAAATGATTTTGACTACTATGCCGTCATGGCTTACCATCGTCAGGCGATGAGAGATCGAAAAATAGACCTGAAGGAGGCCATGGAATTGATGGCAGTGGTAGCACAAAAAGTCGTCCGGTCAGTTGGGAATCCCTCAAAGGTGTTGATGAAAGTCCAAATTTTCGATTGGAAGAATAACGAGATCCTTCCCCCTAAAGAGGTGGAAGGAATATTAAATGGAATTTTGAATCACGGAGAGGTGAGTTTAGCCTTTTTCCCCTATATCGAGAAATTTCCTCTCCATTCGATAAAGGGGAAATGGGTCTCTCCTTCGAAGTGAATGGGTCATTTCTTCTCTTCGATTTTGAGCCAATCCGGGTTTGCCCCATCCTCACGAGCTTGTTTTGGGAGAACATGCTCAAGCATGTTCTTCGACTCCTGCATCTGTTTTTCCCAATCCTTTACTTTCTCTTCGAGAACTTTGATCTCCGCCTTCAACTTCCTTTTGAAACTATCGGGTTTGAATGTAGAGATTTCTAATTCTTTCTCTTTTGATTTCCATTCCTGATTGGTTTTTTCGTAATTTTTCTGAGCCGTTTTGAATTTTTCATTCCACTCGCGGGCCTTTGCCCCCCACCATTCTTCTCCACGGCCAAAGATATCTTTCTCCTGAGGAGGTGGCGCCGGTTTGGATTCCTTCCCAGGTTTTCCCCCTTTTGGGGGCGGAGTGGGTAGAGAAACCGGTGGGGCGGGAGTGGGCTCTTGTGGGGATTTTTCCTTTTGGACCTTTTCTCGGTATTTTTCTGGAATTTGCTCCAAGTCATCAGTGAAATGGAGGGTCCCTTTTTCATCCACCCATCGGTAGATCTCCTGACCGAAGGCGGCCGAAGCAAAAAGTAACAAGGCTGCTATAATAATGAGACGCTTTCTTTTCATGTCAGTCCTCCATTTAAAACATCTGAGTTATATACCAAAAAGGAAAAAATGAGATTACCTTGTCCCCTCGTTCCTCATCATGATATTTTTTAATGTGTCTGTGTTAATGACTCCGAACTACGAACTCAAAACTCTGAACTATTTTAATGCACTTCTGCCCAATTTTTTCCAGAATGGATCGAGACTTTGAGTGGCACGGAGAGGTCCATCACCGTCTCCATTTCGGTCTGAATCATGGGGATCGCTTTTTGAAGTTCCTCTATAGGGACTTCGAAGACCAATTCGTCGTGAACCTGCATGACCATTTTGGTGGAAAGGTTGAGTTCTTCAATCCGGTTCTGGATGTGGATCATCGACACCTTAATGATATCCGCCGCTGTCCCCTGAAGAGGCGTATTGATGGCCATCCTCTCAGCTGCCTGTCGGATCGAAACGGTGGGTGAGTGAATGTCCGGTAAATAGCGGCGGCGACGGAATAGGGTTGTTACGTATCCCTTCTGTCTGGCCTCTTCCAAACTGTTTTCGATATAGGTTTGAACGCCAGAGTATTTTTTAAAATATTCATCAATGTAGGCTTGTGCCACTTTCGGCTCTATACCGAGTTGTTGCGAAAGGCCATAGGCACTCATTCCATAAATGATGCCAAAGTTGATGACCTTCGCCTCTCTCCGCATCGGAGGGGTCACCTGTTCGATCGGAACGCGGAAGATCTCTGAAGCCGTTCTGGCATGAATGTCTTCGTCCTGTTGAAAGGCCTTGATCAGGATTTCATCTTGAGAGAGATGGGCCAACAACCTCAATTCAATCTGGGAATAGTCCGCTGAAACGATGGCCCACCCTCTCTCCGGGATGAAGGCCTGACGAATCCGGTTTCCCTCTTCTGCGCGGACTGGAATGTTCTGAAGGTTGGGATCACTTGAGGAGAGCCTCCCCGTCGCCGTCACCGTTTGGTTGTATGAGGTGTGGATTCGCCCGGTCTTGGGATGGACCAATTTGGGAAGGGCATCGATGTAAGTCGACTTGAGCTTGGTTAGGTTACGATAACCGAGAATCTCGAAGGGGAGTTCATGCTGGAGGGAGAGTTTGGCCAGCACCTCGACATCGGTGGAGTAACCGGTTTTGGTTTTCTTGACCACAGGCAACTTCAATTTGTCAAAGAGAATTTTTCCTAATTGTTGGGAAGAATTAATGTTGAAGACTTCTCCAGCGAACCTGTAGATTCGTTCCATCTTTTGTTGAAGTTGGATTTCAATTTCTTTCGAATATTCCTGGAGGAGGTCTAAATCGATTTTCACTCCATTCATTTCCATTTTAGCCAAGACCATCACAAGGGGTATCTCCACCTCGTCAAAGAGCTCTTTAAATCCCCCTTCCCTCAGTTTGGGAAGTAGGAGGTGAAAAAGTTGAAGCGTCACATCGGCGTCTTCGCAACCATAATTTTTTGCCCTCTCCAGATCGACTTGGTCAAAGGAGATGGCTTTGGATCCGCTGCCGACAACCTCTTTGTAACTCATGACAAACCGGTCCAAATATTCTTGGGCAATTTCGCTCAAATTGTGGTTATGTTTCGTCGGGTTCAGGAGGTAGGAGGCGATCATGGTGTCGCCCTGTATTCCTTGGAGATGAATCCCATATCGTTTCAGGACAATCCATTCATATTTGATATTTTGTCCAACTTTTTTGATGTCGTTATCTTCTAATACAGGCTTTAATTGCTCCAATACCCAAGAGAGGGGAAGCTGCTGAGTTGTCTTTGAAGGTTGGTGGCCAAGGGGGATGTAAAAAGCTTGATGGGGGGCATAAGAGAAACTGATTCCCACCAGATCAGCCCACATCGGATAAGGAGAAGTGGTCTCCAGATCGATGGAGAAAGAGGATGCCTTTTTCAAGTTTTCAATTAAAACGAGAAATTCGTTTTGATCGATCACCAAGCGATAATCCCTTCCTGCGGTAGAGGGCTCCTTCTCTTCGAGAAGCTCTCTTAAAAGTTTATTAAACTCCAACTCCTTAAATATTTCTTTAAGGTTCTTCAAATCCGGAGGAGAAAGGAGGGAAAAATCTTTCAACTGGTATTCGATAGGTACATCTGTTTGAATGATTGCAAGCTGTCGGCTGAGACGTGCGAGATCCCCATAGGTCTTTAAATTCTCTCTCAATCTCCTCTGGGGAATTTGGTCCACATGGGCCAGAAGATTTTCCACCGATCCATAGGTCTGGATCAGTTGAACGGCCGTCTTCTCTCCAATTCCTGGAACGCCAGGGATATTATCGACGGGATCTCCGGCCAACCCCATCACTTCTACCACCTGCTCAGGAGAAACGCCGAAACGTTCCATCACCTCTCGCACCCCTAACGTTTTTTCCTTCATGGGGTCATAGACTTGGGTTCGGTCATCGACCAATTGAAGGATATCTTTGTCCCCCGTAATGATGATGACATCGACCTCTGGCCCAACACCTTTAGCGACGGTTCCGATCAGATCATCGGCTTCGTACCCCTCCCTCTCGAGGATGGCAATCCCATACCCCTCTGTGATCTTTTTAATATAAGGAATCTGTGGAATGAGCTGCTCTGGCATGGTCGGCCGATTAGCCTTGTATTCTTTATAGACCTCGCTTCGAAAGGTAGGCGCTTTGGAGTCAAAGGTCACAGCGAGGTAAGTTGGTTGATGTTGTTTGATCACTTTGAGAAGCATCTGAGTAAAGCCATAGATGGCATTGGTAGGGAGGCCTTTTGAATTCGAGAGATGGCCGATGGCATAGAAGGCGCGGAAGATATATGATGAGCCATCGATTAAAAACAGTTTTGGACGATCCGACATCATGAGAAAGTCCCTTCGTCTGGGAATCCATTAGCCAAATGGTCTTTCAGTGAAATCGGCAGATTGTCGACTAAAAGGCGACTGAACTGACGACTCCAAGACGATCTCACTCAACGACCATCCGACGATTCGATCTCGTCTGGTTAGGGAATATTTCTGTGGATTTGATTGCCCCCTGCATTCTTGGCCCGATACATGGCATCGTCGGCAGATTTGACAAAATCCTCTATATCATAGGAGTCTCTGTATTCTGACAAACCAATGCTGACTGTGATGTTTTGAAGTTCGGTTTGTTCGATGGAAGATCGAATACGTTCTGCAATGGCTAAAGCTTGATCCAGAGAGGCCCCGATGAGTAAAACGGCAAATTCGTCTCCTCCGTAGCGATAGCCAGAATCTATATGATATCGAATCGAGCGTTTGACGATCTCCCCGATCCTTTTTAATACCTTGTCCCCTTCTAAGTGGCCCTTGAGGTCATTATATCTTTTGAAATGGTCGAGGTCGAACATTAAAAGGGAGAGGGAGGTCTTCTGACGTTTTGCTCGAGTCAGTTCAATTTCTAATTTCTCGTAAAAGTGGCGGTGGTTGAAAAGGCCCGTCAAATCATCAGTGATAGAAAGCCTCTTCACATCTTCCTCTAATTTTTCTTTCTCCTTCAGGGTCCTAAACTTTTCCAAGCCCTGGTTAACGATGTGAATCAAATGCTCATTCTCAAAAGGCTTTTTGACGAAATCCGAAGCCCCTTCTTTGAGGGCCTGAATGGCATTGTCCACGGTTGCAAATGCCGTCAGGATGATGACGCACTGAATTGGATTGATCAGACGGATTCTCTTCAGGGCCTCCGTACCATCGATTCCCGGGAGGTTAATATCCATTAAAACGACATCGGGTTTTTCCTGCTCCACCTTCTTGATCCCCTCTTCACCGCTTGAAGCGACCAAGACCTCGTATCCTTCATAATAGAGAAGTTTCTGGATGATTTCCAAAGTATCGGGTGCATCATCCACGATGAGAACTTTCCCCTTTCCTTCTCTACGATTGATTGATTCTTCCATCTTCATTCTCCTTGGAGAGGGGGAGGGTGAAGGAGAAGATAGAGCCCTCTCCCAATTTAGAGGTTGCCCAAAGTTGTCCACCGTGTTCTTCAACTAATCGCTTGGCAATGGCGAGCCCTAAGCCCGTCCCGCCATGCTTTCCCCCTTCGACCTGATAAAATTCATCAAAAATCATTTGGAGTTTATCCTCCGGAATACCGATCCCTGTATCTCTAATCTGGACGAGAGTAGATTGGCCGCTCTGCTTGGCAATGATCGTAATCTGTCCTCCATCGCTGGTGAATTTGAAAGCATTTGAAAGGAGGTTAATGAGAATATCGTGAAGGGCATTTTTATCTGCATAAAGTTGAAGCTCGGATGGAATGTCGATCTGGACGGAGAGGGTTTTATCCACAGGGGTCACTTCGTTGATCACCCCTCCGATGAGCTCGGAAAGCCGGAGGGGCTCCCGGTTGAAGAGGAGCCGATCGGATTTAATCCGGCTGAGGTCTAACATTTGGTCCATTCTCATCTGGATGCGATTGGTATTCCTCTGGATGGTGAGAAGATAAGATTTTAAATAGTCGGGGACCTTCCCCTCTTTTTCTGAAAGGATGAAGTCAATATTGGCCTTCACTGCCGTGAGGGGGGTTTTCAATTCATGGGAGGCCATGCCGATGAATTTCATTTTCGCTTCGTCCATTTCCTGCAACTCACAATTGACCCTTTCCAATTCCTTTTTGGCGGCCTGGAGCTCTTCAAGCATCTTAAGGGTGGACGTCCTGGCCTGGTTCAATTCTGCGATGTTCTCCTCCAACTGGTGAGTTCTCTCCTCCACTTTTTTTTCAAGATTATCCCTCGATTCTTTTAGCTGGAGAGTCATTTGGTTAAACGCTCTGGCTAAGTCTCCTATTTCGTCCTTCGAGCGGATATCCACCGTCTGGACCAATTTTCCCATTGCCACCCTTTCCGTCGCTTCCGCTAACTTTTCGATCGGTCGAAGGAGAACTCGAGTCAAAATGAGGGTGAATAAAATTCCCATCCCGATCACCCCTAAGGTGACCAGAAGAATCTCTCTCCTCATTTCATACATTCGTTGGTTTAATTTAAAGAGAGAAAATCCAATTTGGGAGGATCCGATCTGCTGGCCGGTTTCTGATCGGATCGGTTGGGTGACCAGATAGGTGGAGGTTGGCTCGAAGGCGGCTCCCTTTTTAATGACATGGATCAACGGTTTCCCATCTTGGTCAGAGACCGAAAAGAAGATCACGTCTTCATCCTCAACGATCTTCTCTGCAAGGTGTTGCAAAAAAAATGGATCAGCATGCATGATGCCCTGATCCGAGAATTGGCTGATCGAATTGGCAATTAATTTTCCCTGGTCTTCCAAATGGGTTCGAAGAAGAGTGCTCTCTCTCGCTGCGAAGAAATATCCAAATGCCACCGCGCTCATTAACACCAAATAGAACATGGCGAGGATGAATTTGAAAGTTAAGCTCATTCGGAAACGAAAGTAGGATTTAGAGAATAATTTCATACCGGGCACCCAATCTTCTCGGGCAACAAAATGAAAGAGGCGAGTGAATCGAATCTTTTCAATGTATCGTTTGTAGACCACCTCTTCAAGAGGTCTATCGAGTTAAAGCGGTTCATAGATGCAATAGGGTTCTTCCGCCATATAATCGCCGGAGAGTTCGTAGGCCCGTGCCCGACACCCTCCACAGACTTTTCTGAACTCACACCTTCCACATTTTCCCTGATAGCCATCGGTATTTCGAAGATTTTTGAAGATAGGCGATTTTTCCCAAATCTCTCTGAAATGTTTTTCTCTGACGTTTCCCCCCTTTAACTCTAAATAACCACAGGGCTGAACCTGGCCGACATGGGAGATGAAGCAAAAGGAAATACCACCTAAACATCCCCGGGTCATGGCATCCAACCCATGCGTTTTTGGAGTGACCTTCTTCCCTTCCTTTTTTGCCTGCTGGCGGAGAATGCGGTAATAATGAGGAGCACAGGTCGCCTTGAGTTGGAGAGGAACGTTATCGATCTGATCGTAAAACCAATGAAGGGTTTTTTCATAATCCTGTGCCGAGATTTCTTGGTCTTTTAATTCCTTACCCCTCCCGGTCGGCACCAAAAGAAAGATATGGAGAGCGGCTGCCCCCAGATCGACTGCCAGGCGGAGGATATCCGGAATCAAATGGAGATTGATCCGAGTAATGGTGGTGTTGATCTGGAATTCGATACCCCCCTTCTTTGCCATCTCGATTCCCCGAAGGGAGCCCTCAAAAGAACCCTTGACATTACGGAAGGCATCGTGTGTCTCAGCCGTAGGGCCATCGAGGCTGACACTGATTCGTTGAATCCCCGATGTCTTTATTTTTTGGACAATTTCTTCATTGAATAATGTTCCATTGGTCGCCATCACCATTCGAAACCCTTTGGCTGTTCCATAAGAGGCCAGATCGAAGACATCTGAACGAAGCAATGGCTCCCCACCTGTCAGAATGATTACAGGTTGGCTGAAGGAGGCAATTTCATCCATCACCCTGAAAACCTCTTGGGTTGAGAGTTCTCCTTCATAGGGCCCAACTTCTGCAGAAGCCCGACAGTGAACGCAGGCGAGATTACAACTTCGGGTCAATTCCCATGCGATCATCCTTAATGGATGATTCGTGAGGGATGAGGCGTGAGATGCAAGGGGTGAAGCTTTCGCTTTATTGATTGACTCGTGACTCATCGCTCCGGACCCAGAAACGATTTTCCCCTATCGAGTTTTCGAGCTGCTTCTTTGGCGAAGTAGGTGAGGATGAAATCAGCACCTGCTCTTTTAATGGAGAGTAGCGATTCCATCATCACCTGCTCTCCATCCACCCAACCGAGCTGCGAAGCAGCTTTGATCAGAGCAAATTCACCACTGACCTGATAAGCCGCCATTGGTATGTTAAAGGTTTGCTTCACCCGATAGATGATGTCTAAATAAGGAAGGGCGGGTTTGATCATGATGATATCCGCGCCCTCTTCGATATCAAGACGAACCTCTCTTAAAGCCTCCTCCCCATTGGCTGGATCCATCTGGTAAGATTTTCGGTCACCGAACTGGGGTTTTGATTCAGCAGCCACCCGAAAAGGTCCATAAAAACTGGAGGCATATTTTGCTGAGTAGGCCAGGATGGGAAGATCTTCAAATTGATTTTCATCCAAGATTTTTCGGATGGTCCCCACCCTTCCATCCATCATATCTGACGGTGCCACCATATCTGCTCCAGCCCTGGCATGAGAGAGGGCTTGACGGGCTAAAAGGTCAAGTGTTTCATCATTTAAAATTCTTCCTCCCTCAACAACGCCACAATGACCATGGCTGGTGTACTCACAAAGACAGACATCGGTGATCACCAGGATGCCGTCCACCTTTTCTTTAATACGCCTGATCGCTTTCTGGATGATCCCATCCTCTGCATAGGCCTCTGATCCAAGTTCATCCTTTTTTTCCGGAATTCCAAAAAGAATGATTCCTGGAATTCCCAAGGATTTAGCCTCTTTTACCTCTTTAACCAAGAGGTCGATAGAGAATTGGAAATGCCCGGGCATGGAGGAAATAGGTTGTCTCATTCCCTTCCCAGGGCGGACAAAGAAAGGAAGGATGAGGTCATCCGGTCTGAGATGAGTTTCTTGGACCAGACTACGAAATATCTCATCTTTTCGCAACCTTCTCGGTCTATATTGGGGAAACTTCATTTGACCTCCTTGACGTTGTCTTTTTTTATTTTTTACAATATTTTAAATTAATTGTCTATGAATAAGGTGAAGGGCCATATTTTAAAACCATTCGGTACCCTATCTCATTTTATTGAGAAACCATCATGATTGTTCTTGGGAAAATACCAGAAACGAAGTTATTCGTTACCATCGTCATTGAGGATGGGAAGGTCACTCAGATTGAACCCTATCAAAAAGGTAAGGCCTATGATTTCGGTGGGACCAATCTTTATCTCTCCTCAGGTTTTTTCGATCCTCAAGTCAATGGTTTTGCAGGTGTAGATTTTAATAGTCCTTATTTGACCCATGAAGGGTTTCATCGGGCAGTCCGCTTGCTGGCTTCCACCGGTGTCACTCACTTTCTTGCTACGCTCATCACTTCCTCCCATGAAAGGATGGTTCAGCAGTTAAAAAAGCTTGCCAAGGCAATAAGCAATGATCCTTTTTCAAAGAAGATGTGTCTTGGTATCCATCTCGAAGGGCCCTATATCTCTCCTGAGGAAGGGCCAAGAGGGGTTCACTCTCATGAGTTTGTTCGCCTCCCAGAGTGGGAAGAATTGGAAAAGTTTCAGGAATCATGTGAAGGCCGGATCAAGTGTATTACGTTAGCGCCCGAGTTGAAAGGAGCGATCCCTTTTATCGAGAAAGCAGTTGCCCAGGGGATTGTAGTTGGAATCGGACATTCTCATGCCCCTGAAAATATGATTGAAGAAGCTGTTCAGGCAGGGGCTCGTCTCTGCTCTCATCTTGGGAATGCTCCTTCGGGCATTTCTCCTCCATATCAAAACCTCATCCAAAAGCAATTGACCATGACCCAATTGATGGCGAGCCTCATCGCTGATGGGGTTCACCTCCCCGCACCCTTATTAAAAAAGTACATTTGGAGAAAAGGAATTGATCGGATTTTACTCACTACCGATAGCATGGCTGGGGCAGAGGCTCCTCCGGGAAGATATACCTTGGGTGAGTTAGATGTAGAAGTGGGTCTTGATCGAACCGCACGATTAGCTGGAAGTGCTCGTCTGGCAGGTTCGACCCTAACCATGGATCGCGCCATCACCAATGTGATTCGGTTTGCTGGAGTTGATCTGGCTTCGGCCATTCACATGGCAACGAAAAACCCTCAAACATTATTCCCCGGATCGGTAAGCCAAATCCTTCCCGACGAGTCTGCTGATTTAGTCCTGTTTGAATACCATAATGAACTCATCGTCAAAGCCACTTGGTTAGAGGGAGAGAAAATTTTTTAGAAGTGTGATAAGATAATTTAAAAGAAAGGAGAGCATGGGATGAAACCAAATCGTAGGTTGTTTATTCTCTGTTTAGGTTTCTATGTGTTGGGGTGCGCCAAGGCAGGGACGCATTCGCTCTCTCTTCGATATCAACCCACAAAAGAATTTTCATCTCTTCAGCAGAAGATCGGCTCCACCCTTGCCATGGCTCCGTTTGAGGACCAAAGATCGGATACTTTATATATTGGTCTTCATACCACTGCTCGTGGAGAGGCTCATTATTTCAAGAGTGATCCCTTTCCATTGGAGAAGGCCATCCAGGAGTCTTTATCAAATGTCCTGATCCGTTATGGCGTGAAGATCCTTCCCCTCTCTCACTGGGATGGAAGACCCGAATCTCTAAAAAACATGGAGACTGACTCCGTGCTGATGGTCGAAATCAAAAAATTCTGGACGGATGGGGAGGCTTCCACCTTTAAAACCAAGATGAAGGTCGCGGTCCAACTGACCCTCCATTTGGGGGTGAAGAAAGAAGGTAAAGTCTTTACGCGAAATGTGGAGGCGGAGAGGGAGATGACCGTGGCTCGGTCAACCCCCGAAAAGGTGGAGGCGATGATCAATCAGATTCTGGCCGATATCTTTGATGGCTTCTTGTCCCATCCCTATTAACCATTTCGTCTAACCTAACTGGAAGGAGGGAAATCGATGAAGGTGCTTTACTGGTTCATTTTTCTAATGGCGATCGGTCTTGCCATCTTTGCAGTGCAAAATTCAGGCGCCCCACCGGTAACGATCAGATTCCTTTTATGGAAATTTGAGACCTCCCTCGTGTATACCATTTTGGGATCGATTCTTTTGGGGATCATCCTTACTCTTCTTGTTTGGATTCCCAAGGCCTTACGAACGTCGCTTCGGCCAAACATGACAGATCAAAAAACGCCTTCAACCTGACCGTCGCTTCTTTAAAAAAGGTAGAGCTGGATAATCAAGATCGGGTCTCGACTCCACCCGGACGGCCATCATCGAAGTCAAGGTAGGGGTTCACTTCTTGAAGACACTAAATAATTTGTCGAGACCTGTTTTTTCAAGGTGTGAAACCGTTTCCAATTCGCCCGGATCAAGCCAAACGCCTTCGCATCCGGAACACTTATCGATTTTGATGTTTTTGTAATCGATCTCAAGTAAGTCCATCCCGCACTTCGGACATTTCATATAATGGAGCTCTTTGAGCTTCTTTTTTTCTCCTTCTGCAAGTTTTTTCTGTTTTTCTTCTTCGGCTTTCTTCTTTTTCTCAAAGTCCATTCTGACGAAATACTCTTCTTCTCTCTCACTTGGCTTCCATACCATCTCCGAATACCTCCTCCGGTTTTAAATTCTATTTTGCCCCATTCAACTCCTGTTTTAAGTTCAGACCATTTCACGACGAGGTCAATCTTCGTCATTCGTGTAAATCTATTTCTCCCCCTTGCCCGGGGCCCCAGGAGTCCGATAAGGGATCGGGATAAATTCTACCCCAGGGCGTTGCGGTTTTGCTTGAGGAAAAAGTTCCATCAATTGGTATATTTCTTCTGGCATCTGTTCACTGACTGGAAGCCCCATAGCTTTTGCCTCTTCAAAATCTATTGGATAATCGTGAGTCCAACGTCCCTCGCTAAACATTTTGGCTAATTCCGAAGCCTTTTCTGGGGTCTGATGTTCCAAGAGCAGCCTGTAGATCGTTTGATAAACCTGTGCAATGGCTTTCTTGGCGATATCACCCTGAATGAGGATGTGGTCATCGCGATTGGGGTTCGGTTGTTCCAGTGCCTTTAGGATCGAAGCAGCAGGGTAGTATCCGGTCTGAGGGCTTCCCAACTGGGGGTCGACGGGGCCTAAGACGGCATCAGGATCCATAACAATTTCATCCGCAGCAAGGGCGATGAGCGTCCCGCCCGACATGGCATAATGCGGGACAAAGACGGTGACCTTCCCCTGATGACGTTTCAAAGCCCAGGCGATCTGCTCCGAAGCAAGGACGAGTCCACCCGGGGTATGCAGGACAAGATCGATGGGCATATCTATGGGGGTCATGCGGATGGCTCGAAGCAGATGCTCTGAGTCTTCGATGTCGATATATCGTGCGATGGGAAAGCCCAAAAAGTTCATGGTTTCCTGTCGATGGATCATTGTGACGACTCGGGATTCGCGTTTTTTTTCGATATCCCGCATGATCTTCAGTCGTTTGGCGGCCAAAAAGCGTTTCATGAGTAAGGGGATGAAGATCTGAATCAAAATGATGATCCACAGGATGTTGAGAATATTGTTCATACCTCCCCCTCGAGGTTTCTTTTAATTTTTTAATAAGATTATTCAACGAGAAATTATATCCATAAAAATAAATTTTGCAAATAAAGAATGGCTATAATTGTCATCCCTCCGTTTCGGGTACCAAACAGGACCGATAGGGAGGCTGGAGAAAATGTTAGAGGGGGAACCTTCGCTTCGTTCTTTCACTTGATCGGTTCACTCAGCCTATCTCACGACTCCATTCCATCGGCGAATCCAGCCTTAACATGAAAGATAATATTCCAACCCGAATTCTAAGATTTTCGAAAGCATTCCTGTTGGGACAATGGAGTGCTAACCCATCACTGTGGGATTACGAATGGCTATAATTTTATAGACAGGGAAGAAGCTTTAAGATAATATTTTTAAATATGGGAATAATTCCGTCTCGTTTCAAATAGTGAGGGGAAGAATGAATCAAGTGGAAAGGCGAAAGACGAAGATTGTTTGCACCATTGGTCCGGCAAGTGAGTCGCCACAGATTCTTGAAGAGATGATTAAAGGTGGGATGAATGTGGCACGCCTCAACTTTTCTCATGGGACCCATGAAGAGCATTTAAAGAAGATCAAAGCCATCCGGCAAATCTCTGAGCGATTGAAACAACCCGTGGCCATCCTTCAAGATCTCGGTGGTCCTAAAATTCGGATCGGCATGATGAAAAAAGGTGGGGCAGAGTTAAAAAGAGGGAAGGAGTTTTATCTGACCAACCAGGTACTCATCGGCGACGAAACCAAGGCGACGGTCACTTATTCTGCTCTTCCCAACGATGTCAAACCAGGCGATAGAATCCTGCTAGCAGATGGAACGATTGACCTTCAGGTATTGGATAGCGACGGAAGAAATGTTCGATGTCGGGTCATGGTAGGGGGGGTGTTAACTTCTCATAAGGGGATGAACTTTCCCACCCGGACCCCTCTGGTTTCGACCTTTACAGAGAAGGATCATGAAGACCTTCTGTTCGGCATTCAGCAGAGCGTGGATTTGGTGAGCCTTTCTTACATTCAAAAAGCTTCCGACATCGAGAGGGTAAGAAATTTTTTAAAGAAAGAGTCAGCAAATCTGCCGATCATTGCAAAGATTGAGAGAAAAGAGGCATTGGAAAATATCGACGAGATTATTTCGGCCTCAGATGGCATTATGGTGGCCCGAGGTGATTTAGGTTTGGAGACTCCGATTGAAAAGATTCCGAATGTTCAGAAGAAATTGATTCGGAAGGCTAACACCTCAGGAAAACCTGTGATCACGGCCACCCAGATGCTTCGTTCCATGGTGGACCATACCCAACCCACCCGGGCGGAGGTGACTGATGTCGTCAACGCCATTTACGATGGGACCGATGCGGTCATGCTCTCGGAGGAGACAGCCAGCGGCCAATTCCCCGTTGAAGCATTCCAGATGATGGCAAAGATTGTTCAATCAGCAGAAGAAGAATTTCCTCACCCCCTATTTTTGAGGAAGGAGAAAGATGAGGAAATGAATCTCCAGCAGGCGATCACCTATGCAGCTTCGTTACTGGCGCAGGATGTGGAGGCAAAGGTGATCACAACGCCAACCGAATCGGGAAGCACAGCTCGCTGGGTGTCAAGACTTCGGCCCAAACAACCCATTCTGGCTTTAAGCAGACATCTATCAACGGTCAGAAGGCTTAATCTCTGCTGGGGAGTCTATCCCATCCTTGTCTCTGAGTGGAAAGATACGGATGAGATGTTGGAGAGGTCGAAAAGAATTCCTAAGGAATTAGGGATGGCCTCAACAGGAGACCGGATCGTCATCATCGCGGGAGTTCCGATCAGCATTCGAGGAACGACCAACCTCATCAAAGTGGAGATCGTAGAATAGGTGGGGGTGGCTTTAAAAGGCTCGTGATCATTTTCGCCCATTTCGACTATCCTGTTTTTACTGCTTCCTCAGATTATCAAACCAAGCCAAATTTTCTTTGATCATTTCGGTAATGGGCAACTGGTAAGGACAACGGGGTAAGCATTCTCCGCATTCTGAGCAATTTCGGGCTCTCTCAATTAAATCTGTCATCCATTTTAATTCCTGAACATGACCACCGAATCGTTTGACAATCGTCTTCAATCCCATGATAAATTGAATATTGATCTTTTCCGTGCAGGGTTGACAGTAGTCGCAACGCCTGCAGAATCGCTGATGGAATTCCTTTTTGATGTTTTCGATTCGCTCCTTATCATGCTCTGTGAGGGTATACCCCCTTGCAAAAACCTTCCAATTCTCACTGGCCCTTTCCAGTGTCTCTGATCCTGGGATGGGTACGATGCCCGGTGTAGATAAGACGAACCTCAGGGCAGGGCCGGCCTCTTCGATCACCCCACCAGAGAATGGCTTCATGGTCAATACACCCACATCATTTTGCTTCGCCAATGGAAATACTTTTTGAGCTGCCTCTGGTTCTAAAAAGCTATAACAAGCCATGATGGTTTCAAAATGCCCCTCCATGAGCGCCTTCTCCAATACAGGGAGGTTGTGGCTGGTGATGCCGATGTGGTCGATTAATCCTTCGTCTCGTGCACGGATTAATCCTTCATAAGCCCCTTCGGGAGCCATGACTTTCTCATACTCTTCGAAGCTGGAGACACCGTGAAGATGGTAGATATTGATTTTTTTAACCCTCAACTGTTTGAGACTTTCATGCACCTCGTTATAAATCTTCGCTGTACGGACAAGAGATTTTGTTGAAAGAATGACCCGCCTATTTATTTTTTGAAGGGCCAATCCAATTCGATGCTCACTGTTGGTATAAGCACGGGCGGTATCCAAGAGATCGACTCCCATTTCAATCACCGCCCTTATGACGGAAACTGCATCACGCTCATCGACCCGTTGGATGGGAATTCCACCCCACCCCAATTTTGTCGCCATTAAATTTGTTTTGCCCAGCCTAACCTTTTCCATCGCCACTCCTAAGATCAAATATAATACAAATCTCTTTCCATTTCTAACATTGGGCTTGAATTGAAGATACCCATCATCAGAATCGCATGATTTGGATTTTAAATTATTTTTATGCAGTTGTGGGATGAAGTTGTGCTCTTAAATTCTTTGCAAAAAGATAGGGGGGAGTAAGGATCGATCCATTATTTAGCAACAATGGTATGAATTAATACTCTTCTTCAAGTTCTTTTAGTGGCTTGTAAGTAGGATGAATCGGAGGAAGTCCCTTTATTTTTTCATTGGCTGTGGTCTTAATAAAGAAGAGGTCATTGGCATTGACATTCTCACCTATCATCTTTTTCCCCCAATTGATGATGGATTCTTGGGTGATTCTGACCGGGCTCTTTCTTCTTTCCGGTAATTTCCCAATCCGTTGGTATCCCTTTATTGGATCTCGCCAGTAAAATTCATAAACGACCATCTCAATCGGTCCCCCTTCGGAATTTACTATTTTCTGATTTTCTCCAAACGTCCGCAATTTTCATTTGAATTGATAATGAGCAAAACTCATACCGAATCCTCTTCCTTTTTCCCTTGAATTCAATTGCTGAAAATAGAGGGTAATTCGAGACAATTGAGATAAAATGCTTTTCTATTTTAAGTTTCCTGTTTCCTGTCGAAAAAAGGTAAAAGTGGGAAGGAAATTTCCTAAAAATCCCGAATTGTTTCCACGTTACTCCACCTTTATTCCCAGCTTTTTATGTAACTCTTTCTTGAGATGGGCAGAAGAGGTGAAATGAATTCCCTGCATGCCGAGGGAGATGGCCACTTCAACATATTTTTTGATATCGTCGATGAGAAGAATTTTTTCTGGATTAACGGATGCCCACTGAATGGCCTTTTGGTAGATTTCGAACGCGGGTTTCTTAAACCCAACCTCATACGATAAAATCCGTCGATCAAAGGTTTGCAGGATGGGAAACGTTGAGAGGATGTAATGAAAATGGAGGGGATCGGTGTTGGAGAGAAGGCCGAGTCTCCATTTCCCCTTTAACGAAAGGATGATCTGAGAGACCTCGTGATCTTCTATAAAGATGTCATTCCAAATGAGGATAAACTCCTCATAGGGGATGGAAAGATCGAGATGCTTCTGGATGGTATGAAAAAATTCCTGGGGAGACAGTTTCCCTATATCAAAGTCATTGATGATTCCTTTTTGAAAATCAAAAAGAAAAGAAAATATCTTTTGAGGATCTTGAAATTCCTTATTTTGGGTCCATCGAGAGAGCTTTTCTGCAATCGGGTAATGGTTGAAAGGAAGAACGACATTTCCGAGATCAAAAAGGATGACTTCAACTGTTTTCTTTTGATTTCGCATTCCACAATCCGCATTCCGAAAAATTTAAAATCGCTAAGTTCACTTTTTCGAGAAGTATAAAGCAATCGATCGAGTCAGGGCAGGAATCGTATAAACCTTTGGTTGAATCTGGACTTTCATTCCCCATTTTTTTGCGGTCGCAGAGGTAACCGGTCCGATGCAAGCAATGACCCTCTCCTTTAACAGTTTTTTGAGGTTCTTTTTATTTAGGAATTGAGCAAAATGGTCTACCGTCGAAGAGGAAGTAAAGGTGATGACGTCAATGTTTTCCTTGGCCAGGAGTTCCCTCAGTCTTTTCGCCCCACCCTTTGGTCTGATCGTTCGATAAGCCTCCACCACCTTGACCTTTGCCCCCATTTTTTTTAGCCCTTTTGGGAGAATGTCCCGTGCCGTTTTAGCACGGGCCAGAAGGACCCGTTTTCCCTTCATCGGCCTCTTCTCAAATCCTTTCAGAATAGACTCGGCGATATACTCCTTCGGCATATAAGCCACTGAAACTTTCTTCTTCTTTAATTGGCGGGAAGTCGCCGGTCCAATTGCACACACTTTCAAGGAAGAAGGAAGATTTGGTTTCCCTTTTTCTTTTAGCCTTTGCCAGAAAAAATGAACTCCATTGGCACTGGTGAAGATGATCCAATCATAGGATTCGAATCGATCGATGGCTTTGTCGAGTTCTTTCCAACGAAGGGGAGGGGCAATCTCAATCGTGGGGAATTCCACCACCTCTGCCCCATATTTTTTAAGGAGAGCTTTAAATTCACCTGATTGCTCACGGGCGCGAGTGATAAGAATTTTCTTTCCCTTCAACCCTTCCTCTTCCTCAAGGGAAGAAGAAGAGGGCGGGGGGAGGTTGTTATGATTCGTCTTCATATTTGGATCGTCGGCCCAGATTTTTGGTAAACGTCGTTGAGAATTTCTCTGGCTCCTTTTTTCAAGAGGATTTCAGCCAGTTCGATGCCGAGCTGTTCTGCCTTCTCAATGGGGCCCGTAAGATGATGTCTGACCAGTTTCTTTCCATCGATCGTTCCCACCAACCCATCGATGTGGAGAGCAGTTCCAATGGTCCGTGCAAACGCCGCAATGGGAACTTGGCACCCCCCCTCCAATTTTTTTAAGAAGGCCCTCTCGGCGGCGATAGCAATCCAGGAATCTTGGTCTTTCAGGAATTGGATTTGTTCTTCAACCCTTTCATCCCCTTTTCTTGTTTCGATACCCAATGCCCCTTGGCCGATGGCGGGCAGAGAGATTTCTGGAGGGAGGATCTCGGTAATCTTTTCTTCAAGGCCTAATCTCTTGACCCCTGCGAGAGCCAGGACAATCCCATCTAAATCCAACGTTTTTAATTTCCTCAGCCGGGTATCTAAATTCCCTCTCAAAGGGATGAGCTCAAAATCGCTCCTGAGATGAAGTAGTTGGGCTTGCCGTCTTAAGCTGCTGGTTCCTATCTTTGCCTTTTGGGGAAGGTCCATCAATGGTCTCCCCTCTCTGGAGATGAATACATCTCGAGGGTCCTCTCTCTTGGTGATGACCGAGAGATGGAGCCCCTTCGGAAAATCCGTGGGGACATCTTTGATGCTATGGACGGCGAGGTCAATCTTCTTTTGAATGAGGGCCTCTTCAATTTCTTTGACGAAAAGACCTTTCCCCCCAATCTTGGCTAAAGGGGCATCTTGAATTTTATCTCCCGTCGTTTTAATTTGGATCAGCGTGACATTGAGGTCGGGATGACCACGGATGAGTTCCCCCTTGACCCAATTGGCTTGGTAAAGGGCAAGTTGGCTTCCACGAGTTCCGATTTTGAGTTCATCAGGCATCTTCGCTTGTGAGTTCCTTTTTCTCCTCCTCGAGTTCTTCTCCAGAGGGTTCTGATGATTTTTCTGGTAGACCAAAAACGACATGGAGGGTGTCAAGATAAAGGTCCGACATCCCTTCCTCATCGGTTCGCTTCAAAAGGGTGATGGGGGTGTGGAGAATTTTATTGACGATAGCAGCGGTTAAAGCCTCTAAGGACTTTTTCTCCCTATCGGAAAGGTCCGGATGAAGAGAGAGCGTTTTTTCGAGTTCCTTCTTTCTTATCTCCTCAAACTTTTTCTTTAAGGCGACGATGGTCGGTGTGACGTCGAGAGAATGGTACCAGTTGACGAATTTGACGACCTCTTCCTTAACAATCTCCTCTGCCTTTTGAGCTTCCTTTTCGCGATCTTTGATGTTTTCTTGGGCGACTTTCTGAAGGTCATCGATATTGTAAAGGTAGACGTTTTCGATCTCACCGACTTTGGGTTCGATATCTCGAGGATCTGCGATATCAATAAAGAAGATGGGCCGTTGCTTGCGGTCCCTCATCACCTTGATGATTTGGTCATGGTCGATCAGGTATCGGGGGGAATTGGTAGCGCTGATCACGATATCAGCTTTCCTCAGACCTCTTCCCATCTCTTCAAATGGAATGGCCTCTCCCCGGAATTGATGAGCGAGTGCTATCGCTCTTTCATCAGTGCGGTTTGTTACTAAAATTTTTTCTGCCCCCCCGGAGACGAGGTGCCGGGCTGCCAGCTCACACATCTCCCCAGCGCCAATGAGCAAAATGGTTTTCTTTTCGAGTGACCCAAAAATTTTTTCAGCTAACTCCACTGCCACGGAACTGATAGATACCGCACTGATCGCAATCTTCGTCTCCGTTCTGACTCTTTTCGCCACATGGAAAGCCCGGTGAAGAAGACGATGGAGGATGAGACCGGAGGTTTTGGACTGTTGCGCTCGATCATAGGCGTCTTTGATCTGGCCCAAAATTTGAGGTTCGCCCACCACCATGGAATCCAGGCTGGAAGCCACTCGGAAGACATGCCTCACCGCCTCTTCCCCAATATGAGCGTAAAGACTTCTATCAAATTCTTTTAAGGGCAGTTGATGATATCGGGAGAGAAAATCTTTCAGATCATGAATTGCCTTTTCTATTTCACGGGTCGCTGCATAAACCTCCACACGATTGCAAGTGGATACGATCATGTTTTCTTTGACAGAGGAAAGGGCATGAACCTTGGCAAGGGCTTCTTCCAATTGATCTTCTGAGAAGGCCAAACATTCACGAATGGCGATGGGTGCGGTATGGTGATTGAGTCCGACAACAAGAAGTTCCATATTCAATATAAAGGTTACCAATCAGTCCATAATTGTATGGACATTGAAGACCAAATCCCTCTTTGGCAAAGAGGGATTTGGGGAGATTTTCAGAACGATATGTCTTTCCAATTATGGACTCCTTAGTAATGTTGAAGTTACCGTTAATCCTACCAATTCGAATAGGTATGAAGTCCGGGCAGGATGAGGTTAACGCCTAAAAAGGTGAAGAGAACGGCTAAAAACCCAACAATGGCCATGATGGCCGCCTTTCGCCCTCTCCATCCAACGGTTAAACGCTGATGTAGCAATGCCGCATAGAGGAACCAGGTGATGAGGGACCAAGTCTCTTTCGGATCCCACCCCCAATATCTTCCCCATGCGTATTCTGCCCAGACTGCCCCGGTAATAATTCCTAAGGTTAAAAGCGGAAATCCGAACTTGAGGGACTGATAGCTCAAATCATCCAGGAGATTTAAAGAAGGGAGTCTCTTGGTCATTGCTCCTATCTTTTTCGATTTGAGCTGGTGTTCTTGAATGAGATACATCACGCCACAACAGAAGGTAAGGGTGAACATGGCATTGCCCAGAAAGGCGAAGATGACATGAAAGGGATGCCAGAAACTTTTTAAAACGGGGGCCAGAGGGAGGATTTCTTTGGGAAGAGCAAAGGCAAATAGCATGAGGATGAGGGCAATGGGGGCGAGAAAGGAACCCAAAACCTTGACCTTATATTTGAGGGTTGCTATCAGAAGTATTCCAATGATCATCCACGCAAAAAAGGAGAGGGACTCATGAAGATTCGTCACAGGAGTATAGCCAGCTTCGATATATCTTGTGAGGAGGGCCAGTGTGTGGGAGGCAAATCCAACGGATATGACGATCAGAGCTATTTTAGAAAGACCTCTTTTCAGAAAAATAATATACGCTAAGTAGGCCAATGTCCCAAAAAAATAGAGGAAGGCAGCGAATTTAAAAAACTGGATATTCATTAACATTCATTCTACCATTTTCTTGTCAATTTGTGAAACTGCCAGTTCATTCCCAAATAAAAAAGAGGATGGATCCAAGGCCTTTTGAGGATTCTCTTGTAGATGGAAGAGATGGAAAAAACCTCTTTCCAGGTTCTCCTCATCCCACTTTCTAATTCTTCCACAGACATTTGGAGGGGCTGATAGACCGCATTAAGGGAATCGTATTTTTCCCAGTCCCTGCAGAATATCCTCCCTTCTTTTTCTAATCGAAGATAAGAATTCGTCCCGGGATAGGGAGCCATGATGAAGGTCAGGGCCCAGTCGAGCTTTGAACCGATGCAAAAATCGATGATTCTTTGAAAAACGCTAGGATCATCATCATCCAAGCCGACGATAAAGGTCCCCATGATGCCAATTCCTTGATCATGAATCCGATGGACCGCCTCTGCATAATGATCCGGCTGATTGAACCCTTTCCCCATGTCATTCAGATTCTTGGGTGAGAAAGACTCAAAGCCAATATTGATCGCAATACAACCACTTTTGGCAAACCCTTTAAGGAGGCTTTGATCAAAGGCAATCGAAACAGGGGCATGGCCGTACCAGAGGAGATCAAATTCTTTAAGGAGGGAAAGAAGTTCAAGGCAAAAACGTTTATCCCCTGCGATATTCGAATCGATAATATAGAGAAGCTTTTTTTTAAGGAAGTAGGGAAGGTCTATGCTAACGAGAGAAAGGATTTTTTTTAATCTGGGACTCATCACCGGTCCCTTTTGGAAAAGGGTGCAGAGTTCTCTCTCAATTTCAGGGATCGGGCGGTGGCGGTATCGAAAACCAAAAAATTTTGAGACTCCACAAAAATCACAGTGATGGGGACATCCTCGCGTGGTTTCGAGTAGTTTCAATGGGAAATAAAATTTTTCATTGAGAAGCTCTCTTCTGGGAAAGGGAAGGTGAGAAGAATGGGACGGCTCGCTGGCTACGTAAATCCGTCTCAATTGGCCTCTTTTCAGATCCTTAATGAGATCTGGCCAGACCTCTTCTGCTTCCCCCACCACAACCGAATCAACGTGTTGAATCGCCTCTTGAGGAAGCATGCTGGCGTGAACCCCTCCCATAACTACAGGAATTCCTCTCTTTTTAAATTCTTTTGCAATTTGATAAGCGCGAGGGGCGGCCGGCGTCTGAGCCGTCACCCCGACCAGGTCCACTTTTTCTTCGAAATCGATTTTTTCAAAGGCTTCATCTACGATCTTTACCTCCACGCCTGCTGGGGTCACCGACGCCAGGTAAGGAAGGTTTAAGAAACTCAGCTTAAAGAGGAAGGCCTCTTCCTTTTTTCTCTCGCGTTCGGGTGAGATCAAGAGGATTTTCATGCTTCTTATTTAACCTATTACGCAGGAAAGGGTCAACGCCACCTAACCGAAGGCTTTTCTCGAAAGTAATCCCTGTTATTGAAGCAGAACAAACCTCTATCTCATCACCTCTATAGGGTTCGATTCCCAAAATCACGGTGCCAATAGTAGAACAGCCGATCGGTATGATCTTAAAGACCGCTTTACAAGGTTTTAAAGGGGGAATTTCCCGACTCTTTAAGGTCCAATATTACCCCACAACTGAGGGGGTACTCTCGAAAATGGAGTCCTTCTTAAAATTGCCAATTTTCGGCATGATTATTGCTTAAATAATAGTGACCATTTATTGATTTCAGACCTCGTCATGGATGGTTTATTTCCGGAATGAATGAATTTTCTTGAATCACATTGAAGTATTTGTTAAGATGTTAACGTTTTAACATTAGAAAGGAAAACCGCAAATGGTATTTGATTCATTGTGGGGTTTGTTTTCGACGGATTTGGCCATTGATTTAGGAACAGCGAATACGGTTGTTTATGTAAAAGGAAAGGGAATCGTCTCCTCCGAGCCCTCGGTGGTGGCCATTCAGAGAGATTCGAGAGGTGAGAAGCATGTCCTGGCTGTTGGTCGTGAAGCCAAAGAGATGTTGGGGCGGACCCCTGGAAATATTTTTGCCATTCGGCCGATGAAGGACGGGGTGATCGCCGATTTTGAAATCACCGGTGAGATGCTTCGATATTTTATTACCAAAGTTCACAATCGGAAAACTTTGATTCGGCCTCGAGTCGTCATCTCTGTTCCTTCAGGCATTACGCCGGTCGAAAAACGTGCCGTTCGAGAATCAGCCCAATCTGCTGGCGCCAGAGAGATTTATTTGATCGAAGAGCCGATGGCGGCTGCCATCGGGGCAGGCCTTCCCATCACCGAAGCCTCCGGGAATATGGTGGTGGATATTGGAGGTGGGACAACAGAGGTAGCGGTCATTTCCCTGTCGGGGATAGTGACCAGTCAATCCATCCGAGTGGCTGGGGATAAGATGGATGAAGCCATTGTCCAGTATGTCAAAAGAAAATATAACCTTCTCATTGGAGAACGTACGGCTGAATTGATCAAGATTAACATTGGGACAGCCTATCCTGAAGAAAATCCTCAGACCATCGAGGTCAAAGGAAGAGACCTGGTGACGGGTATTCCTAAAACGCTTGAAATCAATAGCGAGGAAGTTCGAGAAGCCTTGGCTGAGTCGATCAATACCATCATTGATATCGTGAGAATCACTCTGGAAAGCACCCCCCCCGAGTTGGCCGCGGATATTGTGGATAAAGGGATTGTCCTGGTGGGTGGGGGGGCCCTTTTGAAAAACCTCGATGTGTTACTCCGCGAGGTCACGAGCCTTCCCATTACGATTGTCGATGATCCCCTCTCGTCCATCGTTTTGGGCGCAGGAATGGTATTAGATAACGAACAATTACTCCGTACGGTAACCGTTCAATACTGAGATTGATGAGGATTCGTGATTTTTTCCTCTCCCGAAGATATAGCCTTCCCATTTTCATCGTCCTCTTTTTGTTGTTCGCCCTCGTTTTGATGTCGTTGAGAGCGAAACAGAGGAAAGGAGTCGATTTTTTCGATGCCCTATTGATGGAGATCTGCTCTCCTTTCCAGAAAGGGGCTACCTTGGCCATCAAGACTGTCCAAGGGACCTTCCAGCGATACCTCTTTTTAATCAACCTTGAAGAAGAGAACAGGATCCTCAAACAGAAAATAGCTCAACTCCAAGAAGAGAATCACCAGATGAAGGAGATAAAATTAGCCAATGAACGGCTGAGGGAGCTTCTCCAATTTCGAGAAAAAAAACCTTCATCAATGGTTGGGGCCGAAGTAATCGGTCAGGATCCCTCTTCCTGGTTTAAGAGCCTCACGATTGATAAAGGAGAACGGGATGGAGTGAAAAAAGGGATGGCGGTCATTTCGCCAACAGGGGTGGTCGGCCAAATTCTGAAGACGGCCCCCGATTATGCTGTGGTCCTTCTGCTGACCGATTATAATAGTGCCATCGATTCTGTGGTTCAGCGAACCCGCGCCAAGGCCATCGTTGAAGGGAAAGGAGAAAACCGATGCCAATTGAAATATCTGCTTCGTACGGATGAGGTGGCGGTAGGAGATGTTGTCATCACATCTGGATTGGGCGGTAATTTTCCAAAGGGACTGAGGATCGGTGAAGTCAGGAGGGTCGACAAGAGGGGTCACGGTGTCTTCCAATATGCGGAGTTAGTGCCCAGTGTGGATTTAACTCAATTGGAAGAGGTCTTTGTCATCATGGAACCACTCCTTCCCTCTCCGCCCAAAGAAGAAAAAGGGAAAAAAGAAAAGAAAACCAAAAAATGAAACGTATCGTCCTTCTGCTTTTAGTCGGAATCTTTTTTCTTATCCTTCAAGCCAGCTGTTTCCCTTTCTTTCCCATCCATCGGGTCAGGCCTGATCTTCTTCTCATCTTCACCTTTTATTTAGCCTTTTTATTTCCACCCATCTCCGGTGGAATCCTGGCCTTCATCATGGGTTATCTCACCGACCTTTTTTCTGGAAATGCCATGGGTTTTTACGTCTTTTCCAGATCCCTTGTTTTTTTTACCGCATACTTTTTGAAAGGACGAATCTATCTGGAGGGATTTTATTCTCAGTTCCTTTTCGCCTTCCTGTTTGCCCTCTTGGAGGGGGTTTTCATCTTAATTCTGATGAATACCTTCCAATCTGTGCCTCTTGCGAAATTCCACCCCTTATTCTTTACCTCGCTTCTCCCCCAATCGTTTTTTACAGGTCTCTTCACCCCGCTCTTTTTTTTCCTATTTGGGAAGGGATCTCTGTTATGGTTTTCTCAACCTGGTAAAGGAGTCAAAGAAAAAGGATAAACCATGATGGAATTGAATACCCAGAGGATGGAAGACTTCAAAGGAATTTATAAGTACCTGGTGATTTTTATTGGTTTGGGCTTTTTTATGATCTTCATTCGACTGTGGTCTCTTCAAGTCATCAAGGGAACCGATCTTCGGCGATTGTCTGAGAATAATTGTATTCGACTCCGAGAGAACCCCGCGGATCGAGGGATCATCTTCGATCAAAAAGGGCGCATTTTAGCTCATAATCGGCCTTCGTATGAAGTTTATCTGATTCCGGAAGACCTGAAAATGAATCCAGGAGTCGTCCACGAAGTAGCGAAGTTGTTGAATATACCTCCTGAAGAGATTGAGGAGAAATTAAGAGCTCAAAAGCGACGAGCGCCTTTCAAACCAGTGAAGATTAAATCGGATATCAATTGGAATGAACTGGTCCGACTCGAATCAAACCGGATTCATCATCCAGGACTTTTCGTAGATGTCAGGCCAAGGAGAGCGTATGATCATGGGGAGTTGGCTTCCCATCTTATCGGTTATCTCGGAGAAATTGATGAAAATGAATTGAAGCAGGCTAAGGAAGCGACCTATCGGATGGGGACTCTGATTGGAAAATATGGTGTAGAATATCGATGGGAAGATGTTCTCAGAGGGGTGGACGGAGGTCGGCAGATTGAGGTCGATGCCTTGGGAAGGGAAATCAGACCCTTGGGAACCGTTGAACCCTCCCCCGGAAACAATCTTTATCTCACCATCGATTTGGACCTCCAGAAAATTGCAGAGGAAGCCTATCAGGATAAGAGTGGAGCCCTTATCGCGATGGATCCCAAAACAGGACGGATCTTGGCCATGGTGAGCAAACCTTCATTTCCGCCGGACATTTTTGCAAGGAATATTTTACCGGAAGAGTGGAAATCCCTTGTCGAAAATCCACATCACCCCCTTCAAAATAAAGGGATTCAAGGACAATACCCTGCTGGGTCGGTCTTCAAAATCATCACCGCCATTGCAGGTTTGGAATCGGGGATGATCACACCGGACACCCAATTTTTCTGCACAGGGGCCTTTCACTACGGGAATCGGGACTTTCGATGTTGGAAAGAAGGGGGCCATGGAGCGATCAGCCTCCACCGTGCCATCGTTGAATCCTGCGATATTTATTTCTACCAAGTTGGATTGAAAGTGGGGGTGGATCTCATTGCTCATTATGCCAATGAATTTGGGTTGGGTCAGGTAACCGGGATCTCCCTGCCTCATGAGAAATCAGGGACCGTTCCGTCCAGTTCGTGGAAAAAGAAACGATTTGGGGCTCCTTGGTATAGTGGCGAAACTCTTTCTTTTTCTGTCGGCCAGGGGTACTTGAATACGACCCCTTTGCAACTCTTAATGCTCATTTCAGGGGTTGCCAATGGAGGAAAGCTTTTTCTGCCACAGGTAGTGGATAAGGTGGAAGATATCTATGGGAACAAATTAAAAGAATATCCCCCAGTGGAGTTGAGAAGAGTGAACGTTTCAGAAAAAACGCTTCGAATCGTTCAGGAGGCTCTCCGGGGTGCGGTGAACGATCCCCATGGAACCGGTTGGAATTGTCAGTTAAAAGACGTGAAAGTGGCAGGGAAGACAGGGACCGCCCAAGTCGTCAGATTACCCGAAAATTTTAAAAAGGGGGATATGAATCGTATGCCCTTAAAATTTCGGGATCATGCCTGGTTTGTGGCTTATGCCCCCTTTGAGGACCCCAAGATCTCCGTTGCGGTTTTGGTTGAACACGGAGGATTCGGAGCCTCTGCCGCTGCCCCGATTGCGAAAAAGGTGATTGCAAAATACCTCAACGCAGAGCCTTCACCTCCGATCAAGATGTTGGAGAAACAAAGCGAATTCGATTATGCAGATTGACCGACGCCTCTTGATTCATTTTGACTGGACTCTGTTAGGGATGGTCTTGGCTATTGCTGCGATCGGAATCCTCAACCTTTATAGTGCTACAGCGAAGATGGAAGTGTCTGGGACGCCCCTATATCTTAAACAGATCTTCTGGCTGCTGATCGGTTTGATGGTGATGGTGACGATCGCTTTCATCGAATATCGTTCTTTTTCGGATATGGCTTATGTCATTTATTCCATTGCCTTATTTCTTTTAATCGTTGTATTGGTTTACGGGATCATCACCTCAGGGGCTCAGCGGTGGGTGAAAATAGGCCCTCTTTCCTTTCAACCTTCGGAGTTTGTCAAGCTCTCTCTCATCTTAGCGCTGGCAAAGTTTTTTCATCGGCCACCGGAGCGGAAAGGTTATTCGTTGAAACATCTGCCTTTCCCTTTCCTCCTCCTTTTTGTGCCGATGATCTTAATCCTTAAACAACCCGATCTTGGGACGGCGATCATCCTTCTCTTGGTTTTTTTCTCGATTTTGATTTTTGTTAAAATTCGGTGGACCTCACTACTGACGATTGGATTGGCCGGAGCCTCTGCCGTTCCCCTTCTCTGGGGTTTTCTCAAAGAATACCAGAAGAAGCGTATCCTTACTTTTTTCAATCCTGATTTGGATCCGTTAGGTTCTGGGTATCATCTGATTCAATCGAAGATTGCAGTGGGCTCAGGGGGAATCATTGGGAAGGGGTTTATGAAAGGGACGCAATGCAAATTAGGATTTCTCCCTGAGCAGCAAACCGACTTCATCTTTTCTGCCTTAGGAGAGGAATGGGGATTGGTCGGCTCTCTCTTCGTCTTGGGGCTCTATTTTTTATTCATTCTGTGGGGGCTTCGCATTGCTGTCCAGGCGAAAGATCGCTTTGGTGCCATTCTCGCGTTTGGGGTAGTGGCCATGCTCTTTTGGCACATCTTCATCAACATTGGAATGGTATTGGGTATGATGCCAGTAGTTGGAATTCCTCTCCCCCTGCTCAGTTATGGTGGGTCTTTTATGATCTCCACGCTCATCGGAGTGGGAGTTCTCCTAAGCGTTAGCATGAGGAGGTATCTCTTTTAACTGTTCGGCGTTATGAGTTGGGAGTTAGGAGTATTTGGTATTAGACTCCGAACTCCCAAGTCCGAATTCATTACGATTCAGAAGGGGACATCCTCATCAGGTCCAGGGGGGGCTTCTTGGTCGATATCAAAATCTCTTCCTCCCTTATCGGGAATTTCGCCCTGGGCTCCGGCCGCCCCTAACATTTGCATTCGGGTCGCCACGATCTCGGTCGTCGATCTTTTGTTTCCATCTTTGTCTTCCCAGGTTCGAGTTCGGAGCCGTCCTTCCACATAGACCTGTTTTCCTTTATTTAAATATTCACCACATATCTCGGCTAATCGGCCGAAAGCCACGATGCGATGCCATTCGGTCAGGGCAGTCTTCTCACCTGATCGATTTACCCGATTTTCGGTCGTCGCCATCCGAAAATTGGCCACCGTGGTGCCATTGCTTAAGTATTTGACCTCTGGATCTGCGCCCAGATTACCGATGAGGATGACTTTGTTTACTCCCACCATAGACCCCTCCTTCTTTCGCACGAAATGATGCCATTTGATTAAAGGACAACCCGTCCTGGTTTTTAACCTTATCACTTCTCAAACCTCTTTTCAAGAATATATTGACGGGTGAAGAAATATATTTTAGGGTTTTGTTAAGGTGTTTCTCTGGAGACGAAGATGATAAAAAGAAATCTTTTTGTCCTATCCATGATGATCGGAATTGCCACGTTGCTTTTCCTCCTTCCCCAGGTTGGAAGAACGGCCTCCGCCGTTCAGGCTGATTATCCTTCTTGTCAATCTTTCGGCGTCCAGAGATTCCAGGAAAAGAAGGAAGCGCCTACTTTTTCTCTAAATAGTATGGATGGGAAACTGATCTCCCTAGGTGATTTTAGAGGGAAACCTGTCCTGTTAACTTTCTGGGCGACTTGGTGCGCTTCCTGTAAAGAAGATATCCCTTTATTGGAAAAATTTTTGACTGGGAGGAGGGATCAATTAACCATCCTTTTGATCACCATCGATGGCGAAAGGAAGAAAGCGGCTGAAAAAATTATCAGAGAAAATAAAATATCCCTCCCTGTGCTCTTGCTTTTGAAAGAGAAGGTCATGGACCAGTATATGGTGAGGGGCTGGGTCCCTCAAACATTCCTCATCGATCGAGAAGGGATGTTAGTGGGAAAGATTGTAGGACAGAGGGATTGGTGCTCACCAGAAGCGTGGGCCTGCCTCAAAGAACTTTTTGCGCTTCGTTGACACTGACACCCTCATTTTCGTATAATCATCTCTGATCGTCCATTTCAAGCCGGAGTTTATTGTGAGGTATCTTTACAAATCAGAAAATATTTCTATCCCGCAGAGACTGCTCTTCATTCCCCTGAAAGAGATAGTCATCTTTCCTTATGTAGTCGTTCCTCTATTTTTTCAGTCGGATGAGGCCTTAGCGATTTTGAATAGGGTGTTATTAGAAAACAGTCTCATTGGATGTGTGGGCCAGCGTGATCCTTCTCTCAAAGCCCCCCAGCCCAAAGATCTTCTTTCCATTGGGACGGTCTGCAAAATTCTCCAATTAGTCAAGTTGCCCAATCGGGGAATAAAAATCCTTGTCGAAGGGCTTTCCAGAGTGTTTCTTGAGAACATTACCTATGAGACCCCTTATTTCAAGGCGGATGTCAATGAGATTAACGAACGGCAAGAGAGAACCGTCCTCTCTGAAACCCTTGTCCAGAGCATCGGGACCCTTTTTAAGATTTCCCTCTCTATGGGGAAACCACTCCCTGAGGAACTATTGAGGACGTTGGATAAGATTGACCATCCAGGGCGGCTTGCCGACCTTATTGCCATGACACTCCATTTGGGGTCAAAGGAGCAACAAGAAATTTTTGAGACCATCGACCCCCTGGAACGATTGAAAAAGGTATTCCAGCATTTCAATCGGGAAATCCAATCCACTGCGGCGAGGCCCCACCCCTTCCTTCACGCTGGAAAAGAGGCAGGAAAATTTTTAAAAGATCATCCACTACGCCCATCCCTCCGCGGTCAACGGGAGGCACCTGACGAAGACCCTTATTTAGCTGAACTCCATGAACTTCGAGATAAAGTCCAACACGTTGGAATGCCCCAAAAGGTAGAAGAGATCGCCTATAAAGAGATCAATCGATTGGAACGGATGAATCCAATTTCTGCAGAATATACTGTTTCAAGAACCTATCTCGACTACCTCATCACGATGCCTTGGAATAAGAGAACAGAGGACAACCTGGACCTCACCCGGGCTCAGGTTATCCTTAACGAAGACCATTATGATCTTGAAAAGGTGAAAGAACGAATCTTAGAGTTTTTGGCTGTAAAAAAATTGAAAGATCCCATGAAAGGACCCATTCTCTGTTTTGTGGGGCCCCCCGGAGTAGGGAAGACCTCCTTGGGGCGGTCGATCGCCCGCGCTTTGGAGAGAAAGTTTATCCGTATATCCTTGGGGGGGGTAAGGGATGAGGCGGAGATTCGAGGACACCGCCGAACTTATGTGGGAGCACTTCCAGGTCGGATCATTCAAGAAATCCGGAGGGCAGAGACCTCCAATCCGGTCTTTATGCTCGACGAAGTAGATAAAATTGGTCAGGATGTCCGTGGGGACCCGGCAGCTGCCCTGCTTGAGACGCTCGATCCGGAACAGAATTTTTCATTCACCGATCATTACTTAGACGTCCCGTTTGACCTCTCCCGTGTTTTGTTTATTACGACGGCCAACACCCTGTCGCCAATTCCCCCTGCTTTGTTGGATCGGATGGAAGTGATCCATCTGTCAGGATATACAGAAGAGGAAAAAGAGAAGATTGCCTTTCAATTTCTGATCCCCCACCAAAAAGAAGAAAATGGGTTGACGGATCATTCCCTTTCCTTTACTCCAGAGGCTCTCTCTAAAATCATTCGGGAATATACTCGGGAGGCAGGGGTTCGAAATTTAGAGAGAGAGATTGCGACCATTTGTCGAAAGATCGCGAAAGAATTGGCCATGGGACATAGACCTAAAGAGGTGATCGATGACATAGCGGTTGAGGAACTTCTGGGTCCTCAAAAATTCTTCCGAGAAGTCGCGCAGGAGAGAGACCGGATTGGTGTGGCCACCGGATTGGCCTGGACAGAAAATGGGGGAGACCTCATCTTTATTGAGACGTCTAAGATGAGTGGAGATAAAGGACTCATCCTGACAGGATCCTTGGGTGATGTGATGAAGGAGTCGGCTCAGGCTGCCCTTTCGTATATTCGAACCAATGCTCCCGCCCTCCAGATCCCTGAGGATTTTTATCAGCAATGTGATATTCACATTCACATCCCTTCTGGGGCAACCCCCAAAGATGGTCCTTCGGCTGGAATCACCATCGCCACAGCGGTCCTGTCCCTTTTAAAAGCAAAGCCTGTCCCTCATGATATTGCGATGACCGGTGAGATAACGTTGAGTGGGAGAGTGCTACCGGTGGGAGGGATTAAAGAGAAGATCTTGGCAGCACGTCGGGCTGGGGTGAAGACCATTGTTCTTCCTAAAAAGAATGAGAAGAACCTTGAGGATATTCCTGATTATGTCAAAAAAGAAATGACCTTTGTTTTAGTTGAGCATATCCAAGAGGTATTGGATCTGACGTTACCCTCATGACGAAGCAGTTATAGACCAGTGGGCCATTCCTGCGAAGGCAGGAATCTAATAAGTTCTACAAACCGCGATCAGCCATTTGAAGTCGGAAAAGTATGGGTCCCTTCAAATCTGGTTTTATTTCAATTTTGGGAAGACCCAATGTTGGAAAGTCGACCCTTTTCAATCGCCTCATCGGTGATAAAGTAGCCATCGTCGCTGAAAAGCCACAGACCACACGTAACCGAATTCTCGGCATCAAATCGATGAGTGGAGGACAGCTCATCTTCTTGGATACCCCTGGAATCCATTCAGGACGGTCTGAATTGAACCAGCGGATGGTGCGAACGGCAATTGCCTCCGGTCGAGACGCGGATGTTCTCCTCTTTCTCATTGAGGCGAATTCCCCACTGGTAGAAAAAGACCAATCCATGATCGAATCTTTCAGAGGAAGCAAAGGGATCCGCTTTCTGGTGATTAATAAAATGGATCTGGTGAGAAGGGAACGTCTACTTCCCATCATGGATCGATATCAAAAATATTATCCTTTCAAGGAGATCATTCCCGTCTCCGCCCTGACGGGAGAGGGGATAGACATTCTCTTAGAGGAAATTGTGAAGGTTCTCCCCGAATCCCCACCTTATTATCCTGAAGACATGGTGACCGATCAAACCGAACGCTTCTGGGTTTCTGAAGTCATTCGAGAAAAAGTGATCCACCACTGCTACCAAGAAATTCCCTATTCCACAGCTGTCACCATCGAGGCGTTTAAAGAGAATCCCGAAAAAAAGCTGGTGCTCATCAAGGCGACGATTCACGTCGAGAGAGATTCTCAAAAGAAGATTCTCATCGGGAAAGGGGGAGAAAAAATTAAGAAGATTGGGGAAGCTGCACGGAAAGAAGTGGAGGCCTTCTTAGGGACAAAGGTCTATCTGGAATTGTGGGTAAGCGTGGAAAAAAATTGGACCCAAAACTCCCAAGTCTTAGATCAATTAGGCTATCCGCTCACATTCACCCATCTGTCCTGAGGGAGTTCATCTGTGAATGAAGGGGAGACCTTAGGGAAATATCTTAAGCAACAGCGAGAGTCTAAAAAGATCTCTTTAAGAGAAGTGGCAAAAAGTACGAAGGTGAGAGAAAACATCCTCAGGGCCATTGAAGAGGATCAACATCACCTTCTTCCAGCGGCGACCTATGTCAAAGGGTTTCTTTTATCCTATGCCAAATATCTTCATCTTAATCCCAATGATGTCCTTCTCCGTTATGAGCGAACCCTAAGAGGGGAAACCATCCCCTCCGGCCCTTCTCCGCTATCAAAGCCAGAGCAAGAATCAACACCTTCACCTCCTCCTGAAACCAAAGCAGAAGTTTCACCCACTTCCGCCCCAGTAGCCAAACAGGAAATTCCTTCCCTTCGCGCCCCTCGGTCCAAACAAAAAATTTTATGGAATACAAGACAGGTGGCGGTGCTTGGTGGAGTTATTGTGGTAAGTCTCATCATTTTTTATTTTTTTTATCCACACTCTTCTAAACTTCCCTTGGATTCCGTCCCAGGAAAACCTCCTTCAGAAGGAAAGCCTTCTCTTACCCCCTCTCCTCCTACTCTTGAAACTTCATCTGTCTCACTTCCTACTCCTTCTCCTACGGTTACCCCTCCTCCTGCTATTCCAGAAATAAAACCCTTTGCCCTTCGACTGAAAGCGGTTGAAGAAACGTGGGTGAGCGTTCAGGTGGATGATCAACCCGGAAAAGAAATGACCTTTCAGCCAGAGCAAGGGATTTCCCTTCAGGCCTCCAATCAAATTCGCATGATTATTGGAAATGCGGGGGGACTTGAACTGATCTTGGGTGGAAAGGCCTTGGACAAGTTTGGAAAATCAGGGGAGGTAGTAACGGTCTTGATCACCTCCCAAGGGGTAGAGGTAAAGCGTCACGAAAAACCAAAGCCTGTGCAGGAATAAAATATTAATGTCAAAAATAAAGGCTCACTACATTTTGCAATTTAAAATTCTCCTTTAGTATGTTGAATTGAAATAGGGTTTGAAATGTGGTAAGTGGCCATCACTTTTGCCACCAACTGGCCATGCTCGTTTCTGACCTCCACATCGCCAACGGCTATTTTGGACCCCTTGTGAATGATCCTGGCTTGGGCTGTCAGTTTTCCATTGCTGACAGGAATAAAAAAATTGATCTTAAATTCAATCGTAGTAATTCGGTTGCTTAATTTTACGAGGCTGATCAGAGCCATGGCCACCGCCGAATCAGCAAGAGAGGCAATGGCTCCACCATGGACGATCCCTAAGGGATGAGTCAGTTTTTTCCTAAAGGGCATTTCAATTCGGCTGGTCCCCTCTTTGATCTCTAAGACCTTCATCCCGAGAAGTTGGTAGAAAGGGGAAAGATTGGTCATCTTCTTTATCTGTTTTAAATCACTCTCTTGTTTCATGCAGTAAGCCTCCATTAGATGAATTGGTCACTGACTCAAATTGAGAGAATCATACTCCCTCAATGAAAAAAGATCAATGCATGAATTCAGAGTTAAGAATGGATAAATTAAGGATAAAAGTTTGGAATCAACTCATCCCTTGCCATTTACAGTTCATCATTTTTAATGAATCGCTTAAACCATTTGACTTTTTTCAAAGGGGTGATATAAAGAAATTAAAGTCCTAACGGGTTGGAGAAAACAGTGGCTCGGGATCGCGACGAAGGTGAAAGGGAGAAACTTTCTTGGAGAGAGATCGATCGGCGGAAAGATCGTAGCCCATATGCTCCCAAGGAAATTCCCAAAGATCGCAACCAATCTCGTCGTTCCGAATGGATCATGAGAAAGTATCGAAAGGAGGCCGATAAACTTTTCATGGGGAAGAAAGGAACGAAGAAACATCAAAAGGCACATAATGACATCGATCGTTTTCATGGCACTGATCAATTCGAAACAGCGGTCAAGACCTATTTAGAACAGTACGGTCTGCCCGACGATTGGAGCACGCTCTCTCTGATATTAGATTACTCGGATTCTGAGAGCGTTTTGCAGGCCCTTGCTGCGATGAAGGGACTTTATGAAACGAGGTCTCCGGTTGAAAAGCAGGGGTTCAAAGCCAAGGTCGACATTTTAGCGATGACTGCCAGTGATAGCGATCTGAGAGATTATGCGGAAGAGATGCTCAAAACCTTATAGCTTTGTCCTGCTCATCTATTTTGAAAATTAAATCGCTGATCCGATGCATGAGGAGGCTGTGGACTTCTTTCGTTTTTGGGTTTCCTTCCAGTCAGTTTTTTAAGAGGTTTTAAAGGAAAGGTGCCACGCCGTTTTTGACGCAATCGTCCGAATCTTTTAATCTCGCCATACTTACCGAATCGTCCGCCTTTTCCCATATGACAGACAAAGAGAACTCTGAAATTGGTGTCACCGTCTCTCGAGATCTACGCAATCGGGAAAGCGTGAAGCGGTCTGTGAAAACTCTTCTAAGGGAGAGAAGTCTGAAGAGTTCGACGTTTTGATTGGAGTGCATCCTGGATGTATTTATCCAGAAGATTTTCGAGCTGGCTTTTATCCCATCCTGCGTAGGTGTCTTTATTTTCCACGATAAATGTCGGATAAGTTCGAATCCGATGGCGCAAGGATTTATAGATTCCTAAGGGTGATTGAACATCGATCAATTTAATCAGGAGCCGATGTTTATAGAGTCGACTTAATTCTCGGATCCAGTCTGAGAGTTTCATATACTCTTCTTTTAAATCCGGAGGATACTCCTCCATCTCTTTTTGATAGATCTTTTTATCGAGCCCTGCCTGGTCAAAAAAGATCTGACAACGACGACAGGTACCCAAAAAGGTGACCACTCTGGTGATAATTTCCAAGCGAATGGGTTTCATCATCATTCTCCTCTATATTGTCTAAATCATAACCCCAATAAGGATGTGCTTTCAAATGAAATGGGAGTTTCACAAAACAAGGTTACGGACGAATTGGAATTACAACTTGTAATACATGAGTTCACGGGCGTAGGGTTTTACTCTATGGACGAGAATATCCTGGTCTTTTTTCGGCATCGGTTGAAAGGATCGGGCAATCCGCACATTCATCTCCAATTGCTCAATGGAATCACAGCCGATCACAGCAGTTGAGATGGGTTGCGTTAAGGCATAGCGGAGGAAGTTTTCTACGGATTCCGCCCCAAAGATTTTGATGCTGACCCCTCGGGAGAGAGTCTTCATCCCAAGAACTCCCATCCCCTTTTCTTGAGCTTTGGGCAAGACGTCTTTCAAGAAGGACCAATAATGAGGTTCGGCTGGATTGACAGGGATGAGAAGGGTATCGAAAGAGAAGAGGTCAAGGGCACGTGAGAGGATGGTTGGATTTCTGTGTCCAGTGATCCCGATAAACCGTGCCATATGATTGCGTTTCGCGTTTTCAAAAGTTTTGATCGCCCCTTGGGGGCTGAAGATGAGATCGAGATCGTTGATGGACCTGATATCATGAACCATCCAGAGGTCAAGGTATTCGGTTTTCATCATCTTGAGGGTGGTCTCTAAATGTTTCCATGCACCCTCCGCCGTGCGTTCATGAGACTTGCTGGCAAGGAAGATATCCTTTCGCCTTTCCATTAGGGCCATCCCATAGTAGGATTCACTGCCAGAGTACGCTCGAGCTGATTCAAAATAGGAGATGCCTAAATCGATTGCCCGATGGATGAGGGGAACGGCCTCTTTCTCTTGATCAAAGGTTCGTAAGATCCCCTCCCCACCTAACCCAAGGATGGTGACCTCCACCCCTGTCTTGCCAAGGGGCCTTTTGGGGAGTAAATTCTTCTCTATCATCTTCCGGAGATCTCCTTAACCTTCAGGATTTGAATTAACACGAATCCGAATTGGAATCAATATCGGACCGCTTATCCCAATGGAAAGCATCTGAGGTGATTTGCTGGTTGGTGACTTCTTATCTCATTTGAGGAAGTGTTCTGATGGGAGGTTAATTGGTGGAGCTGAACGGGATCGAACTCGTTGCGAGTCGGTGCGGTACGACCGAGTCGATCCGACCGCTCTCCTCTTCTCTAAAAAAATGAAATTTTCACAGAATCCCTTTTCCCTTTAGATCGAGCCTACCTTGAATAGATTTAAAATACTTTTCCCTTGCGATAGCCTCAGAGCGTGTTGGAAGTTCTTCTTTATAAATAAGCCTCCAAGGTCTTTTCCCCCGCGTTGATAAACTTTTCCCTCTGTTATGTTCAATCAATCTTTTATTCAGGTTGGAAGTATGTCCTACATAGGAGGAGCCGGTGGGTTCACTCCTGAGGATATATAAGAAATAAGGCATGAGAAAAAAATAATTGGTGGAGCTGAACGGGATCGAACCGTCGACCTCTTGAATGCCATTCAAGCGCTCTCCCAGCTGAGCTACAGCCCCACCTGGTTTTGAAAAATGTTTTTAAAAATATATGGGAAAAAAATTTAACTGCCTTAAAAGCCTCAAAGGGAGTCATGTATTTTTAATAAAGTA
>JACAEV010000001.1 GCA_013388645.1 Syntrophaceae bacterium | reverse complement strand
GAAGACCAAATCCCTCCTCCCCTCCCTTTTGTAAAGGGAGGAATTACCCCTCTTTGGCAAAAGGGGTAAGGGGAGATTTTCAGAACGATATGTCTTTTCAATTATGGACTCCTTAGTAACCACGGAAAAGTGAGGGGTTACTCAAAAACCTAATCTATTTGTTTCGATATTCGAATTTCGTATTCGAAGGGTTCATAGGTTATGTCTTTTGATGTCCTATTCAGTCAATTTATGAGTGGAATCGCCCGAGCGGCTCTCCTTTTTTTAGTCGCCTCGGGCCTTTCCCTCACCTTTGGTGTCTTGAGGGTCCTCAATTTTGCGCATGGTTCGCTTTATATGTTGGGGGCCTTCCTCTCTTACAGTATTTGGAAGTTCCTCCTCATGCCAGTCATGGGTTTTTATCTTGCGGCCATTATTGCTGGTTTGATCATGGCGGCATTAGGAATTCTGATTGAATTTGTTTTACTCAGACGCCTCTATGCAAGGGGTTGGCCTGAACAACTTTTAGCGACCTATGCCATTGTTTTAATCATAACAGACCTTGTCAAATATGCATGGGGGGGAGAATTTCTATCAATTTCCCGACCCAAACCATTCACAGGAGCTGTTCTCCTTTTCGGCTTTCCGTTCCCTTCATATAACTTCTTCGTCATTTTATTAGGTTTAGGTCTGGTTGTCTTTTTATGGTGGCTTGTTTACAGAACGCGTTTCGGTGACATCATCCGCGCCGCCGCTCATGACCGAGAAATGGTCTCTGCTTTGGGAATCCCTATCCCTTGGCTTTTCACATGGGTTTTTGTCCTGGGAGCCTTTATAGCCGGATTGAGCGGAGCGGTCACGGCTCCATTCGGTTCTGTTGCTCTGGGTATGGATATTGAAATCATCATCGAATGTTTTGCAGTGGTTGTCATTGGTGGGATGGGAAGCCTTCCTGGAACGCTCTTGGGATCCTTTATTGTCGGGGAAGTCTATGCCTTTGGAATTATGCTAAAACCTGAATTAGCCATTGCTTTTATCTTTATGGTCATGGCCGTCGTCCTCATTATTCGACCCTGGGGAATCTTTGGAAGACCAGAAAGATAGCACACAAATCCCACCTCTTCTCCCCCTTTGCTAAAGGGGGGATTCAGGTTAAGGCTGAGATTAAGGTTTAGAAATGGTAATAAACCAGATAGAACAAAAAGAGTCGACAATTAAAAAGAATGGGTGGTTGATTCTTCTGGTCATCATCTTTTTGATCGCTCCAATATTTCTTACAGAATTTTACCTTACGGTTCTATGTGAAGCTTTGGTCATGAGTCTATTTGCCTTAAGCTTCAATCTCCTCTTTGGTTATATGGGACAGCTTTCCTTTGGCCAGGCGGCGTTTTATGGTCTGGGGGGTTACACAGTTGCTATGCTTATTATGAAAATCCAATTTAACTTTTGGCTTAGCATCATTGCTGGAATTCTTGTGGCCAGTATCATTGGTTTAATTGTCGGTTATTTTTGTGTCCGTCTGAGGGGAATTTATTTTGCTGTATTGACACTGGCTTTCGGCCAACTGATCTTCTCTGTTGTATTTAAATGGCATGATTTTACGGGTGGCGATGACGGAATCCAAGGCGTTTTTCCCCCGGGGTTTTTAAAATCGCCTGTTGCTTATTATTATTTCATCCTGATCGTTTTTCTCCTTTCTGCTTTCATATTATGGAAAATCATCCATTCTCCTTTTGGTCAAACCATTATCTCTATGCGTGAAAACTCGGAGAGAACAGAATTTTTAGGGATTAATATTGCCAGATATCAACTGATCACTTTTGTCATTGCAGCCGCTTTTGCTGGACTCGCTGGGGCGATATGGGTCCCCTTCTATCGCTCTGTTGCCCCTTCCTATTTAACATGGATCAAATCCGGGGAGCCCGTCATGGCAGCGATTTTAGGAGGCCCTTCCCTTTTTTGGGGACCCGTCTTGGGAATGTTCATCATGACGTTTTTTCATAGCTGGGTCCTCGGGTTCACGATTTACTGGCCAGTCGTCATGGGTGCATTGATATTGGCCGTTATCTTTTTTCTGCCAGGGGGAATCCTTGGTTTCATTCAGGAAAAAGTGAGTCAAAGAAAAGAAATGAAAAACAGGGAATAGAATTGATATGTTTCTTCAGACTCAAGGGATCACAAAGGATTTTGGAAAACTGAGGGCGGTCAATAATGTCACCCTTGAAATTGAGAAAGGGGATATTCACGCGATCATTGGTCCGAATGGCGCTGGAAAGTCCACCTATTTTAATCTTATCACGGGATATCACCGAGCCACCTCCGGGAAGGTCTTATTCAAAGGGAAAGAAATCACGACATTACCTGCCTACAGTCGATGTAAACTCGGGATTACGCGGTCTTTTCAGATCACCAGCATCTACCCAAAACTGACGGTTTACGAAAGTGTCTTAATGGGTTTATTGGCTCATCGAAAGGTCACGCTCAAATTCTTCTCATCTGCAAAAAAATTTTTCAAAGAAGAAGTCTGGAGAATCTTGGAGGATGTGGGTCTTTCGGATCAGGCAAATACTTTGGGAGATTCTATTTCCCATGGGGACAAGAAACGATTGGAACTTGCCATCACTCTCGGGACCGAACCGGAACTGTTATGTCTTGACGAACCCACCTGCGGGATGTCTCCCGAAGAGACGGATGTTGCGATGGGCCTCATCAAAAAATTTTCTGGAGAAAGAGGATTGACTATTCTCTTTACAGAACATGATATGAGTGTGGTGTTTGGTATTGCCAAGCGAATATCTGTGCTTCATCAGGGCACTTTGATAGCAGATGGCGCCCCCCAAGAAGTAAGGGCGAGCGAAGAGGTCCAAAAAGTTTATTTAGGTGGTACTGCATAATGCTTGAAGTTAAAGAGATCCATACCTATTATGGAACCAGTCATATCCTTTTTGGAATCTCTTTGAATGTCAAAGAAGGAGAAGCGGTTTGCCTCCTTGGAAGAAATGGAGCGGGTAAAACCACAACCTTCAGGAGCATCATCGGCCTAACCCCGCCCAAGAAAGGGAGCATTAAATTTAGAGGCAAGGAGATTATAGGGAAGCCCCCCTATCGTATCGCTCAGATGGGTATTGGTTTTGTTCCAGATACCCGTAGGATTTTCCCTGATTTAACCGTCCGTCAAAATATTCTTGTGGCTCGAAGAGAAAAAGAAAATGCTGTTTGGAATTTGGAAACGATTTACTCCCTCTTCCCTAAATTAAGGGAATTAGATACCCATATGGGAACTCAGTTGAGCGGTGGGGAGCAGCAAATGCTCACTGTCGCCAGGACCTTAATGACCAATCCGGATCTCCTTCTCTTAGATGAACCCGGTGAGGGATTAGCTCCCCTGGTCATTCAAGCCATGAAGCAGCAACTCGGAGAGATCAAAAAATTGGGTATCACCATGCTCATCTGTGAACACAATGTTGGCCTGGCGACAGCCCTCAGTGACCGTGGCTACGTGATTGATAAGGGAACCATCCGTTATCAAGGGACCATTGAGGAATTACAAAAGAATGAAGAAGTCAGAAAGAAATACTTGATGGTGTAAATCCTCTCTTCACCTCCAGGAATGACCCTCTAAGGCTATTTGAAAAATATCATTAAGATAATCATATATGATGAACTCGTTAAAAGTCCGATTCAGCCCATTATTGTCATTCCCGTGAAAACGGGAATCCAGTGAATTCAAATACTTCTGGACTCCTGCTTTCGCAGGAGTGATGGGTGGGAAGACTTTTAACGAGATCCTCATATATGATTTTTGGATTCCAGACTGCTGGACAATGAAAGTGATATTGTTGAAGAAGGAGAGGTCCAATGAAAGAAGTCTCTCACCCGATGTTCTCCCCTACCCCTCCTACTAAAGTTAAAAGGGGAAAAATTGTATCAGCAGAAGAAGCCGTTAGGGTGATTCGAGATGGCGACACCGTTGCTACGGGAGGATTTGTGGGGACTGGATTTGCGGAGGAGATCGCGGTCAAGCTTGAAGAACAATTTCTTAAGACGGGAAAACCCAGGAATCTGACTTTGATCTATGCAGCAGGACAGGGAGATGGGGTCGAAAGAGGATTAAACCACTTGGGTCATGAGGGGCTGCTCAGAAGGGTCATTGGTGGACACTGGGGGCTTGCACCAAAACTTCAAAAATTGGCTTTCGAAAATAAGATCATTGCTTATAATCTTCCTCAGGGTGTGATCTCTCACATGTACCGGGACATTGCAGCCCATAAACCCAGAACCATCACCGCCGTCGGTTTGGGAACCTTTGTTGACCCACGGCTTGGGGGTGGAAAGATCAATCCGATGACCACAGAAGACATCGTGGAACTAATGATCATTGATGGAAAGGAGTACTTGGCTTATAAAACCCTTCCGATCCATGTCGCCATTCTCCGAGGGACGACTGCGGATACCGAAGGAAATATCACGATGGAGAAAGAGGCCCTGACGCTCGAATCTCTCTCCATTGCAATGGCAGCTAAGAATTCCGGTGGATTTGTGATTGTTCAAATAGAAAGAATTGCAGAACATGGGACATTAAATGCAAGGCAGGTCAAAAT
>JACAEV010000124.1 GCA_013388645.1 Syntrophaceae bacterium | reverse complement strand
TTATTAAAATTTGAATTTAATACCATTATAAACACTTTTTTGGTAAAGTCAAACTAATTTAAATCACTCCTAAGAATGGACACCAATCCATGGTGCATTTATTATTTGGTTCATTTCTGCTTGCCATGATTTTCCGCGATTTTACACATCCAATTTGAACCCCCAAAATAAAAAAATAAAAATCAGCGGAAAACTTTCTCCATTCGTTAATTTCTCTTTATTATCAATAACATACCGAGATTTTCAAAAATTCTTACACAACCATTTTGGTTACTTTTTGGTTACCTAACTATGATATAGAAGACAATATAAAATTTTTGGCTCTTGGGTAAGGGCTAAGGTTAAGAAGCCCGTATCGGTAAACGGTAACGGTGACGTAAGAATCATTAAAAGACCACAAACTTAGCCTTTTATTAACGAAACGGGCCTCCTTACCGTAACCTTTACCCAGACACTTGGAGTCTCTTCATGGATAGCTACTTACTTCGAATTTACAGAAGAGATGAGGATAATCCGCGTCTCCTTGTTGGAGTGGTAGAAGAACCTGGAGGCAACGGGAAAAAAGCATTCACCAACCTCTATGAGCTATGGGAAATCTTGAACCCAGCAGAGATGGAAACAACAAAAGTGAAGAAAAAGAATAAACGAAAAACCATATAAAGAATGAATTTTATAGATTTATGTCATCTCGTTTATATAAAGCCATAATCTTAGGTCTTTTGACGGGCATCGTCGGGCTTATTATCAATGTCCTACCCTTTGGGCACAGCCTTGATGAAAACATGGGTCTGGGTTTGTTGTTCAAGCTGAGGGGTGAAAAACAAGCATCTCCTGATGTTGCCATCGTGAGTATAGACAAGGAATCCTCCGAACGTCTCAATCTTTCGGAAAACCCGGACAAATGGCCCCGTTCCGTCCATGCACGTTTAATTGAAAATCTGGTACGAGAGGGGGCCAAAGTCATTGCTTTTGACGTTCATTTCATAGAACCCCGTTCTCCTGAGGACGACCAATTGTTTGCAAAGGCTATCCAAAAGGCCGGCAATGTGGTGCTCTGTGAGCCCCTCAAAGCCAAAGAGGTTCCCTTATCGAACAAAGAGAGCTCTTATGCAGATGTTCACAGCATTGTGAAAATAGTGAAGCCCCTTGATCTTTTTTCGGACCCTGCTGCTGCCACAGCCCCTTTTGTCTTACCGAGAATACCCTTCAAGGTGAACCAGTATTGGACTTTCCAGACAGGTGCAGGAGATTCGCCGACGTTGCCGGTCGTCGTGTTCCAACTTTTCACTTTGGAAGAATATGACGAGTTTATCCGTTTATTGAAAAAAGTCGCTCCAAATCAGGCTCAAAAATTGCCGCATGATCGAAACGCATTCATAAAGAAAGGAAATGTTAAGGGACTCATAAGAGAGATCAGAGAGATTTTTGAAGGTGAACCTCTGCTTTCAGAAGGAATGTTCAAGGAGTTAGAAAATTCCAAGACCTTATCTGCCGATGCGAAAAAGCAGCAAAGAATTAGATCTCTCATTCAAATCTATGAGGGACCAAGCAGGCGATACGTCAATTACTATGGACCCCCTCAAACGATCACTACGATTCCTTACTATCAGGCACTTCAACTCCGTGATGGAGCAGTGGGCGAAAAGAAGATCAACCTTAAAGATAAAGCCGTATTTGTAGGGCTCTCAGAAATACTGCTTGCTGAGAGAAAAGACAGCTTTTACACGGTCTTCTCGCAGGCAAACGGCGTTTTTATCAGTGGCGTAGAAATTGCTGCCACCGCCTTCTCAAACCTTTTGGAAGGTACGCCTTTGAAGCCACTAAGCTTACCGTTTTTGATTCTCATGATACTTGTCTGGGGTATCTTCTTGGGCATACTTTGCCGTATGCTCCCCGTTGCTGTCTCTGCCATCAGTGTAATCGGGTTGAGTGTTCTCTATCTCCTCGCGGCGAATTACCAGTTCAAGGCCAACGATAGCTGGTATCCCGTCGTAATCCCATTACTTTTCCAGGCGCCACTTGCCTTTTTTGGAGGCCTTGTCTGGAGTTATGTGGATGTCAATAAAGAACGCCAGAACATCAAGAAGGCACTTGGATATCATCTCCCCAGGGAAGTGGTCGAACAGATTGCGAAGGACATTGTCCATGTTGAGACAGAGGCTCAAGTCGTTTACGGGATCTGCCTTTTCACGGATGTAGCAGAATATACTACCTTATCGGAGACGTTGGATCCAATGGAGTTAGGCAGATTGATGAACCGCTATTATGAAACCATGTTCAAACCCGTAAAAACAAATGGTGGGTATGTGTCCGGTGTGATTGGTGATTCGATGTTAGCATTATGGGCAACGACGAGCTCTGAGGCTATTGCCAAGGAGAAGGCTTGTTCAGCGGCCATTGATATCCAGAAAGAGTTAAAACTGTTTTCCGAATCATCGGAATTTCCCAATCTTGATACACGCATCGGCCTGCACTGCGGTCAAATTTTGCTTGGACATATCGGTGCCCTGGATCATTATGAGTATACACCCATGGGTGATATCGTAAACACTGCATCGAGAATCGAATACCTCAATAAACAACTAAGGACAGGCTTATTGGTATCGGAGGAGATGGTTCATCAACTGAATGGTTTTCTGACAAGAGAGGTTGGAAAATTTAGGCTGGCCGGAAAGATTAAACCCGTCACGGTCCATGAATTGTTAGGCTTCAAGGATGAGATTGACGATAAAATGATAAAGGGTTGTGCAATCTTCGCTGAAGCCCTGGATGCTTTCAAAAGACAATCCTGGGACGAAGCTAAAAAGAAATTTTCCGAATCTCTCGAAGAGATAGGAGAAGATGGTCCTTCGAGCTTTTATATAAAGCTTTGTGAGGACTATCGGCAGAATCCACCCGAAGAATCATGGGATGGCGTGGTTCGCATGGAAAAGAAATAGGAGGTTCTCAAAAAGTTATCGTCACCGTTGAGCGATTTGGAAATAGAAAATCCAAGAAAGGAGGTCGGCAATGAACCGAATCCCCTCGCACCTTTTAGGACTTTTAACATTCATCCTCATTATTATTTTATTAGCTCCCTGTGCTTATTCCCAAGAAAGGTGTAAGCAGTGGGCGGGGAAGGTCGTTTCAATCCAGGGGACAGTTCAGGTGAGAATGTCAGGCGAGACGCAGTGGCAGTCTGCTAAACTGAACAATACGTACTGTCCCGGCGATACCATACGGGTACTGGACAAAAGCCGGGCAGACGTTGCTCTGATCAATCAACCAGTCCTTCGTCTCGATCAGAACACGACACTCACCCTAAGAGGATTGAAAGAGGAAAAGACTTCCATCGTGGAGCTCATCAAGGGTGCGGCACATTTTTTCAGCCGCGCTCCTAAGAACTTAGAGGTGAATACAGCATTTGTAAATGCTGGTATCGAAGGGACAGAGTTTTTCATCAGAGTCGACGATGACAAAACTTTCCTGTCGGTATTCGAAGGGAAGGTGTTAGCCTCGAATGAAGCCGGTCGTCTCACGGTCGTCAGCAATCAATCGGCTGTGGCTGAAAAAGGTAAAGCACCCGAGTTTCGTGTCGTGGTGAAGCCTCGGGATGCCGTTCAATGGACGCTCTATTACCCACCCGTTATTTATGTACGGCCCGGAGAACCCGCACCCAGAGAAGACATTGGAGATCCGCGCTATCTAACGCATCGGGCCTCTCTATTGATTTCTGTTGGCCGAGTCGATGAGGCAAGAGCAGACCTCGATAAGGCACTCAGTATCGCACCCAATAACAGCGATGCCCTGGCACTCCAGTCCATCATTGCAGTCACACAGAACGAAAAGGATAAAGCGCTTACTCTTGCAAAAAAGGCTGTTGAGGCTGATCCTAAGTCCGCATCAGCGCGGATTGCTCTTTCCTATGCCCAGCAGGCCAATTTCGACCTCGAAGGAGCACGAGCCAGTCTGGAAGAGGCGGTGAAATTAAATCCGGAAAACGCCCTGGCCTGGGCAAGGCTGGCCGAGGTTTGGCTGATGTTCGCCGAGCTTAATAAGGGCCTTAATGCGGCACAAAAGGCAGTTAGCCTGAACCCAGACCTGTCGAGAACGCAGACCGTCCTGGGTTTTGCTTACCTTACGCAGGTCAAGGTTAAAGATTCAAAGAGGGCATTCGAAAGAGCGATTGAACTGGATCAGGCAGATCCGCTCCCAAGACTCGGCCTGGGATTGGCAAAGATACGAGAGGGAGGTTTTCCAAAATGGGATAAAGATTTGATGAAAATGATTGACAGCGGCCTCAAAGAGGGAACAAGGGACCTCGAGATTGCCGTCAGCCTTGACCCTGACAACTCCCTTATCCGAAGCTATCTGGGTAAAGCTTACTATGAAAAGACACAGGACAAGCTTGCAACAGACCAGTTTGAGATGGCCAAGAAGCTTGACCCCTCAGACCCAACTCCTTATTTCTACGATGCCATCGAAAAGCAGACAACGAACCGCCCAGTAGAGGCATTGTATGATTTGCAAAAAGCAATCGAATTGAATGACAATCGAGCGGTCTACCGTTCACGTATGTTACTCGATGCGGACCTGGCAGCACGAAGTGCAAGCCTTGCTCGAATTTACAATGATCTTGGCTTCCAGCAGCGTGCCCTGGTTGAGGGATGGAAATCAGTCAATACTGACCCGGCTGACTTTTCCGGGCACAGATTTCTGGCTGACACTTATTCTGCCTTACCCCGCCACGAGATTGCAAGAGTAAGTGAACTTCTCATCTCCCAACTTCTTCAGCCTATCAACATCACACCCATTCAACCCCATCTTGCGGAAAGTAATCTGTTTGTATTAAGCGGGGCTGGTCCTGCCGATCCCTCTTTCAACGAATTTAATCCATTGTTCAACCGAAATCGTTTAACCCTACAGACAAGTGTCATTGTAGGCAATAACGCCACATTTGGTGAAGAAGTCGTCGGTTCCGGAATTTATGATAATGCCTCCTTCAGCATTGGTCAGTATTACTTTAAGACAAATGGGTTTCGTGAAGGCAATGACCTTAAAGATAAAATTTTTAACGCCTTTGTCCAATACAATCTTTTTCCCGATACGAGCATTCAGGGTGAGTTCAGATACCGAGATACGATAACTGGGGATCCAACGCTCAGGTTTGATCCAAGAGATTTTGCGCCAAACCTCCAAGATACAGACGAAAAAAGTTCGATACGCATCGGTTTCCATCATGCTTTTTCCCCGGATTCCCATCTCATTGGGAATTTTATGTATCAACAGGAAGATTTGAGCGAGCATGATAAACCGCTCGATCCTTACCGATTTCTTTTATATTCAAGTTACAAATATGGTGCAGATGCCTATAGCGCTGAGCTTCAACACCTATTCCGTTGGAAATTCATTAGAACAATCTTTGGTGCCGGATATTTCAATATTGATTCGAAAGAGGACTTTGCCTGGGTGTTAAATTTTCCGCCTCCTACTCCGATTCCTGACAGGCTAAAAAGAGATATTGACCACACCAATATCTACCTATACACCTATATCAACTACCCAAAAAATGTGACAGTCACTGTTGGCGGAAGCGCAGACTTCTTAGAAGGTGGAGATAAGGATAAAAAACAATTCAATCCAAAATTTGGAATCACATGGAACCCATTCCCCGGAACCACGCTTCGCGGTGGAGTTTTCAGAACGTTGAAAAGGACATTAATTACGAACCAGACCCTTGAGCCAACTCAGGTGGCAGGTTTCAATCAATTCTTCGATGATTGGAATGCAACCAAGTCATGGCGATATGGCATAGCCCTGGACCAGAAATTCTCTAAAAGCATATATGGAGGAGCGGAGTTTTCACTAAGAGAGCTGGAATTCCCATATACGGATTATTCTTTAGGCTTTCCAGTGGTGAAAGAAGAGGAATGGAAAGAGCGTATAGCCCGTGGTTATCTTTACTGGACGCCTCATAAATGGTTTGGACTCAGTGCGGAATACTTGTATGAACGGATTAAAAGGGAGATAGAGTTTTCTTTGGGTGTCAAAAAAGTTGAGACACATCGTGTCCCCCTGGGAATCAACTTTTACCATCCTTGCGGATTAAGCGCTATGTTGAAAGCAAGTTTTGTAAAACAACACGGTGACTTTGAGCGACAGAATCCTTTTGCTACAGGGACATTTATAAGTGATGAAGACAAGTTCTGGCTATTTGACACTGCGATTAGTTACCGCTTGCCAAAGAGATATGGTTTCATCTCAGTCGGAGCAAAAAATTTACTTAATAAACATTTCAAGTTTTTCGATCCAGACTATTTTAACCCAAGTATACAACCGGGTAGATTTATTTATACCAAAATAACGCTGGCCCTTCCTTAAGAGTATGAAGGAAATATAACGTTGTAAGGGGGTGATGATCCATATGAGATAGTAAGTGAAATAAAAATGCAATTTTCTCTCTTATGCTCAATTGTGAAAGGAGGACGAAGATGAAAAAGATATGCTTAGTGGTTTCTGTTTTAGTTGTTGTCGTTATGCTTTTTGCAGCCACAAAGGTCAATGCTGCTTGCGATCCAAACCTCCCTCCTTGGGGGTGTTTTGAAGACAAAGGATATAGGGTTGAGATCGTACCGACTGATGGCAATTTTCCGGTGATTGATCCCTCCGGGAACAGCGTCTTTACTTACAAATTTACTCGGATCGACCCGAGTGCAAAGTCGGTAAGCCATATTGACATGTTGATCCATGTCTGTTCGCCAAGCCTTACGATGCCGACAGGATCTTGTTCCCCCGGCCCTTGCACATCTACTTTGTATGATCCTGGGATAGGTGATTCGTCTACTGGTTTCGGGCTTGGCCTAAAATTAGAAAATACATTCAAGTGGTTTTGGTCCGGAATCATAACAGGAAAAGTTTCCTTGACCTATCCCCCACCACAACAGGGTGAAGTAAAAACTCAGCCAGTATATGCCTCTCCAAACGCCATGTTGTTAAAGATGGGTTCAAATTCAAGCTATTACCCATATGGCCAAATCCTGGCTCCGGCTTGCGCTTTAATCCCTCCCTCGGTAGTCCCTCCTCAAGTACCCCAAGCTACTTTGAAGGAAGAGCAAATTGGTGATTTTAAGGTCTGTATTGAATCAACAGACCCGTCAGGATGCCCGACAGCGATGTATAGTTGCAGTGACCCGATTAATTATCCTTATCCTTGCGATTGCCCCTCAACACTAAGGCTGTCTTGGAACAAAAAACTTTTCAAAGACATCGGTATATCGCTGGGAGAACTAAGGCAGGTGTTGACAGACTCTGATATCCGTTGTCCGGGATCTTTTCTTATTACTGGAACGCACACTTGTGTTAAAAAATGTTATAAATCGGGCTATTGTTATGAATTCGGAGATACATGTACCCCTACCCCATAGAATTTACGTAAGCGCCTGTTGGTAGACGCTATGCTTCCTTGAAAAGAAGGAGGGATTAAAATGCGCAAGATAAAAAATAGATTTGGGAGTACAAAAAGATATTTACTCAAAATCTTGGGTATATCTTTTGTAATTTCGTCTGCATTTTTATTGTTAGCCACTGCATCGTTGGCATGTACGATCTCGGGCTATGTCAAGTTGAACAGTAGCACAAGCCCCGGTCTTGCAGGAGTTACTATGGGTGGTTTACCAGGCAATCCTGTTACAAATTCGTCTGGTTATTACAGCGCAACGGTGAGTATTGGCCAAACCTACACGGTCACGCCTCAAAAGACGGGCTATAATTTCAACCCGGCATCCAGGACTTACACCAAAATTTATACAAGTCAGAGTAACCAGAACTACACTGCCACACTTAAGACTTTTACCCTTACCTATACGGCGGGGACCAACGGCACAATCTCGGGCACATCGCCCCAGACAGTTAATTACGGAGGAAACGGCACGGCGGTAACAGCAGTTCCAAACACGGGCTATCACTTTGTCAATTGGAGTGATGGTTCAACGGCCAATCCACGAACCGATACCAATGTAACAACTAATATTTCGGTGACGGCTAACTTTACCATCAATACCTACACCATTAGTGTTAATAAGATGGGGTCTGGAATTGGGACTGTGGCAAGCTTGGATGGAGGTATAAATTGTGGCTATAAATGTAGTGAGTTTTATAACCACGGGACAGAAGTTACCCTAATAGCCCAACCAGATGCTTGTTCGGATTTTACTGGATGGTCAGGGAATTGCTCAGGAATTGGCGATTGCGTAATCACCATGGATGATGCAAAGACTGTTTCTGCCAACTTCACCCTTAAGTCATTTACCATCACTGCCACGGCAGGCAATGGGGGAAACATTGATCCATCCGGGGATGTGATAGTGAATTGTGGGTCCGATAAGACCTTCACCATCACGCCTAAGAACATAGGTTACAAGATTTTGGATGTGTTGGTCGACGGGAGTTCGGTGGGAGCGGTGCCTTCGTATACCTTTTACAATGTTATTAAAGATTATACGATCAATGCCACTTTTATCCCCATAGCCGTAACAACAATGAGACAAGAGACAGTTGAAGATATCAATATTTGCACTGCGAATCCAGACCCAGTATCAGGATGTCCACAATTGGTATATAGTTGCCTTGATGAGACGGATGTCTGGGTTCAAAAGCCTTTCTCAGAAATCGCAGCACAAGTTGGATCTATAGAGTGGATTGGGACAGGACCTGATCCTCTCTGTCCACCAGTTGATATTGTTGTAAGGGGGTCAACATGCGTTACAAGATGCTATCCATCTGGCTATTGTTATGTAGGCCCTCGTGGCTGCACGGAGCCTGGTGGAAGCTCCGCTTCTCAGACCGCAAGTTTGATGACCACTATGGTCGAACAAACTCCTTGGGTAGCCACTACTACACTTAGGCAAGAAACAATTGCGGGTATTGAGATTTGTAGTGATACACCAGATGAATCAGGATGTCCCACAAGGGTATATCTTTGCTCCGATCCGAACCAGACCTTGAAAATAGCTCAGTTTTCACAGATAACGGTGTCACAGGGACATCTCGAGTGGGTTGGAATTGGTTCTGACCCCGTTTGTCCAACAGTTGATATTGTCACTGGGAGTACGACAAAGTGCGTTAAAAAATGCTATCCATCGGGCTATTGTTATGTTGTGCCTACAGACTGCACTCCATAAAATGATGGATAGCTGATTGTCTTTTCTAAGCGAAATCGGATTAGTGAATAGGGGTCAGACCTCAATTTTTGACAAGTTATTTTTGGAGCGGGGCATTAACAGCCCCGCCCTACCCGCCCTAAAGGCTAATTTCATTCCCACCCTTCCCTATTATCAAGGGAGAGGTTTCTGGGGTCAGGTCTTGCAATCCTATTTTTTTAATTTTATTTATTCTGCTTCTCTAACTTCAAAAACGGACATGTGAGGCGAAGGCTTAAAACACTGCAATAAAAACCACCTCAATAAATAAAATGTATGATTGCAAGACCTGACCTCAGATTTAATCGCCTGTTAAGTTTAGGGATGGCTGGCGCGGTCCTCCACATCGGCGCTCATCCCGATGACGAAGATATCGGGCTCCTCGCATACCTGTCCAATAAATATGGGGTTCGGGCCGTCTATTGGTCTGCAACACGAGGTGAAGGGGGTCAGAACAGGATTGGACCCTACCGGGATGAGGCCTTGGGCATTTACCGCACCTGGGAAAGCCTCGCGGCGCGAGAGATCGATGGAGGGGAATGCCTGTTTGGCCCTTTCTTCGATTTTGGCTACAGCAAGAACGCGGAGGATGCCTTCGCAAAATGGGATCGGAAAACATTAGTACGAGAGATCGTCCGTGCCATCCGGTTAGTTCAGCCCCATGTCATCGTTGCCCGGTATACCGGTACCCCAGGCGATTTTCACGGTCAGCATCAGGCAGTTGGCCGGGCCTGCCTCGAAGCATTCGAAGCCGCGTCCAATCCGATTCGTTTCCCTGAACTCAAAGAAGAGGGATTGTTCCCATGGCAACCTCTTAAATTCTATCATTCCACAGATAATTCTGGGGGCGATTTGACTTCCGGTGGAGCCGGAAATCTCTCCGGCCGATTCAATCCTGCCTTTGAGAAGGAAGGAATTCTACGAATCAATACTGGAGAGTTTGATCCCATTGCCGGCAGGACATACCAGCAGCGGGCCTGGGTCGCTTACAACGAGCATAAAACCCAGGCCATGGGGCTCGCCCCAGCTCCTGGAGACTTTTTCTATTACTTCAGACTTTATAAAAGTCTGGTTTCCGTGCCTAAGAATGAAACAAGCCTCTTTGATGGTTTAGACCCCTCCTTAACAGGTCTGGCGGATCATCCTGGGAATGGTTCCCCATTTTTACGGAATCATTTGGAAGAGATCAAAAACAAGACCCAGGAAGCCCTGAAAAGATTTCATGCCGATGATCCCAACATAGCCTCTGCTCCTCTCTTGAAAGCTCTTGCAATGTTGCGCGCTATGCAGAAAGGTTTATCCGGATTGGATTTAGATGAGGATGCCAAACAAAGTCTTGATTCCTATCTGTCCCGTAAGATCTCCCATTATGAAGAGGTCATCGCCACCTGTCTCGGCCTTGAATTGGAGTGCCTGAGCGAACGCGTGCGAATCATTCCAGGTCAGAGATTTCGAGTCGATGTCAATTTCTGGAACCACAGAGGAATTCAAGCCAAGGATTTTTCCTGTGATCTCCACCTGCCCGATGGGTGGGAGGCACGTCCATTAGAATTTCAGAACCCAGGAGATGAATCACGATTAATCCAGAAGAGATTCGAGATTTCGGGAACGGAGAAAGCCGATCTGAGTTGCCCCTATTGGCTTTTCAAACAGAGAAACTCTTATATTTACTCTTGGCCCAGAGGGGAACCCTCCGGCCTTCCCTTTGGCCTATCGCCGGTAAAAGTCATCGGTAAGGTTCGGGTCGAAGGCCACGAGATCACCTTGAGAGAGCCTGCTCTCTGCAGACAAAGCTTTCCGGGTGGGTTCAGAGAACTTCCCCTCTCAGTCGTCCCCCCCATCTCCCTCTGCCCTAACACGGATAAGGAATTCTTGCAGATCAAAGATGAAGAACAGCATCTAAAACTCCAGGTGGCTGTTTATAACAATAGTGATCAATCTGTCGAAGGTCGCCTTGAGATTATCGTCCCTTCGGGGTGGAAGGTGACTCCAGAAAAAACCGATATCCTCTTGGAGAAACCCAGAGAGACTAAAACCGTTCAACATACGGTGGCTGTTCCTTCAGGGGCCCTGCCTGGCCGATATCCTGTCCAATATAAAATTCGTATGGGAGGGCGGGACTTCGAGACCATTGTCACGCCTGTGCGAATGGGAGCCCCGGGTCTATCGGTTATCGTGGATGAGTCGAATTGCATTAAAGAAGAATTTATCCTCACCCCTTCTCAGGTGACGATTCACCTCATCGACGTTCATTTTTTCCAGAAGCTGAGGTATGCTTATGTTCAAGGCGCCCAAGAAGAATTGCTCGAAGTGCTGAACCGTTTCAACATCCATTTCCATCTCATTGAGGATGCAGAAATGGGGCACCTCGCCCTCAATCGCTTTGATGCGGTGGTCATCGGACCAAATGCCTACCTGATCCGTGAGGAGTTGAGAAGAAACGCCTCCCGGTTTTTAGAATACGTGAGGCAGGGAGGCACGTTGATCGTCCAGTATCAAGGGTATCGGTATCAGACTCCAGGTTTTGCCCCCTACCCTTTCCAATACAACCAACCCCATGATCGTGTGACCCACGAAGACGCTCCGGTAAAAATTCTGGATCCGGACCATTCCCTTTTCCGCATGCCCAATACCATTACGGAGGGGGATTTCAATGATTGGGTGCGCGATCGAGGGCTCTACTTTTTTAGTCAATGGGACAAACGGTATCATACGCTCCTCTCCTGTTCTGACCCTGGCGAAGAACCCTTGGAGGGAGGTTTGGTTGAATGCCAATATGGCCGGGGAACCTTTCTCTATGTTGGCTATTCTTTTTTCAGGCAACTCCCTTCGGGTGTTCCAGGAGCATTTCGCCTCTTTGCAAACATCCTCGCTTTGCCCGAAGCGCGGATTCAGGAACGAATCGAATTCATAAGAAAGGTCAATTTGTTCTCCTTATTGACAGAGCAACAGTTAGATGCAATGGCCCGGATCATTTCTGAGCGGTGGGTCGAAGATGGAATGACCATCTGCCGCCAAGGGGAATTCGGAGACGAGTTATATATAATCTATCAGGGGAGGGTCGAGGTGATTCGCAAAACCAAGGACCACGAAGAGATCCTCTTCTTGGCTAAGGAAGGAGATTGTCTTGGAGAGATGGCTGTCCTGGGAAACATTCCCCGGACAGCCACACTCCGTACTCAAGGAGATGTTCATCTCTTGATCATCGAGGGAACCCATTTTCACTCCTTGCTTCGCCAGCATCCAGAGATGTCGATTCACATGATTAAGCTCTTGGTGAACAGGTTAGTGCCTCCCGAGGGTTGAGGAACGAATGCGGATCGCCATGATATGCCATTCTAGTTTGGGTGGGAGCGCTCGCATTGCACTCGAGCTCTCCCATGAACTGGTTCACCGCGGCCATAAAGTTCATCTCTTCACCCGGACCACCCCTTTGTTTGATTGGGACCCTGATCATGGAGTGACTTTGCATCGAATCATCTCAGATCACGATGACCAGGTTTACCCAGCTGCGCTCTACATGGATTGGCCAGACCATGAATATCAGAAGTTCCTATCCTGCCTTCTTCAATCAATCACTGAGGAGGGCTTCGACATCCTCCATTTCCACTATGCGATCCCTTTTGCTTTTCTCGCACAGGATGTAAAAAGGCATTTGGGAAAGAGGTCGCCACTGCTGATTGGAACTCTCCATGGCACGGATGTGGCGATCTACGGAAGAGATCCAGTAAAAGGGCCTCCGCTGGCAAGGGCACTTTTTACCATGGACGGGCTGACCACTGTCTCCCGCTGCCATGCTCGTCTTTCGGCGGAGGTATTTGGGCTTCCTTCTTACCCTGAGGTGGTCCCAAACTTTGTGGACCTTTCCATTTTCCATCCCCTGACACCTCAGCAAGACGACGAAAAAGGGGAGGGGGAAAAGGAATGGAAAGGGATCGGAAAACGTAAAATAAGGATTACCCACGTGTCGAACTTTAGGCCCATTAAGGATCTTCAAAGTGTGGTCAAGATCTTTCTCGGGATCCGTGAGAGAATCGATGCGGAATTGTGGCTGATCGGTGATGGGGAGGAAATGGAAAAAACAAAATCCCTCTTTAAGCAGAAAGGGATGGAAAAAGACATCTGTTTTTGGGGTTTAAAAAAGGACGTCGCCCCCCTCATCGCCCGATCCGATCTCTTGCTCATGCCCAGTTTATATGAAAGTTTCTGTTTGGCCGCTTTGGAAGCTATGGCATGTGGAGTCCCGGTGGTTGCTTCAAATGTGGGAGGATTGCCAGAAGTTGTCGTCCACGGAGAGACAGGAATCCTCTTCCCTTCGGGCGACCATTCTTCAGCCATCGACCTATCCGTGGGGCTTTTGTCGGACCAAAAGAAATATGAGAGGATGAAGGAGGCAGCGGCCATTCATGCCCTGAAGTTTGATCAAAAGAAGATCGTTCCTCTTTATGAGGACTATTATATAGAGTTAGAAAGGAGGAAAAGAGATCCCCGATGAATTCTTTCCGTCCAGAAGATTTTTTTGACATGACCGATAAGCCTGCGGCTGGTCTTTTCAAGGGTATCCTCAGCGTCTGGGAGGCTGTGGCTGCGCTCCCTGCTTTTATCGAAAAGGTCATCAGGCCGGAAATTCTTGGAGAGATTGAAGAGGGGGCTTGGTTAGAACCCGGCCGTGTCCAATTGGGCGAAGGGAGCCGGATCGAACGTGGAGCGATTGTCCGAGGCCCGACGATCATCGGCCAAAATAGTGTCGTCCGCACAGGTGCATATATTCGGGGCCATGCCATGATAGGAAACGATTGTCTCATTGGCCATGGAACGGAGTTACGACAGATCCTGGTTCTGGACCAATCCAATATTCCGCATCTAAACTGTTTTTTTACATCTCTGGTGGGTAACCATGTCCAAATTGGCGGTGACACTCACACAGCCAACCGTCGTTTAAGCGGAAAAGAGGTGGTGATCCAGGTTCAATCGGAAGGGGGCAAACAATCGATTAACACTGGCCAAGTTCTCTTTGGTGCTGTCATCGGAGACGATTCCATCGTGAGCGGAGGATGCCTTTTGCAGGCAGGGACGATCCTCGGGAGACGGTGCCTGATTTTCCCGCAGTGTTCGATCTCGGGTTACTTCCCCAATGATTCGGTGGTGAGACCCACCTCTTCAACTTTCGAAATCATCCCCAAGAAATAAGCTGGGGTCAGGTCTTGCAATCCTACTTTTTTAATTTTATTTATTCTGTTGATCTATCCTCGTCGCCGTAAATTAGAATTAGGGGACGTAGGTTCTAAAACAACTTTACAATAAAAGAAAGAGGATATAATCTGCACCTATGGCAAGGCAACCAAGATTGGACGCCCCTGGAGCTTTGCATCATGTGATTGGTCGTCTTTTATGGGGTCAGGTCTTGTGAATGAACGGGGGTCAGACCTCAACTTTTGACAAGTTATTTTTGGAGCGGGGCATTAACAGCCCCGCCCTACCCGCCCTAAAGGCTAATTTCATTCCCACCCTTCCCTATTATCAAGGGAGAGGTTTCTGGGGGTCAAAAAATTAGGGGACGTAGGTTCTAAAACAACTTTACAATAAGAGAAAGAGGATATAATTTGCAGCTATGGCAAGGCAACCAAGATTGGACGCCCCCGGAGCTTTGCATCATGTGATGGGTCGTCCTTTATGGGATCAGATCTTGCAATCCTACTTTTTTAATTTCATTTCTTCAACAGGGGTTCATCCAAAAAAATTAGGGGAAAGAAATTTTCTGAAAGTAAAAATTAATCGTAACCTGCCTACTGTAGGTAGGAGTCTTTCGTCCAAATAGTAGGAAAGGCTATATCTTCTGGAAGGTGACCTTGCGGATATGATCATTGAAGCAGACCTGGAACTGATCAAAGATGCCTTTTCTGCCAAGGATGTTGAAGCCGACTCCAAGGCGTTCAGAAAATCCGATGGACGCCATAATCTCAAATTCTCCAATGCGGAGTTTGAGATCATGAAGATAGGTAGGAATGTAACTTCCATCTCCGACTACAATCATCTGGAGTCTGCCATCTTGAATATTGATTCCCATACGCCTTGCCGTTCTTTTATGGAAGATACTAAACATGGCTCCAGAGTCAACATAAACCCATACCTTTTCATCATGAATAGTAACAGGAATGATTGGCATTGAGAAACCTTTATGGAAAATATATGGAAATTCTATAAGAGACATGCCATATCTTCTTCACGAGGGACCGTAAGCACTGAAGGGATCTTATCGGGGTATTTTTCTTTAGCCATCAATTCGGCATCGAATTCATTTTCAGCTACGGCAACGAGTTGCTCATTGACTACAGCAATAGCCTTGCCCGGATACTTATCCACAAGCTCACTAAAATGTTCAACAATCCAAAGGTCATCTTTATCCATCGCTGACTCCAATGAATTATTGGGTTACCAATATAACAAATTCTATAAGAAATCTAATGGATATTTAAGAAAAAGTCAAACTCATTTTCGACAGTTTCTGGAACCCTTCAATGTCAAATTAGGGGACGTAGGTTCTAAAACAACTTTACAATAAGAGAAAGAGGATATAATCTGCAGCTATGGCAAGGCAACCAAGATTGGACGCCCCTGGAGCTTTGCATCATGTGATGGGTCGTCCTTTATGGGATCAGGTCTTGCCATTCTACTTTTTATACCTATCAATTATGCCGCTTTTTTATACTCAACAAAACCCATCACCAGACCATCCCCTGCTGCCTTAGCCAGGATTTTTTCGACTCTCCTGAGAATATCAATTTTTACAAAGGCTTCACCACATTGGTCACAAGGCAAGTGGGGTCAGCCATTAATGGGGAAAGATAAAAAAGCCTCCAAGGGGGACATCTTGGAGGCTTTTTAAATGAAACACCTTTTTAGAATGTTTTGAAATGGTTTGGTTATAGTTTATTTCCAGTCAATGTATATTTATTCCCATTTCCA
>JACAEV010000174.1 GCA_013388645.1 Syntrophaceae bacterium | reverse complement strand
TTACTCCAAATCAGGTGGGTTGGGATTGGTTCAGCCTTCACCTCTCTGATGGTCAAGAGTTAATGATTTATTTCCTTCGCCGGAAAGATGGGTCTGTGGAGCCCTCTTCGTCCGGAACGTTGATCAAACGCTCCGGAGAAGGGATTCATCTGAAACTTTCCGATATCAAAGTAGAGGTGATAGATTACTGGAAAAGCCCGAAAAGCGGAGGCCGTTATCCCACTCGCTGGAGGATCAACGTACCCTCTTTTAGGATAGAAATGGAGATTGGATCTCTGGTCCCTTCTCAAGAGCTTTTGACAGAGGGTTCAACAGGTGTGATATACTGGGAAGGAGCGGTTGCTGGAAAAGGAACCTCTGCGGGCAAACCCATCACCTGCGAAGGTTATGTTGAACTCACTGGATACGCAGGCAGTTTAGGTGGCCTTTTTTAATCGAGAGAAGATAGGAACACGCATCCATTCCTCCCGCACCATTTTACCTCTTTCAGATATGCCCAATCCAGCCTTATCCCTTGACGGATAGTGGAAAATGGGTTAGTTTGAGAAGTCTTAAAACTCTTTTAAAACATAATGAGATTAATACGATAGCGGAGAGAGACCAATCGGAGCAGAGGCAATGGATGAAACGAGTGATCTGACCCAACAGAGAATACGAAAGCTGGAGTCTTTGCGAAGGGAAGGGATCGATCCCTACCCCAATGACTTCAAAGTCACCCATGCCTCTAAAGATCTTCATGAAGCCTATGGTTCCCTGTCAGACGAAGAATTGAAGTCCGTGGGAGAAACCTTTTGTCTGGCAGGTCGGATTATGGCGATCCGGAACTTCGGGAAAGCCAGTTTTATCCAAGTTCAAGATCGAAAGGGAAGAATCCAGGCCTATTTGCAAAAGGATATCATCGGTGAATCGGCTTTTCAGTTTTTTAAGACTTTCGACATCGGAGATTTTATCGGACTAGAGGGGAAAATATTTCGAACCAAAACTCATGAGTTGACCCTCCAGGTCCAGAGCTTTAGGCTTCTTGTCAAGACGCTTCGGCCCCTTCCTGAGAAGTGGCATGGCCTGACCGATGTTGAAGCCCGCTATCGTCAACGCTATCTGGACCTCATCGTGAATCCAAGAGTCAAAGAGATTTTTCTCACCCGAATCAAGGTGATTCAGAAAATTCGAGATTTCTTTACGCAGCGGGATTTCATCGAGGTGGAAACTCCGATGCTTCACCCCATCCCAGGAGGGGCAACCGCTAAGCCCTTTAAGACTCGTCACAATGCCTTGGATATGGAACTCTACATGAGGATTGCACCGGAACTCTTCCTGAAACGATTGGTAATCGGTGGGTTTGAGAGAGTCTTTGAGATCAACCGCTGTTTTCGAAATGAGGGGGTCTCCACTCAACATAATCCTGAATTCACCATGCTCGAATTCTATCAGAGCTATGCCACCTATGAAGAGATGATGAAGATGACAGAGGAACTTCTCTGCTCCATGGTGAAAGAGATTCATGCTGGACTTTGCCTTACCTACCAGGGGAAAGAACTCGATTTTACCCCTCCCTGGAAGAGAATCTCCTTCAAAGAATCTCTTTTGGAATACGGGAGGGTGGATCACTCTGTCCTGAAAGAACCATCCAAGGCCATCGAACTTGCTGAAAAGCTTGGCCTCGAGCTGAAAAAGGGAACCTCTCACGCAAGAGTTTTAGCGGACCTCTTTAAAGAAAAGGTTGAACCCCTTCTTCTTCAACCTACCTATATCACTCACTATCCTACGGAGGTCTCTCCTCTCTCGAGACGGAACGGGAAGGATCCCGAAGTGGTAGATCGATTTGAACTCTTCATTGCCGGTCGAGAAATTGCCAATGGTTTTTCTGAATTAAATGACCCCATCGATCAACGGGAACGCTTAATCCAACAGTTGAAAGAAAGAGAGGATGAGGCGGATCTTTCTCTCACTTTGGACGAAGATTTTCTTCGGGCGATCGAATTCGGAATGCCTCCCACTGCCGGAGAAGGAATTGGAATCGATCGTTGGGTCATGCTTCTCACCGATGCACCTTCCATCCGGGAGGTCATCTTGTTCCCCTTGCTTCGAATGGAGAAGTAATGTCTTATGAAGTATGAATGGTTTATTGGACTGAGATATCTCAAAGCCAAACGGAAACAGACCTTCATCTCCATCATCACGGTTATCTCCATCGTTGGGGTCATGGTGGGAGTGATGACCTTGATCGTCGTGTTGGCTGTGATGAGCGGTTTTGAAAAAACCCTGAAAGAAAAGATCTTGGGCACCCAAGCTCATCTCGTCCTGCTCAAGGCCAGTCAGGAAGGAATGGATGATTATGAAGAGGTGGCCAAAAAGGTTCAAGAGGTGAAGGGGGTGGTCTCCGCCGCTCCGTTCATCTTCAACCAGGTCATGCTCTCATCAGAATCGAACGTCTCCGGAGTCGTGATCAAAGGGATCGACCCGGATCGAGTGGGAAAAGTGACTGAATTGGCTCACAATATGAAGGCGGGCCGTCTTCAGGATTTGAAACAGGAAGGTGATTCTTCAGGCATCATCCTCGGAGTGGAATTAGCCAAACATCTCGGCATCTCCCTGAACGATGCGATCCAGGTGATCTCACCTCTTGGGACCATGACGCCCATGGGAATGATGCCCAAGATGAAGCGTTTTCGTGTTGCAGGTATTTTCTATTCTGGCATGTACGAGTATGATAACACCATGGCTTATGTCTCTCTCGAAAGCGCCCAGAAGTTTTTCGGGATGGGGGCCCGGGTGACAGGGATTGAGATCAAAACTAACGACATTTATAGGGTGAAAGAAATTGGGAAGGAGCTTCGTCAAAAGATGGGATTCCCTTTCTGGACGAAAGATTGGATGGAGATGAATCGAAACCTTTTTTCCGCACTGAAACTGGAAAAGATTGCTATGTTTATTATCCTCATTCTGATTGTCTTGGTGGCGGCTTTTAATATTATCTCCACACTCATCATGGTGGTGATGGAGAAACATAAGGATATCGCTATATTAAAATCCATGGGTGCCCCTTCCAAGGGAATCCTGAAAATATTTGTCATCGAAGGAGGGGTGATCGGGGTGGTGGGGACGGTCTTGGGAACACTTTTGGGTCTGGGGGCAGCTTTTAATTTGGAAAAGATCACGGAATTTGTCGAGACCCTATTTGGATTCAAAATTCTTGCAAGCGACGTTTACTATATCGATAAACTTCCTTCCCAAGTCAATCCGTTCGACATTACTCTGATCGTCCTGACAGCCATTCTCATCAGTCTCCTGGCCACTCTTTATCCTGCATGGAGGGCGTCGAAACTCGATCCAGCCGAGGCATTGCGCTATGAATAAAAGGAAAAACTCTCTAAAAGAAGAGGCTCAACAGGCCCTCGCCAGGGGGGAGCTGAAAAAGGCGCTTGAATATTTTAAAAATCATTGTTCTTTGGAACCCGAAGATCTCCGATCGCAGTTGAAGATGGCCGAAGTGTATGAACGGCTGGGCCAAAAGAAAGATGCCATTCAATTGTATCAGAAGGTAGCAGAAGCCTATGCGCAGGATGGTTTTTTGCTCCAGGCCATCTCCATCAACAAAATGATCTTGAGGGTTGACCCATCCTCTAAGGATATCAATGATCGATTGGCCCAACTTTATTCGGAGAAAACTAAAGAGATCAAACCCCTTCGTCCATTTCCACACATCCCGATTTTCTCTGAACTCAATGAACAGGAGCTCCAATCCTTGCTCAGAAAGGTGAAAACCAAAACCTTTCCCCAAGGTGCTTTCATCTGTCGTGAGGGAGAGGAGGGAGATTCCTTATATGTGGTTAGCCGTGGGGAAGTGGCGATCACGAAGCAACGTTCAAAGGGGGAGGAGATGCGGATTCATATCCTCAAAGAAGGCGATTTCTTTGGGGAGTTTGGTTTTTTCACCGATCAAAAGAGACATGCCAATGTCAAGGCCCTCATGGAGTGTGAGATTTTTGAGATCTCTCGAAACGAGTTGGATGAACTCATGAAGAGAAATCCCCACTTGAAAGAGGTGCTTCAAACTCTTTTTAAACAACGGGTGTTAGACCTCTTCCTCGCCTGTTCTCCTCTGTTTTCCTCCCTCACTGCCTCGGAAAGAGAAAAAGTCTTTAAACGATTTCACCTCCGAAAGGTTCCCGGAGATACCTTTCTCTTCAAAGGGGGAGAGCCTTCTCAATCCCTATACCTAATCAAGAGTGGTGAGGTGGAGATATTTATTCAAGACCGTCGTGATAGAAAAATCAACTTGGCGACATTAAGAAGCGGTCATTTTTTTGGAGAGATTGGGGTGATTATGAACACACCTCGCATGGCCTTCGCCAAAACCACTCAACCCTCGGAATTACTGGAGTTGACCAAAGAGGAGATGGAAGCCTGTTTTCTTAAATTTCCCAAACTCCAGCCCATTTTGAAGGAGATCTCCTTAAAACGCCTCGTCCAAATGAGAGAACTGCTCTCCCAAAGAGCAGTGGAAAAGGTTAAGGAGGCTATGGTTTGAAAGAGTTGATCCAGGTTCAACAGGTTTTCAAAACGTATGGGAATGGAGCCAAACGCGTGGAGGTCTTGAAAGGAGTGGATCTCACCTTTTCTTATGGGGAGAAGGCAGCCATCGTCGGCGCTTCCGGTGTTGGGAAAACCACCCTCCTTCATGTGCTGGGGACACTGGACCGACCCACTGCGGGTAAGGTTCTCTATGAAGGAAAAGATATCTTCACCCTCAATGAAAAAGATCTTGCCCTCTTTCGAAATCGTGAGATCGGTTTTGTCTTCCAATTCCACCATCTCCTTCCCGAGTTTACGGCTCTGGAAAATACCATGATGCCTTGTCTGATCCAGGGCCTTCCGAAGAGGGAGGCCATCTCTCAGGCAGAGGGGATCCTCAATTTGGTAGGTCTTCAAGATCGTCTTTCTCACAAGCCGGGAGAGCTTTCTGGTGGAGAACAACAACGCGTGGCGGTGGCGAGGGCTTTAGTATTAGGCCCAAAAGTCCTGCTGGCCGATGAACCTACGGGGAACTTGGATACCAAAACGGGTGAATCCGTGTTTCAACTTCTTCAAGAACTAAACCAGATCAAAGGAGTCACCCTCATCATCGTGACACACAATCTCAGATTGGCTGAAAAAATGGCCCGCCAGATCCATCTCGTCGACGGAAAGGCCTTGGGATAGACCATGATCCCTTTACAAAAAGGTAAAGATTTGATATTAAAATGGGAATTTTATTATCCGATTTTGCTCACTTTGAAATGGGAAGGAGTCTATCGATGATCATGAGATCCATAGGAGTAATCCTTCTTACCCTTTTTCTTCTCATCGGAATCTCCGAGGGAGGCGAAGAAGATATCTATAAAATCATCATCCTCGGAAACGTGAAGGTCGAAGAGGCGGTGATTCGGGGAGCGATCAAAAGTCAGGAGGGGAGGGCCTTCTCCCTTGAAAAAGTCCGTGAGGATCTGCGATCCATTTTCAACTTGGGCCTCTTTACAGACGCTCAGGTCGATATCAAATCCACTCCGCAGGGCAAGGAAGTGATCTTCGTCGTAGTCGAAAAACCCTCCCTCAAGGAGATTCTCATCACAGGAAATGAAAAGGTGAAGTTGGATGATATCAAAGAGAAGATCACCCTCACGACCCGTTCGATCCTCAACCTCGAAAAGGTGAAAGAGAGTTCCGAGCAGATCCGTAGGCTTTATTTTTCGAAAGGGTATTATGGGGTCAAAGTGGAGCACAAGGTTAACTATTTGGAAACCAATGAAGCAGTGGTTACCTTTGCCATTTCCGAAGGCCCGAAAGGACATATTCAAAAAATCATTTTCAAAGGGAATCGTCATATCAAATCCTCTGATTTAAAGAAAGTGATGATGACGAAACAGAGGAATATCTTTTCCATCATCACCAAAACGGGGACCTTAGATGAGGATATTCTAAAAAATGACCTTCAACTTCTAAATGCTTATTACATGGATCATGGTTTTATCGAAGCCAAGATTTCGGAACCCAAGCTCGATCTCTCCAACCCCAAAAAAATTCGGATCGAGATCGAGATTTTAGAAGGGCCGCTCTACCATGTGGGAACGATCGATTTTAAAGGCGACCTTCTCACCACCAAAGAGGATCTCTTCAGAACTCTTAAAATGAAGCGGAACGATGTCTATAGCAACACCGCCATACGAAAAGACGTCAATGCCCTCACCGAAAAGTTTGCCAATCAGGGGTATGCTTATGTCGAGATCAACCCTGAAACCACGGTCGATAATAAAGAACTTTTCGTCCACATCACCTATGATATCGAAAAAAAGAAACAGGTTTCATTTGAAAAAATTCAAATTGTTGGGAATTCAAAAACTCGGGATAAGGTGATCCGTCGGGAGCTCCGGGTGGCGGAGGGGGAGCTCTATAGTGCTAGCGGCATGAATAAAAGTCGTGACCGACTGAAAAGGACGGGCTACTTTAAAGAAGTGGAGCTCACCACCAGCCGCGGGAGCACTGAAGATAAAATGAACCTCGATGTTAAGGTGGAGGAAGCTCCGACAGGTGCCATCAGTTTCGGAATTGGTTACAGTACGCTGGAAAGCGTCGTCGGTTCCGCCTCCATCTCCGACCGCAATCTCTTTGGTTATGGGTATCATGGGGTCTTGAAGTTCAGCTTGGGAGCGGAAACCCAAAATTTTAAAATGAGCTTTACCGACCCTTACTTCTTAGGATATCCGGTATCAGCAGGAATTGATCTCTATCATGAAAGAGTGGAGCTTTTCGATACTTATTCCTATAAAATCACAGGAGGAACTCTCCACTTCGGGAAGGAATTGGCCGAAAAGATTCGTCTGGACTTGACCTATAAATTAGAGAATATCAATGTGTATGATGTGAAAGATACAGCATCAACCTATATCAAAGAGCAAGAGGGGAGGAAGACGACCAGTGCCATTGCGCTCTCTCCTTCCATCGATACCCGTGACGATTATTTCAGCCCGAAAAAGGGAGGTCGGCATAGCCTCTTTATTCAAAACGCAGGGGGGATTTTGGGAGGGGATAACTATTTTGTCAAGGCGACAGGAGAGACCAGTTGGTTTTTTCCGCTCCCTCTCAATACCACTCTGAACCTTCGTGCCAAGGCAGGGATGATTACTCCTTACGGTGGGAAAACACTTCCCATTTATGAAAAATTCTTCGTGGGAGGCATCCAAACTGTCCGGGGGTTTGAATATGGGAAGGCCGGACCGATTGATGAAAATAAAGAACCTGTGGGTTCCAAGTATATGACAGCCTTCAATGCAGAATGGATCTTCCCTTTGGCCCGTGAGATCGGTTTAAGGGGAGCTCTGTTCTTTGATGTGGGCAAGGGATTTGACAAGTTGTCAGACAAAGATCACCTGATTTTAGACTATGATACCAAAAAAAAATTGTTTCGGATACGTTCCGAACCGGGCAAAGGACTGTGGCCTTTAAAATTCGGGGCAGGGCCTGGAATCCGTTGGTTCTCCCCGTTCGGCCCCATCCATATCGACATCGGATTTAATCTGAGCCCTAAGAAAGGGGAGAAACGAAATGTGATTGAGTTTACAGCAGGAACCATCTATTAATAGAAAGTGGTGATACCCTTTACAGAGAGGAGAAAGAAAGATGTATGGAAAAAAGTGGTTGATCGTTTTGGGGATCGTTTTAGGTGGGTGGTTGGGTTCAGCTTGGGCAACAGATTTAAAGGTTGCCTATGTTGATATTCAGAGGGCGGTCAATGAATGTAATGCCGGTAAGGATGCAAAAAAGACCATTACCAAAGAGGTGGAGAAGTTTCAACGTCAAATTGCAGATAAACAAAAAGAACTTCAGACCATGAAAGAGTCTTTAGAGAAACAGGCCCCAATGCTCACACCCGATGCCAGGGCCACTCGAGAGAAAGATTATCAGGGCAAGCTTAGAGAATTCCAGAGGTGGGGGGAAGATACCCAGAATGAGATCAATCAGAAACGAATGGAGTTGGAACGAAACATTTCCATCGCACTCCAGAAGGTGATTCAAAAAGTTGGAGCGGACGACGGTTACAGCTTTATCTTAGAAAAGAATGAGAGCATCGTCCTCTATATCTCCAAGGCACTTGATATCACCGATCGGGTCATCAAAGCCTATGATGCTCAAAAGAAGTAAAAGCTGCCATAGAGGGCACGAATGATGAAATTCGAAACAGACATGAATGGTCGAGACACTAAACCCAAAACAGATGGGGCATGAGTGATTTAATTGGGAGAGGGATGAACAGGAAACTGAGGGAACTCGCAGAGTGGGTGAATGGGAAAGTGGTGGGAGATGGAGAGATCAACATCTCTGGAGTCGCGGCCATTGATGAAGCCAAAGAAGGAGAGATCACCTTCATTGCCAATCCGAAGTACCTTCCGAAACTGGATCAAACCTGTGCCTCAGCGGTCATCGTCTCCCATGAGGTGAGCCAAAGAGAAAAACCTCTCCTTTGTGTCGATAATCCCTATTTGGCTTTTGCCAAGATCCTCACTCTCTTTTCACAAAACCCTTACCAGTCCAGAGGGATTGATCCCCATTCCTGGATCAGTTCCACTGCCACCTTAGGAGAAGAATTGACCATCTATCCCTTTGTTTATATTGGAGACCGATGCTCAATCGGAGATCGGGTTACCCTTTATCCTGGAGTCCACGTGGGGGAAGGCTCCTCCATCGGAGAGGAATCCATCCTCTACCCTAATGTATCCATTTATCCCGGGACGATCATTGGAAGACGGGTCATCCTTCACAGCGGGGTAGTGGTCGGGAGTGATGGATTTGGTTATGTAAAGGAGGGAAAGAGGAACGTGAAGATCCCCCAGGTGGGAGGAGTGGAGATTGAGGACGATGTCGAGATTGGCGCCAATACCACCATTGACCGAGCCACCCTGGGGAAAACAATCATCCGTAAAGGAGTGAAAATAGATAACCTGGTTCAAGTGGCTCATAATGTTATCATTGGCGAAGATTCCATCATCGTGGCTCAAGTTGGGATTTCAGGTTCAACTAAGATCGGGAGTAATGTGACACTGGCCGGGCAGGTTGGAGTGGTTGGGCATATTGAAATAGGAGACAATGTCATGGTGGGGGCTCAATCTGGGGTGGCTCACGATTTGGAGGCGAACCAAGGGTATGTCGGAAGTCCTGCCTTGCCTCACCGTGAATTTCTCCGGGCGATCACGGTTTTTCCAAAACTGCCGGAGATGAGAAAGACCCTTCTCGAAATCGAGAGACGTTTCAAAAAAATTGAAGAGGCCCTCTCTTCAAAAGGCAAGGAGAAGTAGATGATTGAGATTAAGGAGATCATGCGTATCCTCCCCCACGCTTACCCCTTTTTGCTGGTGGATCGGATTATTGAGATCGAGCCTGGAAAACGGATTGTCGGGATAAAGAATGTCACCTATAATGAGCCCTTCTTCCCCGGCCATTTCCCAACCCGTCCCATCATGCCGGGGGTGCTCCTCGTGGAAGCAATGGCTCAGACAGCTGGGGTGCTCGCTTTCAAGTCGATGCCCGAAGAAGAGCAAGGGAAACCGGTTTACTTTTTAGGAATCGATCACGTCCGTTTCAGAAAACCCGTTATACCAGGAGATCAACTTCGTCTCGAACTGGAAATCACCAAGCATCGCCAATCGATCTGGGGATTTAAGGGAAAGGCCTTGGTCGAGGGGAAATTAGTGGCGGAAGCAGAGCTCTTTGCCATGTTAGGAGATGAAAAATGATTCATCCGAGTGCGATCATCGATTCAAAGGCCGAGATCAGTGAAGGCGTTGAAATCGGTCCCTACTCGATCATCGAAAAAAATGTATGTATTGGCGAAGGGACGAAGATTGGACCGCATGTGGTCATTCGAGAAGGCACCCAAATTGGGAAAGCGTGCCAGATCTTTCAATTCTCCTCGATTGGGGAATCTCCCCAAGCCTTTTTTTATAAAGGAGAGAAAACCTCTCTCCTGATCGGCGATCATAATATTCTCAGGGAGTTTGTCACTTTTCATCGGGGTACAGTGAAGGGGGGTGGCAGAACGGTCATAGGGAATGACAACTACTTCATGGCTTACGCTCATGTCGCCCATGACTGCAATATTGGAAATCAGGTCGTCTTAGCAAATGGGGCCACCCTGGGAGGACATATCCTGGTCGAAGATCATGCCATTATTGGTGGATTGGCAGCGGTCCATCAGTTCTGTCGGATTGGTGCCCATGCGATCATCAGCGGCTTGACCGGCGTGTCCCAAGACGTTCCCCCTTATACGATGGCTGCCGGCAGTCGAGCGAGACTTTATGGACTCAACACCGTTGGCTTGAAACGCTTTCAATTTTCGGAGGCCGCGGTCAGGGCTTTGAAGAAAGCCTACCGGATTATTTTTCGTTCCAGCCTGACTTTGGAAAAGGCGATGAAACAGATCGGCGAGGATGACATCTCTCGAGTGAAAGAGGTACAACACCTCCTCCAGTTCATCCAACAATCCAAGAGAGGGATCACTCGTTAAGTGAATAAGATCAGAGCAGGCGTTGTCGGGGTAGGTTACTTTGGCCAATTTCATGCTGAGAAATATGCAAACCTAAATGAGGTGGAATTGGTCGGTGTGGTGGATATCGATGCCACCCGTGCCAAAGAGATAGCAAAACGATATCGAACGCAGCCCTTCTTTCGCCACGAGGACCTTCTCAACCAAGTCCAGATTGTCAGCATCGCTGTTCCGACCCCATTTCATTATTCCGTTACCAAGGATTTTTTATTAAATGGGATTGATGTCCTTCTGGAAAAACCCATCTCGAATAACTTAGAAGAGGCGGATGAGTTAATCGGATTGGCCCAATCAACGGGTTCGGTCTTTCAGGTAGGCCATCTGGAGCGATTTAATGGAGCTTTGTCGGTGATCGCGGAGTGGTTGAAGCATCCTCGATTCATCGAATGCCATCGGTTAGGACCCTTCTCAGGGAGGGGTGCCGAGGTCGATGTCGTATTAGATCTGATGATTCATGACATCGATATCCTTTTGAGTTTGATCCGCTCAAAGGTGAAACGAATACAGGCTGTAGGCATTCCCATCCTCACCCCCTACCTGGATATGGCTAACGCTCGAATTGAGTTCGAAAATGGATCTGTGGCCGATTTAACCGCAAGCCGAGTTTCCAAAGAGAAGATTCGAAAAGCTCGCATCTATCAGACGGACGGAATTCTGTCGATCGACTACCTCTCTCAAAAGCTCTCCATTTCTAAAAAGGGGATCCCTCATGGAAAAAAGAGGAATCCGGAAATGATCACGGAAGAGATCATGTTAAAGAAGATCGACCTCCTGGAGTCGGAGATCCATTCTTTCATACAGAGCGTGAAAGACCGGACGCCTGCGCAGGTCTCCGGTTTGGATGGGAAACGGGCTTTGGACGTTGCCCTTCAAATCGTTCAGGAAATTCATCACCCCAATAGAGAAAACCGATAACGGGGCCACTGACCGATGAAACCGAAGAAGATCCTATTGGTCGCCGGAGAAGTCTCGGGAGACCTTCACGGGTCCCATTTGGTGGAAGCCGTCCACCGCATTGACCCGGAGGTTCAGTTTTGGGGGATAGGAGGGGAGGGGTTGAAGAAAAGTGGGATGAGACTCCTCTATCCCGCTCATTCTCTTTCTGTGGTTGGTGTCACTGAAGTTTTTATCAAGCTCCGATCTATTTTAGAAGCTCTCCGGCAGTTAAAGAAATCCCTCGAACAGGAGCGGCCGGATCTCATCGTCTTAATCGACTTTCCTGATTTCAACTTTCGTTTAGCCAACATGGCCCATCGAAGAGGGATCCCTGTTCTCTATTATATCAGTCCCCAAGTATGGGCTTGGAGACCTAAAAGGGTTCAATGGATTGCTCGAAGGATAAAAAAGATGGTCGTCCTTTTTCCCTTTGAGGTCCCTCTCTATGAGGCCGCAGGCGTGGATGTCGAGTGGGTCGGCCATCCCCTTCTTGATATCGTGAAGCCCACTCTCCCCAAAGAAGTCGCATTTCAAAAATTCGGTCTGGACCCCCGGCGGAGAACCGTAGGATTACTTCCCGGAAGCCGCCTCCATGAGGTCGAGAGACTTCTTCCCGCTCTTTTGGAATCCGCTCATCTTCTCCAAAGAGAGATTCCAGAACTCCAGTTCATCCTCCCTCTCGCTCCTGGCCTTCCCAAAACGATGGTTGCCTCTTTTATACAAAAACGTTCTGTGCCCGTGACCGTGGTAGAAGGTTTGAATTACGATGTGATGAACCTCTCCGAACTTCTCATCACCGCCTCTGGAACAGCGACTCTGGAAGGAGCGATTTTGGGAAAACCCATGATCATTATTTATCGAGTCTCGTTTTTCTCTTACTGGATCGGCAGGGCCATGATTCGAGTGGAGCACATTGGTCTGGTCAATTTAGTGGCTGGGAAGGAGGTCGCCCCTGAATTGATCCAAAAGGATGTCCGCCCAGAGAGGATTGCTGATGAGGCCTTTCGGATCTTGAGAAACCCCATCCTCCGTCAGAAGATGACCGAGTCCATGGCAGAGGTGCGCCAAAAACTGGGGAAACCTGGGGCCGCTCAACGGGCTGCCCAGATCGTCTTATCATTGCTCTTTCCATCGGAGGGTTCATTGATCCATGTCCCTTGAAAAGCACCCATTGGAAAATTTAAAGGTTTTCATTTCGCATTTTTCGTTTTACACTTTGCTATGGGATTAAATATGTCACTCTATCGCAGGCTACTCGAATTGGTGAAACCCTACTGGTTTAAGTTGGGCCTGGCCATGATCTGTATGATCGGTTACTCCGTCTTGACGGCCGGTCAAGCATTTCTTGTGAAACCTGCCTTTGATGGAGTCTTTCTCAAAAAAGAGGGGGTTCCCCCTTTTATTAGAAATATCATCATCCAACTTCATCTTGGAGATTTATTGCTCAAAAAGGATATGGAGATGCTTTTCTTACTTCCCATTGCCATCATCCTGCTTTTCTTCTTCAGAGGGATCTTCGATTATGGGCAGGCTTATCTGATGAACTTTGTGGGTTTAAAAATCATTATGGATATCCGAGGAAGGCTCTACAACCATCTCCAAAACCTCTCCCTTTCCTTCTTCACTAAGACACCTACCGGTTCTCTTATTTCACGAATTACCTATGATGTTGTCTTGATCCAGGCCTCGGTCTCCAATGCCATCACAAGTCTTATCAAAGATGCGTTCACCATCTTTGCGCTGATCGGGGTCATTTTTTACCGCGATTGGAAGTTAGCCATCATCGCCTTCATCATCTTTCCTCTCGCCATTTTCCCAATAAAAGAATTTGGGAAAAGGCTTCGGAAATTTAGTCAAAAAAGTCTCCAGCGAATGAGTTCACTTACGACCTTTCTCCACGAAACCATCTCAGGGAATCGAATTGTCAAGGCGTTCAATATGGAGGAATACGAGAAACAACGCTTTGCCGAAGAGAATGAGCGGTTTTTCAAAATTAACCTCAAACGGGTGAAAATACGGGCCCTCTCCCATCCATTGATGGAATTGTTGGGAGGGATCGGTGTGGCGGTGATCATTTGGGTGGGAGGTTATAGTGTGATTCGGGGAGATGTCACACCGGGGACCTTTTTCTCATTCATGACCGCCCTGTTGATGCTCTATGCTCCGATTCGAGATTTAAACAAGGTCAACCTCGAGATTCAAGAGGGTTTGGCGGCAGCCACGAGAGCGTTTGAACTCCTCGATACGGAGGCGGAAATTAAGGATGAAGAAGGGGCCATCTCCCTTCCCCCTATCTCCAAAGGGATTGATTTCCAAAACGTCACTTTCAAATACGAAGAGGAATTTGTGCTCAAAGACATCTGCCTTTATGTGAAAGCTGGAGAAGTCATTGCCCTGGTCGGAATGAGCGGTGCGGGGAAAACGTCTTTGGTGAACCTTCTCCCTCGTTTCTATGATGCTGAGAAGGGTCGGATCCTGATCGACGGCCATGACATTCGAAGGGTCACGCTTAAATCTCTCAGGGATCAAATCGGTTTGGTCACACAACAGACGATCCTCTTCAATGATACGGTCCGAAACAACATCGCCTATGGGAATTTGAAATCTTCAGATCAAGAGATTTTTGAAGCAGCGAGGGCAGCCAACGCCCATGATTTCATCCAGAGATTACCCGAAGGATACAATACCATCATTGGAGAACAGGGAGTTAAACTCTCGGGTGGAGAGCGACAACGCATCTCCATCGCCAGAGCCCTTTTAAAAAATGCTCCTATTCTTATTTTGGATGAAGCCACCTCATCCCTTGACTCCGAATCAGAGACAGAGGTCCAAAAGGCTTTGGAAGAGTTGATGAGAGGGAGAACGGTCTTCGTCATCGCCCACCGGCTCTCCACCATTCGACATGCCCATCGCATCATCGTCCTCTCAGAAGGTCAGATTGTCGAGGAAGGGTCCCATGATGAATTGATGGCGCGAAATGGTGAATATCGACGAATCTACGACCTTCAATTTAAAGACAATGGAATGGGAGTTTTCAAAACGGCTAAAGCGAAGAAGGTCTATTAAAATCCAATTCCGGATGGTAGATTGTGGAATGCCGAGTTTATTCCGAAATCCACATTCCGAATTCCGAAATAAAGAAAGATGTTTCTTAAAACAATAAAAAAGAAATTGGTGACATGGTGGGGTCCATGGTGTGCCTGCTGGGTCATCAAAATTTTAGCATGGACCATGCGGTTTGAAGAGATCCACCCAGAGATTCCAAAAGGTTTTTGGGAAAAAGGGATCCCTGCTATTGGGGCTTTCTGGCATGGGAGGCTCTTAATGATGCCCATCATCTATAGGGGGAGAAAATTGAGTTTCCTCGTCTCCGCCCATCGGGATGGCCAAGTCGTGGGGAGAGCACTTCAACGATTTGGCTTCTATCCCATCTTAGGATCGACCACTCGGAAGGGGTTCTCAGGTTTCAAAAAAATGGTGAAAGCCCATGAATCCGATATTGCCATTGCGCCGGATGGACCACAGGGCCCCTGTCATCAGGTACAAATTGGTGTGATCGAGTTAGCCAAACTGACCGGAAGGGCTGTGATCCCATTTACTTTCAGTGCTTCGAAAAGGAAGATCTTCAACACTTGGGATCAGTTCCTTCTCCCCTATCCCTTCTCAAAAGGGGTGTTTATTTGGGGAGAACCGATTTATGTCGATCGCCATGGGGATGGGGCCCACCTCGAAGAAAAAAGGGCCCTTTTGGAGAATCGTCTCAATGAGTTGACTGAAAAGGCAGACCACTATTTCGACAAAAGCAATGACCGAAGTTAAAATGAGGGTCCTCGCCGAATCGCCGGTCAGCCGTCACAAGCTTGGGTAGACTTGGATTGGGAGTTTGATATCCGATCGGTGATGGTTTGGGTTTATTTCAGACTGACCCATCCGCGCTATACTATGATCTTCCTCATCTATAACGTCTTTCTGACAATCGCCCTTATCCTGGCTTCTCCTTACTTTCTTTTCAGGAGCCTTGTTCAAAAGCCGTTTCGAAAGTCAATCCCTCAACGGATGGGATTTTTTCAGAGTTTATCCTTCAAAAGCCCTCTTTGGATCCATGCCGCATCGGTCGGAGAGGTGCGCTGTTCCATCCCTCTTTTGAAAAGGATGAAAAAGGAGTTTCCTCATGTCAAGATCATATTAACCACAATGACTTTCACGGGGAACAAGATGGCTAAAACCTCACTCCCTGAAGCAGATCAAATTCTTTTTACCCCCTTTGACCATCCCTTGATCGTCTGGAGAGCGGTCAAAAAAACACAACCCACCCTCCTCCTCATTGCGGAGACAGAGCTCTGGCCTAACCTACTTCGATTCTGTGGGAGAAAAGGAATCCCCATCATTCTCTTCAATGGGAGGATTTCCCAAAAGTCATTTCCTCGTTACCGCTTTTTAAGGTTCTTTTTTAAAGAATGTCTCAAATCTATCTCTCTCTTCTTAATGCAGACAGAAGAAGATCGAACCCGGATCATTGGAATGGGAGGAGCTCCGGAAAAGATAAGGGTGATGGGAAATCTCAAATTCGACCAGACTGCCCCTCCCTTTGCTTCAGAATCAATGGCTGAACTGACTCAATGCCTTGGCCTCCGTGGGGATGAGAAAATTCTTATCGCAGGCTCCACTCACCCTGGAGAGGAGGAGATTCTCATCAACCTCTACAAAGAATTGAAAAAGATCGAGCCCCATCTTGTCCTCATTCTCGCACCCCGACACCTTGAACGACTGGAAGAAGTGGAGAAAATCTTAAAAAAAGAATCCCTCTCATGGCAGAGGAGAACAGTCTTTTCACAGAATGGAAGCCATTCTGATCAAGAACAATCGAAAGTCCTTCTCCTCGATACGATGGGCGAATTGATGAAACTTTATAGTCTCGCTACAATCGTATTTATTGGCGGGAGCCTTGTTCCAATAGGAGGCCACAACCCCCTCGAGCCCCTATTCTTCAAAAAGTGTGTTCTTTGGGGTCCACATATGTTTAATTTTTTAGAGATCTCCAATCAGTTGATCGAGGCGGGAGGGGGCATCAGGGTATCCGGAAAAGAAGAACTCTTCTCTCAGATGAAACGGTTTCTTTCTGACGAAGGGGCGCGTAAAGAAGTGGGAGAGAAAGGCTATCAATTTCTTCAGAAGCATCAAGGGGCGACAGAGAGAATGATGGATGAAATCCGGCCGTTCCTCATTAAAAAGACGCTAAGCGATTAGCGCTATGCGCATGGCGTTATGATGAACCGTCGTATCGACCAATTCCTTTATCAAAAAGAGAAACCCATCTGGGAGAAAATACTTCTCTCTCCCCTTACTCTTCTCTCTTTACCTTATGGAGGGGTTGTTCGGACAAGATCTTTTTTCTATTCCATCGGGCTCTTCAAGACCAAAAGGCTTCCCTGTCCAGTGATTAGTGTAGGAAACATCACCGTGGGGGGAACAGGTAAGACACCTTTCGTGATGGCGTTAGCCAAGGGGATGATGAAGAAAGGAATTCCGGTCGCCATTCTCAGCCGGGGGTACAAAAGAAGGAAAACCTCTCCATCCATTGTGAGCGATGGCCAGCGCATTTTTCTCTCTCTTGAGGAATCAGGGGATGAACCACTCCTGATGGCTAAGGCTTGTCAAGGCATCCCCATCCTGGTCGGAAAAAATCGATTCGTCAATGGTCAGATCGCTCTTCAACGATTTGGTGTCAAAGGATTGCTCCTGGACGATGCCTACCAGCATCTCCCCCTTTATCGAAATATCAATATCCTGCTCATTGACTCAAAGATCGGTTTTGGAGACCAGCATCTTCTGCCAAGGGGGATCTTGAGGGAGCCTTTATCCTCTCTTCGAAGAGCGAGCTTCTTGGTCCTCACAAAAGTGGAAGATATTAAGAGGGGTCACGACTTGCAAAAAAAGATCCATCACCTCCATCCCTCTTTGCCCATCTTTCACTCCTATTACGAACCGGTAGGCCTTATCGGACCGAATGGAGAACAAAAGGCTTTAGAGGTTTATAAAGGAAAGAGAGTGCTCGCCTTCTCCGGAATTGCTCAATCTAACTATTTTATTTCTCTTCTGAAGAAGTCGGGAATGGAGGTGGCCAGGGAAATGACCTATCCCGACCATCACCTTTACCGAGCTGAAGATCTGAATTCGATTGAAGAGATGAGTAAGGGGATGGATGGGGTCGTGACGACGGAGAAAGATATGGTAAAATTAAAGGAGTGGAAGATCCCTGGTATTCCACTGTTCGCCCTCCGCATCGAAGTGCAGATCTGGGAGGAAGAAGCCTTTTATGAAAAGGTGATGGAAATTTTTTGAGTCATGAGTTATGAATTGAAAATTTATGAATGATCCATCAAAGGAGAAAAGAAGGGATGAGTGAACTCATTAAAATTTTTGATACCACATTACGCGATGGGGAACAATCCCCTGGCGCGACGATGAACATTGCGGAAAAGGTCAGGATCGCCGAACAATTAGAAAAATTAAATGTCGATGTCATCGAAGCGGGGTTCCCCATCTCTTCAGAGGGAGACTTTGAAGCGGTCAAAGAGATTGCAAAGAAAATGAAACGATCTCAAGTTGCCGCCTTGGCCCGAACTCATCTGCAAGATATCAAAAGGGCATGGGAGGCAGTGAGATTTGCTAAATATCCAAGGATCCATACATTCATTGCTACCTCCGACATCCATCTCAAATATAAATTGCATCTTAGCCGTCAGCAGGTGTTAAAAGAGGCGGTCAGAGCGGTCAGATATGCTAAGCGTTGTTGCGATAACGTGGAATTTTCTGCAGAGGATGCTACCCGCAGTGACATTGATTTTCTATGCCAACTTTTGGAAAAGGTCATTGAGGCAGGGGCCACGACGATCAATATCCCTGATACCGTAGGTTATGCGATTCCTTCTGAGTTTGAAAAGTTTATCCAGACAATCCAAAGGAATGTTCGGGGGATAGAAAAAGTGACCCTGAGTGTTCATTGTCATAACGATCTTGGCCTGGCAGTCGCCAATTCCCTCATCGCTGTCCAAAATGGTGCCAGACAGGTGGAGTGTACGATTAATGGGATCGGAGAAAGGGCAGGCAATGCTTCCCTGGAAGAGATCGTTATGGCCATTCGGACACGGAACGATTTACTTCAATTTCACACACGCATTATTCCAAAACACCTCTTTGCAACCAGCCGACTCATTTCAAAGATTACCGGGATGGTCATTCAACCCAACAAAGCCGTAGTTGGAGCCAATGCCTTTGCCCATCAATCTGGGATCCATCAGGATGGAATCCTCAAAGAGAAATTGACCTATGAAATTATGACCCCAGAATCAGTTGGGATCCCAAAAACTTCTATTGTCTTGGGGAAGCTTTCTGGACGCCATGCCTTCAGAGAACGGGTGAAAGATTTAGGATACCGCCTCTCTGAGGCAGAACTGGAGCTCGCCTTCAAACGATTCAAGCAGCTGGCCGACAAAAAACGGGACATCTACGACGAGGATATTGAGTCGATCGTGGTGGAGGAAGTTCTCCGGGTACCTCGTCGCTTTAAACTGATCTATCTCAATGTGGTGGCTGGAAATGTCACCGTCCCTACGGCTACGGTTCAGATGGAGATAGATGGACAACTCATGCAGGAAGCCGGTTTTGGGGATGGCCCTGTGGATGCCACCTTCAAGACCATTAAGAAGATCACACGCACGAAATCAAAGCTTTTACAATTTGCAATCAACGCGATTACCAGTGGAACCGAAGCCCAAGGAGAGGTGACGGTAAAATTAGAGGAAAAGGGGCAAACCGTGATCGGCCAAGGGGCTGATACCGATGTCATTGTTGCCAGTGCTAAAGCCTATATCAACGCCCTGAATAAAATGGAATTCAAGAAACAGAAGTTGGTGGGAATGTAGACGTTAAAGAAAGGTTAAGGTTGAGGTTGAGGGCAAAGTGGGTAAGATATGAAAAAGAAGTCTCCGATGACCATCACGGAAAAAATTCTGGCTGCCCATGCAGGGAAAAAACAAGTTGCCCCTGGTGAACTTCTTAATGTCCGAATCGATCTCGCCTTAGGCAACGATATTACCGCTCCCCTTGCCATTAAAGCCTTCCAAGAGATTGGGGCCAAAAAAGTTTTTCAACGAAATCGGGTCGTTCTCGTTCCAGACCATTTTACACCGGCGAAGGATATTCTCTCTGCTGAGCAATGTCAGGTTCTCAGAGAGTTTGCCAAATCCCAACACCTCTCCCATTTCTTTGAAATCGGGGAATGCGGAATCGAACATGCCCTCCTCCCAGAAAAGGGTTTGGTTTTACCAGGGGATGTCGTCATCGGTGCTGATAGCCACACGTGCACCTATGGCGCCTTGGGTGCTTTTTCTACGGGCGTTGGCAGTACAGAGCTTGGCGCAGCCATGGCGACAGGCAAGCTCTGGTTTAAAGTTCCTGAAAGTCTCAAACTCCTCTATTATGGAAAGAGGAATCCTTGGGTCTCAGGAAAAGATCTGATTCTTTTCACCATCGGCGATATGGGTGTGGATGGTGCCCTCTATCAGGCCATGGAGTTTTGCGGAGAAACCATCCAAAACCTACCCATGGCAAGCCGATTTACAATGACCAACATGGCGATTGAGGCTGGGGCAAAGAATGGAATCATCGAACCAGATGAAATCACATTTCAGTTCGTCAAATCCAGGGCCAAAAGGGCTTATCGAATTTATCGAAGCGACCGAGATGCAATTTATGCAGAGATAAGAGAATACAATGCGTCAAAAATTTTCCCCCAAGTTGCACTTCCTCACATCCCCTCGAATGTGGCGGATGTAAGAGAAGTGGGAAAGATCGAGATTGATCAAGTCCTCATCGGCTCTTGCACCAATGGCCATCTCGATGATCTTCGTGTGGCGGCCAAAATATTAAAGGGGAAAAAAATCAGTTCTTCCCTTCGTCTCATAGTGATTCCTGCCACTCAGGAAATCTATCGCCAAGCGATAAAAGAAGGGCTCGTAGAAATTTTTCTTTCCGCAGGAGCGGTGATCAGTCCGCCCACCTGCGGACCTTGCCTGGGGGGGCATATGGGTGTCTTGGCAAAAGGGGAAAGGGCATTAGCGACTACCAATCGTAATTTTAGAGGAAGAATGGGGCATCCCCAAAGCGAGGTTTATCTCTCCAGCCCGGCAGTGGCTGCTGCCAGTGCAGTGAAAGGAAGGATTTGTCATCCGGAAGAAGTGATGAGGAAAGGAACTTAGGGATCAAGGGATCCTGGGATCCAGTGAATGGTTTAACAAAGTAGTCATTGCAAGGAGCAAAGCGACGTGGCAACCTCATGAGATTGCTTCACTTCGTTCGCAATGACCCAACGCGAGCTTTACCTTATTGATCATATATATTTTCACTCGAACCCTTGAGAGTAGCAACCTATGAAGCTTGAAGGAAGAATCTGGAAATTCGGATCTAATGTTGATACCGACGCCATCATTGCTGCCCGTTACCTGAATCAGTCCGATCCAAAAATATTGGCAAAACATGTCATGGAGGAGGAGCGGCCCGAATTTTCTCGGAAAGTTAGAAAGGGCGACATTCTTTTGGCCGAGAAGAATTTCGGTTGCGGTTCCTCCCGGGAACACGCACCTCTTGCCTTAAAGGCAGCGGGGATCTCCTGTATTATCGCGACAAGTTTTGCAAGGATCTTTTACCGAAATGGGCTCAACCTTGGGCTTCCTCTTTTAGAATCCTCCGAGGCTTCTGAGGTGATTCAAGAAGGGGATCGCGTTCGAGTTCATCTCACCACAGGTGAGATCTTCGATCTTACCCAAAGAAAGAAATTTTTGGGAAAACCCATCCCGCCCTTTATGCAGGAGTTGATCAAGGATGGTGGGTTGATCCGACATCTCAAGAAAAAAAGGTTGAAGATAAAGGGATATCGGTCAGTACGACCCAGAACAATCTAATTGATGCTGAAATTATTAAAATACTATTCCCTCTTATTCCTCCCCATCACAAAATTTACACCTCAGGTCCAAGAAGACTCTCTCTTAAAGGGCATTCCTCCCCCTTCTGAATGCAGAGAGATTAAGCTCTTGGACTTTTTGGGGTAGATGCTGGAGGAGGCTTCTTTCCCAAATTTCTTCCTCAATTTCGAAAAAATTGGAGAAGGCACCCAGCATCACGATATTGACTATCCTTGGATCTCCGATTTCCGAGGCAATTTCTAACCCATATACAATAAATACATTTCCGTTAAAAAACTTCTTAAATGTTCCAACCACATTTTTTGGATATTCCGTCTTTCCCAAATTGACGACAGGGGGGTTGATCTCTTGATTGTTTAGGATAACCTTTCCGTTATCTTTCACCCAGTTGATATACCGGAACCCCTCAAGAAGTTCGAAAGAGAGGAGATAATCTACCTCTCCACACTTGATAAGAGGAGAGTAGACCTTTTTCCCAAAACGGAAATGAGTGGTTACATCCCCACCCCTCTGGGCCATCCCATGGACCTCGCTCTTTTTCACATCATAACCGTTTTCATGAAAAACCGTGCAGAGGATGTCGCTGGCTAAAATAGTGCCTTGACCTCCCACGCCGGACAACAAAACATTTGTGACGTTATCTTTCATCAGTCCCTCCTTAAGCCTTTCCTGGAATGATTGCTTCAAACTTACAGATCTGGTAACAGACGCTGCAACCCGGACACTGCAAACTGTTTATCTGAACCACGCCCTTTCTCTTCTGCCCATCCTTTGTGAGAGCCTCTTCACCGCAAACCTCTTTCCAGCTGATGGCAGGGCACCCGATTTCAAGGCACAAGCCACATCCTCTACACTGATCCGGATCCACCGTATAAAAAGGATGTTCAAATTTCCTCTTCTCTCTCCGATGGAGCATGCACGGGCCATTCACTGTTATGATCACGGAGGGTTCATCCCTTTCCACCTCTTCTTTGATGATCTCCATCGCCTCTTTGATATTATAGGGATCAACCTTTCTCACATGTTTAACCCCCAGGGCTTTCGCCAATTCTTCAAAATCGACACGATGGGTGGGTTCCCCCCTAATGGTAAATCCGGTTCCTGGATGCTCCTGGAGTCCTGTCATGCCTGTGGTCTCATTGTCAAGAATAAGGGTAGTGGAATTGCCTTTATTGTAGACCACATCCATCAGGGGTGTGATCCCTGCATGGAGGAAGGTCGAGTCGCCGATGACAGCGCAGATTTTTCCCAATCCCTCCTTCCCGAGGGCCTTGGAGGCACCGAATGCCTCTCCAACACCCGCACCCATGCATGTAGTGGTATGGATTGCATTTAGGGGCGGAGCCGTAGCCAAGGTATAACATCCGATATCTCCAAAGACAAAGAGACCCAATTTTTTGAGTACATAGAATAAAGGTCTATGCGAGCAGCCCGAGCACAGATTAGGTGGTCTTTTAGGAAGGTCTTCAACATTGACCCTTTCTTTCGGCGGCCTATATCTTTTCCCCTTCAATGATTTTTCAATCACATCAGGAGAAAATTCATAAATGGGAGGGGTTACATCCTTTCCGTGATAGACTTTGAAACCTATAGCCCTGATCTCCGTTTCGAGGAAGGGATCGAGCTGTTCCACTATGATGACCTTCTCCACCTTTTTGAAAAACTGAGTGATCAACTTTTTCGGAAGGGGCCAGACCATGCCGAGCTTTAAGTAGGAGTGATCCGGAAAAATCTCTTTGGTGTATGGGTAGCAGATCCCGCTGGTGATCACCCCAATCTTTGAGTCATTGATCTCCATCATATTGTGCTGGAATTCGTCTGAAAAGGCCTCGAGCTTCTTCATCCTCTCTTCCACGAATTGGCGCCTCACCCGGACATAGATAGGTATCATGGTGTATTTAGGGGCATCCTTTACATTGAGCCCTAGAGGAATCGTCGATTCTTTCCTCTCCTCGAGCTTCACCGGTGAGAAAGAGTGTGAGACCCTTGTTTCGCTTCTCAGGAGAACAGGGGTATCGAACTGTTCGCTGATTTCGAAAGCGATTTTAGTGAAGTCCTTACATTCTTGAGAGTCAGATGGTTCTAAAATTGGAACTTTACCAAACCTTGCCCAGTGACGGCTATCCTGTTCGTTCTGTGAGCTATGCGAGTAGGGATCATCGGCCACCACGATGACCAGACCTCCCTTGACCCCGGTATAGGAAAGGGTCATAAAGGGGTCGGAGGCCACGTTCAAACCCACATGTTTCATACAGGCGATGGCCCTTGCACCTGCGAACGAAGCTCCGCTTGCTACTTCCAGTGCCACTTTTTCGTTTGGGGACCATTCCGCATAGATATCGTCTTTATATTGGTTAGCAATGGCAAACAAAATTTCACTGCTCGGCGTTCCAGGATAGGCACATGCGACTTTTGCGCCAGCCTCCCACGCTCCTCTTGCTATTGCATAATTCCCTTGCATGACCTTCTCCATACTTTCCTCCCTTTGTCCAATAAACTTAGGTCACGATTGACCTTATAGTTTTGAATCGTTGTTCAATCAGCAATTTATTAATTGCTCGACCACCACACTCGGCAAACTCCAACCTGTCATATTTGTTCTGCCACGAGAATCTAAGGACTTTATTTCAATAAATTTTTCTGTATGCATAGTAAACTCGCATAATGTGGTTTTTTTCTGTAAGGGAAAGGTGATTTCCTTATTTTTCTTCAAACCTATCCGGAAGGCGATTAATTCATGAACGATGGATTCCGGCAATCTCCAGCTACGATAAAGATGGTCTTTTGGAGTATCAAAATAACGAATCTCTAACATTCCGTTATCGGAGAAAAATTCGATCTTTGGGTTTTCATTATCCATTTTTTCCCTCTTTTAGCCCTCTTTTCTTGTTGGAGGATTGACTTTCCATAATCCAGATCGCTGCTTCGTATAAATTACTACAGACAAAATTCGGTTCAATTGACAATTCCTTCCGATGTTTTCTACCATGCCCGGTTAATATATAAATAGCCTCTGCCCCTACGGTTTTAGCCATCTCAATATCGTGGGGATGGTCACCAATCACGTAAGAACTATTCAGATCAATCTTGTAATCTTTTTCTGCTTGCCTTATAAAATAAGGGCTGGGCTTGCGGCAGAGACAATGTTGCTCTTTTGTATGTGGACAATAATAGATTTTCTTTATGGTAATACCTTCGTTCTTAAGAAATATATCAAAATATCTATTAAATCGAATAAGCTCTTCCTCAGTAAAGATATTTTTGCCAACTCCCGATTGGTTAGTAATGATAAAGAGTTGAAATGTTTCTTGTAAGATCTTTAAGGCTTCAATAGCTCCAGGGATGAAAACAAGTTGCTCTATCGAACAAAAATCTCCCACATCTTCATTTATCGTGCCATCTCTGTCTAAAAATACCGCTTTGTTCATTCTTTGAAGTTAACCATATTTGTTGATAGATCTCTCTCCACCAGCCTCTGGTAGGCTTCCAGATATTTCTGCCGTGTCTTCTGAATCACCTCTTCTGGTAGTTCGGGTGCTGGAGGTGTTTTATTCCAATGAATCGAAATGAGGTAGTCCCTTAAAAACTGCTTATCGAAACTCTTTTGGGCGCTACCCGCACGATATTCAGCTTTGGGCCAGAATCGGGAAGAGTCCGGCGTGAGGAGTTCATCGATAAGCAACAGTTTCCCATCCTTCATCCCAAATTCCATCTTTGTATCGGCAATGAGGATACCCCTTTTCTCTGCATATTCTCGTGCCTTTTTATAGATGGCTATTGAAAGGGTTCTCAGCTTGTGTGCCAGACTTATCCCCACAATTTTCTCTACTTCCTCAAAGGTGATGTTCTCATCGTGCTGTCCTATCTCGGCTTTGGTGGCAGGGGTAAAAATAGGTTCTTCCAGTTTGGATGACTCCAAGAGCCCCTTTGGAAGGGGAATGCCGCAGACCTCGCCTGTTTTCTTATATTCCTCCCAACCCGATCCTGAGAGGTAACCCCTCACCACACATTCGACGGGAAGGACATCGGTCTTCATTACCAGCATAGACCGCCCGCGGAGAACTTTCTCGTAGGGGTGACACTCCAGGGCAAAATCCTTCAAGCGTGTAGAAACGATATGATTGGGAACAATCTCCTTTGTTAGATTGAACCAGAATTTGGAGAGCTGGGTCAGGATCTTTCCCTTATCCGGTATCGGATTTGGCATGACTACATCGAAGGCTGATATCCTGTCTGTTGCTACAATAAGCAACTGATCTCCGAAATCATAGATATCCCTCACCTTCCCCCTTCCCTTCAAAGTAAGTGATTTGAGGTCTGTCATCGAGACAACATTTGATTTCATGGCCCCTCCTTTTCTTAATTGTTGGGAATTCTCAAAAAAGAGCCTTGCAAGTCTTAATTATCTGGGAAACCCTATTATTTCACAGCATCTTATCAATTTGTCTTGTAAGGCAATCTTATCGTTACTTCCGTACCAATGCCTGGTTGACTATCTATCCAAATATTCCCTTTGTGCCCCTCAATAATCTTCTTTGCGATGGGCATTCCAAGGCCAAATCCATCGTTCTTTCGTGAATAGAAAGGGGTGAATATGTTTTCAAGGGTTTCTCTGTCCATGCCGGAACCGCTGTCTTTAATGCTGACTACCAGATAATTCTTAGCAGAAAAGGTTTGAATGGCAACCTCCTCCCCCTTCGCCGTGGCATCGATTGCATTGCTTATAAGATTTACAAGCGCCCTTTCCATTTGGAAACCGTCTATGAGAATAGTTAATGAGGTCCCGGAAAGATTAACAGTTAGGACCACATTTTCTTTTTCCGCTTTTGCCTTACAGGAATCATACGCCCGATTGATCACACCTTCGATACTCTCTTCTTTTAATTCCAATCTAATGGGCTTGGCAAAATCCAGCACATCGTGCACAATTCTTTCCATTTTCTGCCCGGAGTTTATGATTGTCTGTACAGCCATATTCAGATCCCCCGTCCCCTCTTGAATACGTCTTGCGAAAAACAAAATTGCAATAAGGGGATTTCTCAGATCATGCACAATCGTCGTAGCAACCCGGCCAAGGCCTGCGAGATACCGATCCTTTTCAAACTGCTTCTGCCGCCTCTTCTCACGATCTACCAGGAAACCAGCGAGGAATGCAAACGCCCCCGACAACAACAGATGTAACAATCGAGCCATCAAACCCAAAACATTCACCGTCCAATACTCAGAAAGATAAGGAAGATATAATGCAGAAACCAACAGATAGGTCAAAATGGCACCCTTCAGGCCAAACATCATGGCTCCTAAGAGAAGGGGTATATAGTAAAGTTCATTAAGTACAATACGGCGAGGATCCTCCTGAAACATCCAATGGTGCAGGTAGGTAATGAATAGAGCAGAAGCGACAATAATTATGATGTAAATTTTCTTTCTATCAATCATTTCTCTTAAACTCATGCCTCACGTTTCCTTCTTTTAGATTCTATCCCCTTATCCCTCATTTTCTTTTAAGCTTGTCTTTTATCTTTTTCAGAAACTTCTTTGCCCAAACAAATTCTGTTCCAAGTATAAGAAGTCCCACCGGTATTACAATAAAAGCGGGCCCCGGGAGCACAATCATAGCTATCCCAATAGCCAGTACTGTAAAGCCGATAACAGCGACTATCAATCGCTTTACCTGATGAATACTCTTAAGCATAGTATTCACCCTCTATCAGAAATTATTTATCTCTTAAAGTGCAAAGCCTCAAGTCCTGCTATCCTCTCCTCTGCCGGGGATGGGTACAGAACAGTTTCAAGAGACCTCCCCCTGAAAGAGGATTTACAATAAACATATGGGACGTTGCTGGATTGGCATCCATGGGAATCTTTTGGGATGTCCTATGCAGCTTTTTAAATGCTCTTGCAAGGTATGATGGATTACCGGCGATAAGAGCCCCGCTTTTATCAGCTCCGCATTCTCTCGATCTCGATATTGGAAACCGTATCATCATGGCGGCAACTGGGCCTACAATCATCATAATGAGGCTGCTATTGGATTAGCATCTTCATGTTGGCCCAGGCAAGGTTTTTAATCGAGATCAAATAGATCTCCAAGAAAGGACTTCTTCTTATGTTTATTGTACTTGTAGCCCTTATATATATTGGGGTTCCCGATATCTCCTCATTTTTTCAGAGGGGATCGAAGCGGACCGTTCAATGATCTTGTCGAGCTCACCCCGGTCCAACCAGACCCCACGGCACTGAGGGCAGTAGTCAATTTCGACACCCTGCCGGTATGCCATTTTTAATTCAATACTAAAAAGAGGACAATTCATTCCTTTTACTCTCCTGTGATGATTTGACTATCTTCTCACTCGAATGGTTCAGCTTAAACCTTTCTTTCCTCACCAAACTGAATGACACTTTTCAAAATGAGCCTTAGGACATCACCCTTTTTGAGGCCGTATCCAGAAACCTCTTCACGGGGAATATGGAGTTCATTCCAATAACCGATTACCTCTCCGATGATCTCCTTCTTGATTTCTTTTAGCACAATCCCTTCTTTATCAATCACAGAGTCCACAATGACTTTCACTTTATTTCCCACAACAACCTCCATACGGTTTCTGAAACCGGAGGGGAGCTCGAAATAGAAGGTATCTGGATCTCCTTTGGGCTCCCTAATCAATACTTCATCTCCCTCTTCCTTATAAAATCCCAAAACTTTAGGCTCCTTCTTGATCATGGCAAATCAGCTCCACATACTCCGCAGAATTTAAATTCTTCCGGTAGATACTTGGTCCCGCACTTGGCGCAGGATTTCATCGGGGGACCGAAGGTGTATGAACGGCTTTTCCCCTCGATGTCTTTACCTCTCATTCCTCTGTAATCGACCTTTCTCTTTTCGAGGAAGGCCTTGAACCCTTCGATTGGTTCGGCGGTGGCATAGTGAACGGACAGCCAATCCCTTGCATGCTGGAATGTGGTCCATGCTAAATCCCCCCAGAAATTGCATTGGACCTTGGTATATCTCAAGCAATCAGGGAATTTATCAATGAGCTTCTGGCAAACCGTATTAACTGCCTCGTCCAATTTCTCGTAGGGGACGACTTCATTGACCAATCCCCACTGCAATGCAGTCTTAGCATCAATTTCATCTCCCACCATGACCATCCAACGTGTTCGCTTATCACCAATCACCAGAGGTAACCACTGGGTGGCTCCGCCCGCAGAGACACTTCCTGTGCGGGTCCCCGGTTGGATAAATCTTGCATGTTCAGCAGCAATAGAAATGTCGCAGGCCAGATTGATCTCATTACCACCACCCGCTACCACGCCGTTGATTCTGGCAATGATGGGTTTTCCGCAGGTCCGAATCAGATAGAGCATTCTTTCATAGTATTCCCACCACATATAAAATTCATGAGGCCGCTCCGGATAGATCGTCGAGTATGTACCCGCATCTCCTCCGGTACAGAAAGCCTTATCTCCTGCACCGGTGATAATTCCCACGGCAATCTTATCATCCACAAGAATGTCGTGGAGGGCATCACAGACCTCTGCCAGTTCTGTCCCCGTGTAGGCATTGTATTTATTGGGTCTGTTGAATGTAATCTTGGCAACCCATTCTTTCTTCTCATAAACAATCTCCTCAAATTTAAATTCTTCGGGATCTCTTCCTCTGAATAATTTCTCATATCTACCTTTTCCGTTCATCTTTGTCTCCTTTCAATTTTCTGTCGATCAGATTCTTTCTGTTACCCAATGATTGCGGTCAAATCTTTCAACATCCCCTCCCCAAAAGTCAGGGGGAAAAGAGGAGAAGGGCCTTTGATGGACCCTCTCTCCATGGGCCTAAAATCAAGTCTGTTTTAATTCTTTGACGACACCCCTTTCTATGGTAGCCTCAACTTCATCTCCTACTTTAACCTCAACCTGAGAAACTTCGTCACCCAACGAATATTCGGTTCCGCCAATCGTGACTTTTTTCGCTTCTTTGTCCAGTGCCTCAATCTTTCCCTTAACTGTTTCCTTGGCTAAGGTAGGCAGACTAAAGGCCACCAAAACCACTAAAACTAAGAAACCAGCGAGTAACTTTTTCATAACCATCCTTTTTCACCTCCTTTTTCCCCTGAAATCTGAAATCGAATGATTTACTTTTTATAGTCTGGGTGAGGGCAGGCAATCTTCTCTGAAACAACAACTCCATTGATCGCAGTAATCAATTGCTTTGCCGAAACAGTCAAAATTACCCTCAGCCTTTTGGATTTGGCGAATCAAATCTGACTTTTTTGCAGTCGCCATCACTTTTATTCTTAAAGCCTTCGCTTTCTCTTTAATTTCATTCAATTTCATTTTCTGCCACCTCATTTCATACTATTAATCAAACTACCGCAAATTATGCAGAGTAGATGAAGAGTGCAAAAACAAACATTCCCAGCATTACCAAAGAAATAAAAATCCACCTCCATTTTGTCATATGAACCACCCCTTTCTGTTTTGACAGATTCTCATCAAACCGATGATTTAGAGACATTTGATCAGCCCTTTTAATCCGTCTATCTTATATGACTTAGGTAAATAGAACTGGACCCATTTTCGAAATTCCTCCGGACATTGGGGGAAGGTCGAATATCCGATCCACGGTATGTTTGGACACCATTTTAATGTTTCAAAAGACTGTTCTTTCACATTCTTCTGCCTCAATTCCATAATGATCAGATCCGGATTAAAATCTCTACATCTGGATAACACTTCTTCATTATTGTTTGCGGCGAGCACTTGATACCCTTCCTCTGTCAATTCTTCCTGAAGAAGAAACCGACTCTCAGAATCATCGATGCAGAGAATTGTTTTCATGGCGTTCCCTCTGCATCGTCTATGAATTGTTTTAACCTTTTCCCAGATGAGGTTGAAATCTCAAAGAGATTTCTCGTTGGAGATCGGATTTCAAAAGCCTCTCCGCATAAGCAACGGCTTAACAGGACTTTGCTGAAAGTATTACTGAGAATCCTCTCCACCTCTGTGATGCTCATAATCATCTTCCCACAAGACGGACATATCATCTCATTCATTTCCTCCTCCGTTTAAATCCTAGAAGTTCGTTGGCTAAGATAATGCTCCGACGTCCGGACTTCTTTACTAATCTGCCGATCTCTCTCAAGGACCCTCCCTTTTGATAACTCGAAAGGGTCAGCAACATAGGCATATTCACCCCAGTGACCACCTCCACTCTCTCCTTTTCCAGAAAGGAAAGGCTGAGGTTCGTCGGCGTCCCTCCCAAAATATCCGTTAAAATCACAACTCCATCCCCATCGTCCACCTCTGCAATTTCTTTTCGAACCCGATCTTTAACCTCCTCTTCCTTTTCCTTCGGCCAGATTGAGACTCCTCTTGTCCTCTGCAAATTTCCCACAAGAGACTGGACCGATGCGATTAACGCGTCAGCTAACCCTCCATGAGAAACAACAAGGATTCCAACCATTGCTTATCCCCCTCCTTTTTTATTCTTAGGAAACATTTTCATAAATCAAAGTTCTTAATTTAGGGAAATGGATCGGCTTCTCTAAATAGGCAGTAGCCCCTTTTTCATGTGCCTCATGTTGCACTTCTTCGCCTCCAAAGGCAGTAGTTATTACAATAATGGGAGGCTCAGGCTGGAGTTTTCTAAGTCCTGTGAGGATGTCTAAGCCGTTAAAGCGACGCATCCGAATATCAGTAAGGATGAGTGCAAAAGACTCTGTCAATAATTTTTTGAAAACATAAGTACACTTCTTCACATGTTCGACCTCAACCCCTTCTTTCTGCAAAAAATCTTTCAACAAAAACCCCATCTGTTCATCCTCTCCAATAATCAACATTCGGTTCTTATCATCCATCATGAATCTGGTATTTCCATCAAATCAACCAGTGGATGGCATCATAATAGGAAGGTAATATATTTTTCGTCCTTAAGGTCCGGCATAAAGAAAGAAGCTCGCTATCGCAAAAATCACTAACCCAATAACTAAGGTCCAAATAAAAACATCACCTTTCTCCATTTCACCGCACTTCCTTTTTCTTCTATGCTTGCCTTGCCCTTAAATATCGGGGGCTATTCAATCTTTATCTTCTCAGGAAGAATCAATATCTCTCGCTTAAGCGGAGAGGGGATGTAGACTATGTCGACTTCTAACTTTCCAAGGGGCTTTTCCTTGATAGCGTTCGCTGGGATCGTGACGTCCAGAGATCCTTCGGCAATGCCTTCAGGCTGAAGAGCCTTCCAAAACGGATAAACTTTCACTATTTTCTCTTCAGATTTATAAGGAATTGGCTTCCCAGCTTCATCCAAGTACTCGAGGGTAAGCGCTTGGATGTCTAGGATATCTTTCGATTTATTAGTGATCTTGATGCTACCCTTTAGGCTCGGGGTCTCGACGATCTCTTTGGAAGCTATGTTTACTGTCATGATGACCTTAAGATCGCTAAGCTCCACAAGAAAAGCCTGTCCCTTAACCTCAGCTTTCGGTGGAACCAAATTTTTAGTGATTTGCTCATGTTTGGGAACCTCCACCTTTTGCTCCTTAGCACAACCAAAAAATCCAATAGCCAGGCTTAAAATTAAGAATATGAAGATCTTTGTGAAACGCATACACTGCCCCCTTTCTTGGTTAGTGGTTAGTAGGAATATTGGTTGTTTTCATTTACTGGGTACCCGGGGATTCCTGAAATATTTGAGAAGTTCGGAATCCGATTCAAGGAGAATCGTTGTCTTTCCCTCAAAAAGTTGTTCATACGTTTGGAGCCTCCTGAGAAAAGAGTAAAACTCCATGTCCTGCTCATAGGAAGAGGCGTAAATCTCTGTGGCACGGCCATCCCCTTCGCCGAAAAGTTTCATCTGCTGTTGATAGGCCTTGGCAAGAATAATTTCTTTCTCTTTGTCAGTTTCGGCCTTGATCTCTCGAGATCGCTGCTCTCCCTCGGCTCTATATCGTTTGGCAATACGATGGCGTTCTGCCTGCATGCGGGCATAGACACTGGCCTGGACCTCTTTGGGAAGGTCAGCCCGTTTGATCCGCACATCGATAATTCTGATGCCAAACCGTTTTGCCAATTCATGAGCTTCTTTGGCCACAGTTTCGACGATTTTTTCCCTTTCCTCCCTGATGAATCCAATAAAAGTGTGTTTTGCAATCTCCTGCCTCAACCGGGCAACCAGGATATCTTCCAGCCGTGCGAGCGCCCCTGCCTCCGTTCTGACACTCCGATAGAATTCCAGAGGATCTTCAATTTTCCATCGGGAGACATGGTCCACCACCACCCTCTTTTTGTCGAGAGTGATGTATTCCACAGCAACAGCATCCGTAGTCAAAACCCTTTTTTCAAAGAGATGTAAGGTTTGAATGATTGGGATCTTAAAATGCAATCCTGGTTCTCGAATGGTTCGAATATATTTCCCAAACTGGGTGATGATGGCCTGTTCTTTTTCATCAATGGTGAACGTTGCACTCGATAAAAGAATGAGGCCAATGAAAATCAAAACGATTCTAACGAATCTCTTTGCTCCCCCCATGGTTCTTTATTCCTTTTTCCCTTCTTTCTCTTTAATGGAAATGGTTTCCTTCAACGGAAGCCACTTCAAAACAGAATTTTTTCCCTCCGGAGGAAGGACATATTTTTCTTTCCCTATCAGGATCTTATCCAAAGTCTCTAAATAGAGCCGCTCCCTTGTCACATCTTTCGCTTTCCTATAAGCTTTTAGAACATCCAGAAATTTCGTTGCATCCCCTTGGGCTCGAATGACTCGTTGTTCTTTGTAAGCCTCTGCACTTCGAACCATCTGGGCAGCTTCTCCTCTGGCTTTGGGAATGAGGTCCTCTCGATATCCCTCTGCTTCACGCATCAGGCGCTCTCGATCCTCCCATGCTCTGACGACATCATGAAACGCATCCTTCACCTCTTCGGGTGGGTCCACCACCAGGAGCCTGGCCTCGGTCACCATCAATCCTGTTTGGTATTCGTCCAAAAGAGATTGAAGGTATTTTTTAATCTCATCCTGGACAACCACCCTTCCTTCGGTCATCGTGTAGTCAATGGTATTCCGGCCTACTACACTTCGAAGGGCTACCTCGGCGGAGGTCTTTAAGGCCAATTCGGATTCCCTCACCCGGAAGAGAAACTGTGAAGGGTCTTTTACCAAGTATTGAATAAAGAGTTGGGCATCTACGATGTTTTCGTCTCCAGTGAGCATCAGTGCCTCTTTGGGCTCAGGTCTGGCTTTTCCTGTATATGAATCTGTTCTCAAGCCGATCTCAGCCCTTCTGATTCTGGCCAGATGCACCACATCATGGGTCTGAATGGGCCAGGGAAGACGGTATCTCAGTCCTGGGGATGTTTGATCTACCATCTTTCCAAACTGGCGAATCACTCCCATTTCGCCTGGCCCAACAATATAGATCCCCGATGCTAACCAGATTCCAATTACGATGGCTATGAGGATTAATAAAATTCTCTTCCCTCCCCATTGCGCCATTTTCTGCTGAATCTTCAATACAACTTCATTCATTGAAGGACCGCTATAGCCTTGCCCACTTCCTCCAAAATCATCCTCTCTCCATGGCATAATTCCTCCACAAAGCTCTCGGTTCTATTTTTTCTTTCTTAACAATCCTTAATCCTTCCATGTTGAATTCGTCCCTTCCTTGGATAATGTTTCCGAATTTAAAAAATAAAGTGTCGAAGAGGGTTTCTCTGATTCATTTATGATCAGAATAGGGCATTTTGGTGTTATCGTATGTAAACTCGATCCCATGAATTCTTTTCCTTCCCTACAAATCTTAAGGAATTCACCTTGAAGAATGATTAGGTTGAAATCTCCGAACTTTACTACTTCAAAGATTCCTTGCAAGTGGGGGGCATTGATAATCTCAAAATGATGAGGAATATCCATGTGGCTAAAATAATCTTCAGCGGCTTCAAGCGTTTCTTTTTCCTGTTTCAGCAAAATGCTTAAGATATTTGGACCCAAATGCTTTAAAAAGGATTCAGATAGGCAGGAGATAAAGAATCCCATTATTTTCGGTTGACTTTTTCGAATCGTTTGAAAAGCCTCAAGAACCGATTCCAAAGCATCCTCTGATGCATCAGCGATAATTAATATTTTATAGACCATTTCCCTATCCCTGGCCTTTTCCATCTCATGCAGTGCAGATGCAATAGGGCAAGTGCTATATCCTCATCCTTATTCACTCCATGAGAAGTGTGTTTTACAAAAGGCCACTGATTTTTTGTTCCTGCTTTTCAATCAGCCTTGAGAGAGACTCTTCAATCGTTTTTGCTGTGAAAGGCTTTTCAATAAAATCATCAACTCCGATTCTGTTTGTCTCAGCAACGACTTTATCCTCTTTATACGCCGTAAGGAGTACCTTCATGGAACCTGGGTGGGACTCCTTAACTCTCTTGAGAAACTCCAGGCCATCCATGCCAGGTAACTTATAATCGACGATGATGATGTCATAGGTTTGATCCCTTAGTGTTTCCAACCCTTCTTCGGCAGTCTCACATGCCACCAAGAAGATTCCCTCACTTTCAAAGAACAGACTTAAGGAATCTCTTATCCACTTGTCATCATCTATGAGTAATATTTTCAATTCTCTTAGTTTGCTGAAAAAGCACATATTCTTCTTTATGGTGATGAGAGGGAGGACGCCCCCAAAGTATTTTTCCTCTTAGAAGTCATCAAGAGCAAAGTAGATGCCAACAAAAGAAGAATCGGACAAACCAAATAATATCAAATGCTTAGCATTCCCGCTTTTTCCAGATAAAGATTCTCAGGGCATCAAAAATAGAAAAAATTCGAAATATCTTTTCGCAAAATTTCTAAATTTTTCTCCACCATTTCTTACTCACTTATAAGGAAGGCCATTTCCCTACGGAGAGGACCTCGTAACCAGCCTTCTCTAAATCCTTAACCGATTCCTGGTAATTTTCTGTCTGAATTCGGATAGCAGCAATTCTTTTCCTTTCTACCATAAAAGAGGGGGTGACAATGCTGATGATATTGATATTATGTTTCTTAAAGACCTCAAGGATCCCCAGCATGGTGCCGGGTTTATCTTCAAAGGCAACCGTGAGGCGGGTTCCTTTTTGATTTAAACCAAAGATGTCCACTAAGAGATCTAGGGCATCCGACTCTGCAAATAATCCATATAATTTCTCCCCTTCCATTACAGGGAGACATCCGATGTTGTGGTCCCGCATCAGTTTGACCGCCTCTTCGATCAATGTGTCTGTAGTGATTGTGATCAATTTTTCCTTGGGAGTCATGATGGCCGATACTTTGAGTTTATGCAGGAGATAATTGAGCTCCTGGAAGCTAAGCAGGGTTGCAGCAGAGGGAGCGGCTTCCCGAATATCCCGGTCTGTTATGATTCCAACGAGATGATTGTTCTTGTCAATCACAGGAAGGTGGCGAACCCCCTTGTCATGGATAAGAGCACGAGCTTCAAAAAAATTGGCCTCCGGATTGATGGTAATCGGATTTCTTGTTATCCTTTCCCTCATGAATCCTTTGTAGTGGATCTTCATAACATCCTCTCCTTTCACTCAGTTTGTGAATTTTTTACCACATTTGGTTATTGTGTCAGATTAAGAATTCCTCTAAAAATTGGCAATTTTTACTACCCCAAATATACCTATCTAACTTCCGATGTGTTATGATACTGCATTAAAATCAACACAAAGGGATCAAACATGATGCAGGCCGGACTTTTGAATTGACAAATTCGTTTTCAGCCACTTCTTTAATTGAGCAAAGAAGATGCCAACAAAAGAAGAATAGGATAAACCAAATAATTTCATACAATTAGCCTTCCTCCTTCTTCCGGATAAAGATTCTTAGTCCAACAAAATTAGAAAAATTTCGAAATATCTTTTCGCAAAATTTCTAAATTAGGAAAGACCGTTGGAGTAAGAGTGAAAAGAGATGGGTAGGGGCTGTATAATCCTACGAGACTGACTGAAGACGGACCAGACGATCAAAAGATTAGGCAGACTATTGTAGAAAAATAGCCATAAGCATTCTCAGCAATTAAAAAGAGGGTAAGGACAGCCGGTCCTACGATCAGAGGAATTCCTATGGGCCTCACTCCAAGAATCTCTTTTGGGAGGGTCCGGGTCCTTTCCGAGAAGATCAAATCAACAACGGATAGAATAAAAAGAAGGGAAGAATGCAGGGGATATCAATAGCGACAAAAATCGGAACAAAAGGAAAAAAAACATCTAAGGAAATCGTTTCTTTTAAATTTTAACATGCCAGTTCATGAAATAATCCTTGAAGCCTCTAAGGAATACGAACTTGACTGATGATTTACTGCTAACCCAACTTCCCCAGTTTACTGATCGATTTTAAGTAATTTTGGGCCTTCTGTGCCGAAAAAGCCTTTAATTTCAAGGGGAGGACTTTGATTTGACGAAAATAGTGACTAATAAATATGATTTTAAGCATAACAAGGACGAGATTATATGATCATAATAGTGGCAAATGTATATCAGAAAAACGAAGCGTCTTTACAAAGGCAAACTCTACACAAACCACCTTCTGGTCGAGTCGGTATTGACCCCCAAAGGACCGCGTCAGAGGACGGTGTGTTCTTTGGGAAGCTTGGAACCTGCTCCCCGTGAGCAATGGCTTTCACTGGCCCGTAAGATGGATGCGGCTTTGCAAGGACAGCTCTCACTGCAAAGCCAAGGGGCAGAAACAGAAAGCCTACTTCAGAGGGCACGCAAGGGTCGGCAGAGACCGCCGAGATCCAAAGACATATCCGGGCAGAGTAGGATCGTTGCCATTGATACGGATCGGATCGCAATCGAGCAACACCGTGAGGCCGGGCCGGTGCACGTGGGCCATCAGATATGGCAACAGCTGGGTATAGAGGAGATCTTGGGTCGTGTGGGACTGCCGAAGCGGGCAAGACTCCTGAGCGAAGTGATGACCTTGAACCGGCTCATTCACCCGCTTTCCGAGCTCTCCATGCCGGATTGGATTCGGCGGACATCTCTGGGAGATATTTTGGGGACCGATTTTAAGGAACTGGACGAGGATTCCCTTTACCGGAATTTGGACAAGCTCTATCCGATTTCTCTGTATCCTGGCTTATCATCTGCAAACCAATCAAGACTTGGCACAAGATGGAATATAGGGACTGAAAAAAAATGAAACCCGCATAAATAGGGCATTTCGATCACCAGATTGCGGAAGTTGGGTTAGCCCAAACACTGGGAGAGATACCAGGGAAAAGGGGAGGCTGGGAAGCGATGTTTCATAACACTATTCAGCTTTCATTACCCTCACTATCAGGTTAATGAAAAGGATAAGGGGCATAAAAATTTCTGTTTCAAGATAACGGCAGTCTTCTTTAATTACCTTCCGATGCCAGTCCATTTTTCGTTATTGAACATTAAGAAGTGATTTTCCGTCTTCTCAACAGCAGCTTTTCGGTCTCCACGGCGATAAACACTACGGATGCTAAAGCCAGTGTAAACATCAATTCGGCGAAGGTCAAAGGTTCTGTCTTGAAAATCGGATTTAAAAACGGCACGTAAATGGTTGCCATCTGCAGGGCAAAGGTCAAGGCAAAGGCGCCCAGAAGGGGCTTGTTCGAAAACAACCCCTGGCTGAAGAGGGATTCCCTTTCTGACCTTATTGCAAGCACATGTCCCATCTGGCTCAAACACAAAACAGTAAAGACCATTGTCTGCCAGTGGGTATGGCCTGTCTTGATGGACCATGCCTGAGTAAATAGTGACACAAATCCCATGAGAAGTCCTACCCATATTATATGTGTGCCCAGACCATGTGTAAATATACTCTCCTTCGGATGTCTTGGCGGCCTGCTCATTACCTCCTTTTCCGCCGGCTCGGCAGCAAGGGCAAGTCCCGGCAGGCCGTCAGTAATAAGATTGATCCAGAGTATATGGATCGGCAGAAGGGGGATCGGTAAGCCGAAAAACGGGGCAAGGAATATGGTCCATATTTCGCCCGAATTGCTTGTCATGGTATATTTGATAAACTTGCGGATATTGTCAAAGATTCTCCTGCCTTCTTTCACAGCCTTCACAATGGTCGCGAAATTGTCGTCCAGAAGGATCATGTGGGCTGCCTCTTTTGAGACATCGGTCCCGGTGATCCCCATGGCAACGCCGATGTCCGCTCTCTTTAATGCAGGGGCGTCATTTACACCGTCTCCTGTCATGGCCACAAACTGGCCTCTGTCCTGAAGGGCTTTGATTATTTTAAGTTTCTGCTCAGGCGCTACTCTCGCATAGACCCTGAGATGATCAACTTTTTCTTCAAACTCTTCCAAGGACAGCCTTTCAAGTTCCCTTCCGGTGATGACCGCCTTCGATCCATCCTCAATCATGTCGAGTCTTCTGGCGATGGCCATTGCCGTGACTGGATGGTCGCCTGTTATCATCACAGGCACTATGCCTGCTGTTTTACATAATGAAACAGCCTCCTTAACCTCTTCCCTCGGAGGGTCCATTATACCAACCAGACCTAAAAGGGTGAGCCCCTTTTCAACATTCTCAGGCGATATATCCTCGGGGAGGGCATTCCACCTCCTCATGGCAATGCCGATGACCCTCAGCCCATTCCCAGCCATCTTCTCATTTTTCTGTAAGAGGTCTTCGCGATCAACCGGTTTAATCCCTTCAGAGGTTAACTGGTAGTCTGCCTTTTCGAGAAGAACTTCCATCGCTCCCTTGGTGAAGGAGACCAGAGAGTGGGGATTGATTTTATGAAATGTCGTCATGCATTTTCTCTCAGAATCAAAGGTAATCTCTGCCACACGTGGATGCACTTTTCCCAATTCACTCTTATTAAACCCATTCTCTTTAGCAAAGACATAGAGAGCGGTCTCTGTAGGGTCGCCGATGAGATCGCCGGAGGCGTCTTCCTGGGCATCGTTACTTAATGACAGGGCGGTGAAAAATTCGGAGTGCGGTGTCCGGTGTGCAACACTCCCTTTCTTACTCCTAACTCCCCCCTCATTACTGTTCACGACTTCCTTATCGAGATAGACCTCTTCCACCGTCATCCTGTTCAGGGTGAGGGTACCCGTCTTGTCTGAGCAGATGTAGGTGACCGATCCGAGGGTTTCTACCGCTGGGAGTTTCCTTATGAGGGCGTTCTGCCTAACAAGCTTCTTGGCCCCCAGCGCAAGGGAGATGGTGATGACTGCCGGAAGGGCCTCGGGGATCGCTGCGACTGCCAGGGATATGGCGGTCAGGAGCATCAACAGAGGGGATTCGCCCCTGAAGACCCCTATGGCGAAGACCAGGACGCATATAGCAAGCACGGCAAAGGCAAGATTTTTACCGAATGCAGTGAGTCTTTTTTGAAGAGGAGTTTTAACTTCTTCTTCCTCCTGAAGCATGGCGGCAATTTTCCCCAGTTCTGTATTCATACCGGTAGCTACGACAATGCCGGCGCCTCTGCCGTAAGATAGGGCAGTCCCTTTGTAGACCATGTTCTTTCGGTCGCCAATAGGCAGGTCTGCATCAGGCAGTGTCATGGCGTGCTTTTCTATGGGCACGGACTCACCGGTCAGGGCCGCCTCTTCAGCTTTTAGTTGAACGGCCTCCGTCAGTCTTATATCAGCCGGCACAACCTTTCCAGCTTCGAGCAACACGATATCGCCCGGAACGAGCTCCGACGCCGGAATATTTGTAGGCTCGCCATTTCTCAACACAAGGGCGGTGTGGGCGGCCATTTTCTTAAGCGTCGCCATAGCCTTTTCAGCCCGGTATTCCTGAACGAAGCCGATCACCGCATTGAGCACTACGATGATGATGATCGCAATCGTGTCTTCAGGGTCTCCGATCAACCCGGAGATGATTGCAGCAGCAATAAGGACGAGGATCATGAAGTCCTTGAACTGATCAAGGAACATCGTGAAGGGGGTCCTCTTCTTTTTCTCCTTCAGTTCATTCGGGCCATATTCCCGAAATCGTTTCTGTGCCTTTTCGGGAGATAAACCTTTCAAAGACGTTCTCAGGTCTCGGATAACCTCTTCAACCGTTTTTTGGTGCCAGAACATTCGTCTCCTCCGCAGGATATCCTTTAGGCGAGAAATTTCTTCACATGTGGGGATTCCCCGAGCCGATCAAGAGAGAGGGCAACCGTTTTCACCCTTCAATCGATTTCACAAATTTTTTATGAGGAGAGGCGGAAAGAACTCTCCATCACTTATTTATAATCGGGATAGTCTGACCTCTTTAGCGCCTCGATTCGGTCATCAAGGTCGGGATGGGTCGCAAACAGCGCGGCCAGCCCTCTTCGTTTCGTGCCGGAGATACCAAAAGCTGCAAGTTTATCGGGGAGATGGGGCTGGCGTATCGATGCCTTTAATGCCTCAAGCGCTCCTATCATTGGCTTTTTGCCAACCAGCGCCGAAGCTCCGCTGTCTGCCCTATATTCACGCTTTCTTGAGAAGTAAAAGACGATGATCGAGGCCAAAATAGCAAGAACCATCTCGGCAACAATCGTTGTTACCCAGAAAGCAGGGCCGTGTCCTCTTTCATTCTTAAAGACTACCCTGTCCACGGTATGCCCGATAACACGGGAAAGAAACAGCACAAAGGTGTTCACCACACCCTGAATCAGGGCCAGGGTAATCATATCGCCGTTGGCCGCATGGGCCACCTCATGGGCAAGAACAGCCTTCACCTTTTCCCTGTCCATCCTTCTGAGAAGTCCTGATGAGACAGCTACCAGGGACTTATTTCTGCTCATCCCTGTTGCAAAGGCGTTCGGGTCATCCGAAGGGAAAATGGCGACCTCCGGCATTCCGATCTTTGCCTCCGCCGCCAGTTCGGACACGGTTCTTACAAGCCACCCTTCTGTCTCATTTGCAGGCTTTTTTATAACCTGCGCGCCGGAAATCCTCTTTGCCGTCCATTTGGATAAGGCAAGACTGATAAAGGACCCGCCCATGCCGAACACGAGAGCAAAGATGAGCAGTGACTGGTAGTTCAGTCCATGGGCATTAAGATAGGGTTCTACACCCAAAACCCTCATCGCCGTACTTAAGACGATTAGAATAGCGATGTTTGTAAATAAAAAGTAAATAACTCTGCGCATTTTTTCCTCCTTTCAATTAATTAGAAAATAAAACCGAATAACACGAATTATATCGAATGACACGAATGCAGAACTATTCGTTACCATTCGTGAAATTCGTCATTTTCATCATTCGTGGGTGCCCCTCCGGGCATGACCCATTTGTTAGAAAATAAAAGTCTAACGGTAAGGGTCACGACGCCCGTATCGTCAACAAAAAGCAACGTTGATCGTCTTTTACTTCTTTTTACGTAACTATTACCGAATTATGAAACGCCTGCCTGCCGGAAGGCAGAGGCTTCGTAACCGTAACCTTATCCACAGACTATTTTCATAGCTCGTAAGTGGCCTAACGGCCATGGCCGTCTTATCCTGGCACACCAAGAAGCCGGGTGGCGATAGAAAAATAGATCATCAAACCGACGACATCGGCAATGGACGTAATTAATGGGCTGCTTGCCACTGCAGGGTCCAACCGAAGCCTGGTCAACAGAAAAGGTAGAACTACGCCTATCAGGTTTGCAACAACCACGATGGATAACATTGCTAAACCTACCACGATTCCGATCTCAAACCCACCCCTGAATAAGCCGAGTAGCCATGTCGCAAGGCCTACCGTTAAACCCAAAAGTGTCCCTAAGATCATTTCTCTTCCCACGGCCCACATCCATTGCCCCAATTGGACATCGCCTGTGGCAATCGCACGGACCATCAGGGTGGCCGATTGAGCTCCGGTATTGCCGCCACTGTCAATGAGCAGTGGAATAAAAAATACCAGAGCGATTGCAGAGACGAGCACCTCTTCATAAACGGCAATCACTCCTGATGAAGCAAGGTTCACTAAAACCAGCGCGATCAGCCATCCAATCCTTTTCCGGTAAAGTGTCCAGAGGCTCGATTCGCTGTAGCTCGTTTTCAGCGGAACCACTGCCGCAACCTTCTGAAAATCCTCCGTTGCCTCCTCCTGAGCCACATCCATAACATCGTCAACCGTCACGATGCCGACGAGAATACCCTCTGAATCGACAACCGGAAGGGCATCGAGATCGTAGTGCTGGATCAACTGGACGGCCTTTTCGCGGTCATCGTATGCCGCAATGCTGACAAAAGAGTGATCCATGATCTGCTCCACTGTATCCGATGGATTGGCGATGATAAACCGACGAAGTTCAAGGTCGTCAACCAATCTCCATGAGGAATCGACCACATAAATCACATTGATCGTTTCACTATCCTTCCCCTTCTTCCGTATATGTTCGAGCGCCTGTTCAATCGTCCATTCGGGTTGTATGGCCACATAGTCCGGAGTCATTAGCCTACCCACACTCTCCTCTGGATAGCCAAGGAGTATCAGTGTTTCCTTTCGATCTTCCGGGCTCAGGAGATTGAGCAACCTCTGGGTGGCCTGCCCGGGTAGCTCTTCAAAGAATTGGGTTCTATCATCCGGGCTCAGATCAGCAAGGAGATGATGGGCTTCCCCATTAGTCATCTCTTTCAGCAGTGAATCTTTATGGCCCGAATCTAAATAAGAGAAAACCTCGGAGGATAACGGCTTGGGTAACAGCCGGAACAGGATACTCCGTTCCTTCTTGTCAAGGTTCAGCAACAGATCTGCCAAATCCGGAACGGGGATCGCCTGGAGAACCTCTTTCAGGGCGGTCCATCTTTTCTGTTCGATCAGCGACTGTATCTCCGGGTTAATCAACCGATGAAACATCATGAATCTCCCTCTTTATGCACAATGGGAACTGCTCTTTTTCTTAACTTCTTCAGATCAATTTTTGTGCAAATGAAATGCCAACAAATGGAGATTCTGATAAATCAAATAATTTTAAATAATTAGGATTGCTGATTCTTCAAAACATGACTTCCTGTTCCCTCAAATTTAGAAAAAATTCGAATTATCTTTTCGTAAAATTTAGAAATCAAGGGCCCTATAAAAACAATGTCCATGTTTCTGTCTATAGTCGCATGAATGGAAAATTGGGAGAGATTTTGAGAAATGTAGTGAAATTTGATTTTTATCTTTATAGATGGTAAATCACGAGAGATGAAAAAATTGGGGTGGTCAGTCCAGGTCATATTAAGATATGCTCTATTTCAAATCCCAGGCCTTGTTCTAATGATATCGATTCTCATTCTGGTTCGGCGATGGGTGGATCTTCCAAACTGGATCTTTTGGGGACCGATCGCTCTCTGGATAGCCAAAGATATTATTCTTTTCCCTTTTGTCTGGCGAGCCTATGATCGGAACCGTTTAAAAGATCTGCATACTTTGATCGGTGCTGAAGGTATCGTGGAGGAACAACTGTCGCCTTCAGGCTATGTACGAGTCCACGGCGAACTGTGGCAGGCTGAGGTCGGAGGAGATAGCTTACCCATTCAGAAAGGAGAGATTGTGAGGATTCAAAGTATCCGTGGGCTCAAATTGATTGTTGAACCCTCCAAAATGGAAGAAAAATTAACAACAAAACGCAGATTGCGATCCCCTAAGTGAAAATGAACCTATTCAATCTGTAACTTTCTTTTGCGGTAGCGAAAGGTGTGGTGATTAAGGTTAAGGAGCATTGCCGCCTTGCTTTCGTTCCCTCCGGCTATTCTAAGGGCCTCTTGGATATAAAACTTCTCTAAAGATTCTTGGATCGAAGGGAGGTTGATACCTGTTGGAGGAATGGGGGAAAAACCATCTTCGCGGCTTATAGACATACCATTCTTACTCACATCCTCTATTCCAAGGTCCTTAACTGTCAGATCTGGTCCCTTACCGGTCAAAACCGCTCTCTCAATGAGGTTTTTTAATTCACGAACGTTCCCGATCCATTTATACGCCACCAAAGTTCCCTCCGCCTGGGGAGAAATAGCAGTGAAATTTTTACCAAATTTCTTATTAAATTCCATTAAGAAGTGCTTGGCAAGTGGAATAATATCGTCACGCCGGTCATTTAAAGATGGGACCTGTACCTTGATCACTCCTAAACGGAAATAGAGGTCTTTTCTAAATTGGCCTTTTTCTATCAAGCCATCTAAGTTTTTATTGGTGGCGGAGATCACTCTGGTTTGGATATGTATCTTCTTTGTTTCACCTACTCTATAAAATTCACCTGCTTCGAGAAATCGGAGTAGTTTTGCTTGAGCTTCGAGACTCAAATCGCCCACCTCATCCAGAAACAGAGTTCCATGTGCCGCCTCCTCTATCAACCCTTTTTTGCCCAAGGTGCTTGCTCCGCTAAAAGCCCCTTTTCCATATCCAAAGAGCTCACTTTCGATTAGGTCCTTCGGGATGGCAGCACAGTTTACGGTAATGAAGGGACCTTGAAAATTGGGGCTTCGGTAATGGATGGCGCTGGCAATCAATTCCTTTCCCGTGCCTGTCTCGCCAAGGATTAGGATCGGGGTGTCAGGGCTCTTAGCAACCATCCCAACAAACCCCATCATATCTTGAATTTCATTGCTTTCACCAATAAAGCAAGGGAGGTTCTCCTTGAGATACTTTTCCTGAAGGATCTGGACTTCTTTTCTCAGCCGAATTCTCTCAAGGGCATTGCGAATAGTTACCTCGAGACCTTCCATGTGAATTGGTTTTACTATATAATCGCAGGCCCCAAGCTTCATGGCAGAGATCACAGTACCAATGTCCTCGTAAGCAGTAACCATGATGACCAGGACATCGGGATGCAAGTTCCTAATTTTGCGAAGAGCTTCAATTCCACTCATACCCGGAAGTCCAATGTCAAGTAAAATTAGGTCCGGAGGATTCTCCTCTATTGTACCAATTGCTTTCTCAGCTGTGGAGAAGGTCTTAATCTTGTAATCTGCCTCGAGAGCCATGGTGATCCCTTCTCTGATGGTATCTTCATCGTCAATGACATATATGGAGTATGAAATCATTCCTTTTTTCTTTCTCTTTCCACTGGAATTTCAACCCTAAATTCTGCGCCCCCCCATTTACTGCTCAATACAATCAAAGATCCACCATGATCTGTGATGATTCTCTCACACAGGTTTAGACCTATTCCAGTACTGCCATCCTTGGTCGTGAAGAAAGGATCAAAGATCTTCTTTCTTAGATGGAAAGGTACGCCAGGTCCCGAATCTGAAACGCTCAGAACGATACGGTTACCCTGCATGGAAGAGGTTACCTCTATTCGTTTGGTTCCCTCCATATTCTTCATGGCCTCCGCCGCATTGATAATAAGATTTAAAATCACCTGTCCGATTAGATGGGGATCAATATGACACGGTAGCAAATCTTCAGCCAGGGACTTACTCAATGCAATTCCGCTCTTTCTCAAGGTAACCGAAGAAAGATTAATCGCCTCTTCTACGGGTTGGTTGATCTCTGTAAGTATAAATTTTGGTTCACTGGGTCTGGAAAAGTCCATGACACGCTTGATCACCGACTCAATCTTACTCGAAGCGGATTGGAGCTGTCTTAGTATCTCCTTTACTTTCTCCCGGCTTTCCGCCCTCTCGAAGATCTTCTCCAAATTGTTCAAATAGATATTGATACCAGAAAGGGGGCTTCTTATTTCATGGGCAATGCCTGAAGCCACCCGTCCCAGGGAGGACATCTTATCCTCGATCATCAGAAGATGTTCCAATTCTTTCACACGAGTAACATCTAATTTGTTAACCAGTATTGCTTCTTTCCCAAAATATTCTATCAAACTCGCCCTGCAATAGACCCATTTCATTTCGGGATTGGCGCTTTCTTTTCCCCTGGTATAATACCTGAATTCCATATCCAGGGATTCAACTTCTCTTGACACTATTTTCTCAAGGCCTTCTTTAACCCTTTCGAAATCATCGGGATGGATATTTTCCAAATTTCCGTGACGAAACAATTGGGCTAAAGGCCCGGATAATTTTTTTTCCTCTGGGTTCTCATAAATGATCTGCCCATCTTGGATGATAAAAATACCAGTGGGTGAATTCTCCACCAGGCAGCGAAACCTCTTCTCGCTCTCCAGGAAAGCCTTCTCTGTCTGTTTTTGCTCGATAATCCTTCCGATCACTTCGCTAATAGCGGTGATCAATTGTTTTTCCCCCTTCAGAAAATGCTCTCTGTGGCTTTCCGGTTTATCATCGAGGCAAAAAATCTCCAAAGAGCCCAATCGGTTGCCACGGACAATGATGTCGCAATCAAGTTTCGAAGGAGATTCAAGGAAGTTTTTTGTTTCGGTTGCTTGACCTTCAAAAATGATTCGTACGCAACTGTTCTCGGAACACTGTAAGGAGAGGCGAATAATGTCAACCGTCTTCTGAAATACTTCGCTTAATGGAATCTCTCTCTCTTCAAAAAGGCGAGAAATGGTGTAAAGGCAATCCAGTTCCTTAACACGTTCCTCAAGCTCTCGTGTACGATTTTCCAGTTCCTGCTCCAATCTCCTGTGCTCTCCTTCAACCGCCTCAAACTCGGCTAAGCGGTTCTGCAAAGCTTTTAACTCCATTAGGAGTAGCCCTTTTGTCTTTTTTCCCTCATCCATTTTATGGCCCGATCAAGAATTATTTCAAATATTCGCTCCCCTAATAAAATTTGTGATATCGCACATCACTTAAGGACAATAATGAAATTCGATATGATAGGGTATCAACAAGTGGTCTGGAAAGATCAAAACCGCCAATTCTCTACCCATCTTTTTCGTCCCTTTGCTTGAGGTCGTTAGCCAGAAGAAATGATTTTCACTTTTCTTCTTCGATAACCCAATGGGATAAAATCATCCTTTTCTTTTTCCTCTATCCTTTTCAACCCAAGCTCCAGCAGTATCTTTCTCTTTTCCTCGTCTCTTTTTGAACGTTTTCGATATCTCCCCATCCCCAACCGTTCTCTCAACAGAAGAAACTCTACAGGGGATCCCTCTTCATACTTTTTGATTCTCAGCTTCATAAACCAACCTTTTTCTTCAATGCCAGAATTTCTGACAAAGTATCATTCTCCGGCCGGATCGCCTTCTTTTCAAGATAAGACCAATCCAGATCATTCCGGTATCGTCTTATCAAGAGTTCAACCATTTCTCCGTCTATTTCTGATTTCCAATGTTTGAAGGCGTTGAGCCGATCCATCACCAGGTCCTCTATTCCGATAATGGAACACTCTAGACCTTCGCCAAGCTCAACTACTTCAAGGGGGGAATCCTGCTCTGGAAGAGAGGATGCAGGGGCTTCAATGGCCATCTTTAACTCTTCATGCACCCAATACCTCCCCTCCTTTTCAAAGCCAATCCCTTTTAAAGCGGTATCCAAAGCTTCTCGATCTGCATAAACCAAATCAATGTCGGAGGTGAAATAAACTTCTCTTGAATAATAGGACAACGCGCAACCTCCTATGATGACAGGGGCCGATTTATTCATCCTCTTAAGAATTCTTGTCAACAGCGCAACCATTAAGAGCTGTCTTTTTAAAGGGGACTCTGTTTTTTGAATGATTTTCAAGATTTCCTGAGTTTCCATTTCGATCCATTTTAACAAGTCTATGAAGCTCTTACAAGGAGAAGATTTCATTCGATTCAAAATTTCCACTTGACAACATTCCCTTTTTCACCCTATTTATAAGCAGATACGAAGTGGTGTCTAAAGAACGGGGATGTTCAAAAGGACATCCCCTTTTTAATAAATATGAAATTCCAAACCACAAATACCAAATTCCAAATAAGCACAAATGTTCAAAATCCAACCTGTCCAAAACAAAAAAGTTTTGAATTTGGGTATTGTGATTTCGGAATTTTGAAATTGGGATTTGAGATTTTATTAAAGCCGTTGTATAAAAAGGGATTAAAAAACTAATTTGGAGGTTCCGATGAAAAAGGAACGTTATAATGTGGTAGTGGCGGGAGCTACGGGTGCCGTTGGAAATGAGATGGTGGCGACTTTAGCGCAGAGAAATTTTCCAGTCAATCAATTGAAACTGCTGTCCTCCATGAGGGGCGCGGGGACAAAAATAGAGTTTAAAGGAAAGGAGCATACTGTTGAGGTGATGGATGAAAACTCCTTCACGGGAATGGATATTGGACTTTTTTCTCCCGGAGGGTCGGTCAGTCAGAAGTTTGCCCCTATCGCCGGAAAGGCTGGCTGCGTGGTCATTGACAATACCAGTGCCTTTCGGATGGATCCTGATGTCCCTTTGATCGTCCCGGAGGTGAATGCCCATGCAGTGGCCGGATATCATAAAAAAAATATCATCGCCAACCCGAACTGCTCCACGATACAGATGGTGGTGGCACTCAAACCCATCCATGATGCAGCCCGGATCAAGCGAATCGTCGTCTCCACCTATCAGTCCGTCTCCGGAACAGGAAAAAGGGCCATTAAAGAATTGGAAAGCCAGGTTCTTGCTATTTATAACCAGCAGGAGATCAAGAAGGAGGTCTATCCTCATCAGATCGCATTCAACTGTCTCCCCCATATCGATGTCTTCCTCGAAAATGGGTACACCAAAGAGGAAATGAAGATGGTCAATGAAACGAGAAAAATCATGGAAGACGACTCCATCCGTGTCACAGCCACCACCGTGCGGGTCCCTGTCTTCTATGGACATTCAGAATCAGTCAATATTGAGACAGAAAAGAAATTGACACCCGATGAGGTCAGAGAGATTCTCTCCAAGGCTCCAGGCGTGGTCGTAGTAGATGATCCCAAGAAATCTGAATATCCGCTGGCCATCTATGCAGCGGGAAGGGACGAAACGTTTGTTGGAAGAATACGGGAGGATGAATCCATTCCGAACGGCATCAATATGTGGATTGTCGCAGACAATATCCGAAAGGGGGCTGCGCTCAATGCCGTTCAGATTGCTGAAATCCTGATACAGAAGTACCTATAACATTTCAAAGGAAGAATGGGATGATGGAACACGGGAATATTGGGTTGATAAAAAATTATCGGGTTTTTCTTACTATTCCATTATTCCAGGATTATCCCTTGAAATTTGACATTTTCTTTTGACGATCTGATTTAAATCAAGGAGGTTATACAATGAAGAAGATCATCCCTTTCCTCTCTGTTTTGATGCTGATTCTAACAGTCTGGGTTTCTCCTTCTGAGGTGGCCGAGAAGCCCTACAAGATTGGAGTGAATCTTGAATTCACTGGACCCTGGACAGAGGTGACCAAGACGGTGAAAAATGCCATGGTGTTAGAGGTGGAAAGAATAAACAAAATGGGAGGGATAGGGAGGCATCCTCTTGAGCTGATCTTTGAAGATAATGGCTTCGACGTGAGTCGGGCGGCAGCCCATATGACCAAATTCACTCAAGACAAAGAGATCATTGCTGTGGTCGGACCCTTCGAAGATAATCTGCAAGCCACGACCAGAGCCATTGCCGAAAGGGAAAAGATTACTAATATCATCATTTGCCCCTCCAATCCAATGGTGAGAGCTCTGAAACAAAAGTGGGCTTTTAACATTGCCCAGAGCGATATCATTGTTTCACAAAAATTGGTAGACCTCTCGCTCGCCAGGCAATACAAAAAAGCTCTTGTTTTTCATGCTGCGCATCCACTCGCCCAGAGCCTGGCTGAATATTATAAAAAGTTTGGTGAGGAAAAGGGGATGAAGGTTATCGTTTCTAAAGAAACTCATAAACCTATTGACATCGATATGACTCCTCAACTCATCAAACTCAAACCTGTTATTGAAAAGGAAAAAATAGATGTTTTCTATGCTGCGACAGCGGGCCCTCCAGGCCCGATTGTCTGCAAGAATTTACGGACCCTGGGAGTAAAGATTCCCATCCTCGGGACACATGCTTTTGGATTTGGTTTTATCATCGCCTTAGGGGGAGAGGCCATGGAGGGGGTGGAGTTCCCAGGTGCGAAACCCGTAGTTTTTGATCAGCTCGATGATCATGATCCTGTTAAATCTATCAATGCCGATTTAGATAAACGTTTCAAGGAACGGTATGGGGTGGGAATTGACCAACTGGCTGGTTATGGTCACGATACGATCGGGCTGATCGAGGATGCTTTGAAGCGGTGCCAGGGAAAGGTTACGAGATTAACGTTTAGGGATGCGTTGGAAAATACCAAGGGTCTCAAGAGTTGCCATGGCATTTACAATTACACCCCCACTGACCACGATGGGTTAAGTAAGAAAGATATGGTCTTCGTGAGGATTGAAGGGGGAAAGTTCAAAAGGATTCAATTCCCACAATTCGAATAAAAGTTGAAGGTTATCTCCGTTCTGTGCTAAATCAAGGGGTGAGCGATTTCTTTCATCGTCTCACCCCTTCATTTTAGAGTATTTGGACACCATGAGCTCTTGGGCATATATCCCCCACCTCCTGGTTTCAGGTATCACCCTTGGGGCTATCTATGCCCTGGTGGCGCTGGGGTTTGTCACCGTATCCAGGTCTTCCCAGATCATTAATTTTGCGCAGGGGGAGTTCGTCATGTTGGGAGGAGTGATGACCTACTTTTTCCTAAATGTCATCAACCTCCCCTATCCATTAGCCGCTTTGGGGGCTATCCTGACGGTTGTCCTCATCGGTTTCCTGATGCATCTCTCAGTCATCTATCCCTTGCGAAAAGCCTCCATCCTCATCCTTCTCATGGGGACGCTTGGAACTTCCATTTTCCTCAGCAGTACGAGCGGCTTAATTTTCGGGACCCTGCCAAAGACCCTTCCCCCTTTCTCCGGTCAGCAGCCTCTCCAAATGGGGAGAATTTCTGTCCTTCCTCAAAGCCTATGGGTTTTAGGGTTTACCTTTCTTTTATTGATTTTTCTCTATTTTCTTTCCCACCGAACTTTATTGGGCAAGGCAATGGAAGCCAGTTCGACAGACCCATTGGGAGCAGATCTCCTGGGAATATCAAGAAACCTCATGATTTTTTTGGCTTTTGGGGTCAGTGCAGGTGTCGGGGCTATTGCCGGAATATTGGTCACTCCAATATTTTTCACCAGCTATAGTTCTGGAACCATTTTGGGGCTGAAGGGCTTTATCGCGGCAGTCCTGGGAGGCTGGGGGAAAAACAGTGGCGCCATTCTCGGAGGATTTGTCCTTGGGATTGTGGAAGCTCTAAGTTTGGTTTTTATTCCTTCCGGGTATAAGGATGCAATGGCCTTTGTCGTTTTATTACTCATCTTATACTTCAGACCCAAAGGGATTTTGGGGTCACCTTTTATCGATAGCCGCCGATGGTAGAATAAATCCCCTCTCGCCCCCCTTTAGGAAAGGGGGGTTGGAGGGATTGGAGATTTATGAAGATGAGAAGTAAAAGTGAATTCAGAAAACGGGACATCTTTTATTTGGTGCCTTTATGGCTACTTTCCCTAATCGCACCGG
>JACAEV010000037.1 GCA_013388645.1 Syntrophaceae bacterium | reverse complement strand
TTAATGAAAGCTCCCCCCAAGAGCTCAGCAAGAAGTTTTCCTCCAGTCCCAGTAAAAGAAATGGAACGAAACTGTTCAAGAGGAATTCTCTGGAGAATGTCTTCTAATATCTTTTGAACAGTCTGAAGCGGTTGGCCCTTGATGCGTGTATAATGGTCCTCTATCACGTTCTGGTAGTCGTCCATGATGATAGTATTCGCACTAACGGATCCAACATCAATACCCAAATAAAGCGACTTCATCTTATTCTTTTAGCCAACCCCTCCAAAGGAAAGACTTATAAAATATTAATCGATTCGAATTCGACTTTTCAAGTTTAATTTCTACATTATGGAAGAATCATTAGTGGGCACATGAGGGGTTTACCCTGAGGGGGATGAGTGAGGAGTAATCTTTTCGAAATGATTCAATTTAGTTAACAACGAAGCCTTTAACACAAAACAATTGTTGAACAACATCGCTATAAGAAAGGTGACGTTCTTTTTCGCTCCATTGGGGGGTATAACGCTTCGACTTTCCTTGCTCTACAGCCGGAATTGCTCGGAGTAGAACCCCTTCTTGATTTCCCTCCTTTCAGATCCCCAAAGTTCATCGAGAAAATCAAGATAGCTCTCCAAATCCCTTGTTTCATGAGGCTGTGGCTCGCTTATCGCTCCAAAGTCTTCCTGGGTGAGCCCCCAATCTTTCTCAAGATCGAGGGTTCTCTTTCCCTCTTTTGGTAAGCTCATCATACTTCTCCATTTGTCCGTATTTTTCAAAGTACCCACGAATCTCTTCCAAATCCAGCCCAGGCAACTTTAAGAGATACTGAAGATCTGCCATTTCCCTGAAGGATCTTTCCGGGTCGTTTTTCATAGCAAAGACCTTCAGGGCAATCAGATGCTCCGCTTTGACGACAGGTACCGATATGTCATCGAGAATGAGTAACGGCTTGGCATCCGAAAGGATGATATCAGCAGTTTCTCCTTCCACATAAATGAAATCGAGCCTTCCAAGATTTGCAAGAGGATGTACATGATTGGAATAACCTGCAGAGCGATAGATCGTCTCGTAACCAAGAGATTCCAGAAAGGCTATGATCCTGTTTTGATAAGAACCGCGAACTAAAAAATCCACATCCTGGGTTGCCCGCAAATATCCGTAGGCCTTTAAAGCAAAAGCGCCAACGACAGCGTAATCCATTTCCGCCTGCTTGAAAAAACCGATCAGACTTCGGAATATCGTCTTAATATTCAAGGGTGAACTGAATATACGAAAAAAGGACTTAATTGTCAATCTCCGTTCCCGGTTTTGCACTCTATTCTTTTGATACCCATTTTGAAGAGATTGAAGGCCTGCTGCTATTGTAACAAATAAGAATACCACGGAAGAGTCATGTTTCCGTTGCCAAAGAGTTTTATTGACAATTTATAAAGAAACTGTTGAATTTCTTTACAGTAAAGAAGTAAAGTAGGAGGAAATTCATACAAATTACAAAAGTGAGTCCAAAGCACCAGATTACCATTTCAAGAGAGGCCTTTAAAAAGTTACACTTAGAAGTGGGGGATTTTTTGGAGGTGGATGTAACGGAGGAAGGGCTTCTTCTTATTCCAAAAAAACTCATTTCGAAAGATCAAGCTTGGTTTTGGACCAAAGAGTGGCAGAAAAAGGAAAAGGAAGCTGACGAAGCCATCGCTAGGGGAGAAGTATTAGGGCCATTTAAGAACACGACGGAATTGGTTCGGCATCTCCGAAAACGTCGATGAAAATTCAGACCTCCAATCCCTTTTATGAAGACTTTCATTCTCTACCGGAACTCATTAAGGAGAGGGCCGAAAAACAGTTCGTTTTACTTCTGGAGAATCCGCATCATCCATCCCTTCAACCCTCCACCTACCTCCTCACAGCTTTTCTCTTTGGCCGAAAATGATTAACCTTGACATAATGATACTATGATGCTATTGTATCATTAGAAATGAGATTGGAGGTTCGCTATGTCTATGACAGTCGCAACAAATTTACGGCTGCCCGAAGATCTCCTGAAGGCCCTCAAATACAGGGCAATCGAGGAAAAGAAGAGCATGAACCAGCTTATCCGCGAAGCGATCGAGATGTCTCTCGCTCATCTTCCACGATCTGAAGATCGCGGGAAAGACCCTTTTGAAGACGTCATCGGAATTGGAAAATCAGGGATCAGGGATGCATCTTCAAAGCATGACCGCTACCTTTACGGGAGAAGGAAATGAAGTTGTTTGTAGACACAGGGGCATTTATAGCGCTCGCCGATGCAGATGATGAAAACCACAAAGCGGCTGCTGCCTTTTACAGGAACTCAAAGGAAAAGGGGACACGATTTGTCACCACAAACTTCGTTGTCTGCGAGACAATGAACTACCTTAGGTCAAGGATCTCACATCAAGTTGCCGTTTTATTCAGGGAGAATCTGAATAAAAGCGGCTTCATTGAAGTGATCCGAGTTACCCCTTCTGTTGAGGACGCGGCTTTTGTTATCTTCAAACAATACAAGGACAAAGATTTCAGTTTCACCGATTGCACAAGCTTTTCTATCATGAGGTCTCTTAGACTGAAAAAGGCCTTTGCCTTTGACAAACATTTTGAGCAACTTGAAGGCATCAGCCGCCTACCCTGAATCTCACCTGAACAGACATGAGCTATTCAACTCAATCAACAACGAGAGCGCTTTACTACTTTTTCACGGAGATTGTTCCTTTTGCGCCGCCCCAGAAAAAATCTCCCTCGAGCTTCATTTTGCCATCGCTTTGATGAAGGGAAAGTTCCACTTCAAAATTACCCCCTTTGAAATACAAATTGCCTTTGTCGTTTATTTTCGCCTTAAACTCCCTCGTTTCCGTTCTGGTAGCACCGCCACGACCCCCCGCGCCACCTCCCCTTTGCTGCACATCGTAAAATATTAATTTACATTCCAAGGGGAGGGTGTTATTAGAAATTTCCAAATCCGTATTCGGTCTATGTCCACCAGTCGTAAAAGTTCTTTCTCCTTTCCATTTCCCTTGGAGGTTTGAAAGGTCGCTCTCAGAAATGGGCTTGGGTTGGGCTGCTCCATCACCCACGAACACACCTAAAGTTACAAGGAAAAAACAACACAAAATAATATTAATCTTTTTCATAGGATTGACCTCCTCATCGAATGTGTTTCAAAAAACATGAACCCAATAAAAAATAGACCAATTTTGAAATTTTTCTCATCACCTCCCTCCTTCAGTCTTAATCAATTGGGGATGGGTTTCTATTCCGGACTATCGAATGAAACCTTCATTATGAACCCGTCCCTGATTCCTTAAGCTACTAAGGGTTGACCCTTCGAACTCCATTCCAAGAACCACCCCCAAAATCATCGCGGCATCCCATCCCCTCAACACAAAGCCAAATAAATGAACCAGTAAAAGAATCCCCACCCGGGGATAGATGGAACTCAAATGTTCCATTTTCCCCAGTAAAACATATCCAAGGATCGTTACCATATTGGACAGCTGAGAAATTATCATGCCATGTGCCAGTCAGGACACATCCATGACCTGAGGTCTGGCCTTCGATTGCGCCGTGATATGTTCCTCCGCAGAAGTCCCAATAACCACTATATGTTCCTTGCGCGACCCCGGTTGTCCGATCAACAGTGATCCTAAGGGTTGCTCCAAAACTATCATCCCATACACCTGTGAAGCCCTTGACGGTGACCGTCGCCACTCCAATCCAATCGCCGCAGACCGCCGAGATGTTGGCCTGCCCCCCGTGTTTCGCGGTGACAAGGCCTGATGCGTCTACTACGGCTACGTCGGTATTGCTGCTGTACCACGTTAGTGTGCAGCCTGTATAAGGGGTGCCGGGGCAAGCCGTTACAGTGGCCGTTAATTGTATCGTATCACAAACCCTGATCGTTGGCTGACCTGGCGTTACTGTCACACTTGGTTTAACAACTTTTATGGTTGCGAACCCAATTCTATCATCGCAAACCGCAGAAACGTCGGCCTGTCCTTCGGCGATCCCAGTGACGAGACCTGATGGATTCACCACAACTACGCCGGAACTGTTAGGGGGCCATACAACGGTGCAGTCTGTAATGGGGTTGCCGTAGCAATCATCCGTTACATTGGCCGTTAACAGTATCGTATCGCCGATGACAATGCATGCTGAAGCAGGCATTACTGAGACATTTGGCTTAACAACCTTGATCGTAGCCGTTGTTTCCACCGTTTCACAATCATATTGGTATCGAGCGGTGATGATCACTGTTCCGCAATCCACCCCTTCAACAGAGGTCCATCCCCCTGTTCCAAATGCCACATATGCTTTACTCGGATCACTGCTCGACCAGCTAATATTAGAAGGGTCAAGGAGATTGCCTTCAGCACCAACAATTTCTACCTGCAGAATTCTCCCGTTACCGACCTTTATAGTTGCCTGAGAAGGACTTACTGAAAACGATCGGATATTGGATCTTACGTTGACCACTGACTGTCCAGGTATAAAGTGTTCATCCGGAATTGCCCACGTAGCCTCTACTTGTGCGAGTCCTTCTTTGAGGCCTCGGACCGTGCCGGTACGGGGGTCAATGGTTCCAGCATAGGGATTATCGATGCCCCAAAAGGGTTCGAATTTGCTGTTAGTGAATTGAACGGACTTACCATCTTCGTCCTCGCAATTGACCGATGCAGTGAGTTTCTGTTCTTTACAGACAAACAAATTTGTTACAGAAGGATTGACTTCGATCCGGCAAATCATGTCTTCTGGGCAATCTCCTGTTGTTTCTTGAACCCATGAGGTTTCTTGGGGGCTTCCAGGACATAAGGGGAAAGTGACTGTAACCGTCATGCCCACAATAGAGCAATCAGTAGACCCACCAGGCCCACTGGAGGAAGTAAAAAGTCCTGAAAAATCACTTACTGCTTCTATTCCCAATGCGCAACAACAGCCAAATGGTGTTGGGTATTCGAAGCAACATGAAGGCGGTGGTTCAGTATAACCTGATGACTCATCAGTGCTAAGGGCGCCAACTCCATTTGTAGAGAACTCTCGGATTTCCATTACCACCATACCCTCTTGGCCAAGATACGTGAGATTTGTTGGGGCCAAATGGTATTTTTGCTTATCCAGGTCAACCTTGATCTGGATTGGTTTCTCGCCAGGTTTCAAAGGTAACACAGGGATGGTAGCCGTAACAGGAACCAGGAATACCTGTCCATCAGGTTTTCCTGTAAACCCACCGAGGCAGCGTATCTCATGTGAGGGAAACACTTGAGCTGACAGGATTTCATCCACTTGTTGGCATTGTACGTTGGTTACCTCGAGTTCTGTCTCTTCGGTTACTGCACCGGCAGGTATGTCAAGGATTACACCGTTGGGGAAGTGCAAGGTCCCTCCCTCCGGACCAACAGAAAGTACATCTGGCGAGGTAGTGGCTATGATCTCTATTCTCAGGTAGCTTTTCGGTTTACTTCTCAGCTCGACCATCAAAGTGTTCATTTGAGATAGTTCAATCGATTTCTGTAGGCGATAAACATTTTGATTAAAATCGCTGGTACCGAATATCTGTTCTCCATTTAATGAGATGATTGCACTGCTCACTCTACTTTGACCATTTTCTTCCCCACTGAGGATGATGAGCTGAGCTGTTCCTGCCGTTGCAGAAAAAGTATCTTGGTAAACATTCGGTTTCCCTGTTGTGCGGATATATTTCTTGGGTCCAAAGACAGTAACATTACTGGCATGGGCTTCATTTGGACTCAGCGAACTCATGATGTGACAAAGGTTTTTAAAAAACCCTTCTGGATTCCATTCATAAGATCGAGTCAGGTCCACAAAAAACCAAACTTGAATTACCATTAAAAGAACTAATATCTTTGCGATGGTTCCTTTATTCATGGTATCCTCCCTTGCAATTCCATTAACTTTTCCCCTTTATTCAATATTGACCTCTCAATTCTTACGTACCCGAATCCCCCGCACCTAAGGCAAACTTCTCTTTCTTCACGACCGGAGCCTTTGCAGGAAGGACAAGGCTCCATCCCGATTCTTTCAGGGTTGAATACTTTTCCATTCATTTTATTGATTTACCTACTCCCTTTTTAAAAATCCGTAAGTGGCACCCCTCACCCACTCCCTCTCCCACCAGCGACTGTGTCGTATTGGGGAGAACGCCGTGTTTGTTATAATGAAGTGAAGAATCTAATGATTTCAGCTTAATCGATTATATAGATTCTTCGGCTTTCGCCTCAGAATGACATTACGACACAGTTTCCCAGGGGAGAGGGGTGTATTCCGACTTCTTCTACGAGCTCAACAAGTATTCGTGGATCATTCTTCTCACGGCTGGAAAATTGACATTATATATGACATATGATACGGTTTCTGATGGTAATTACCGTCAGATTTTTTTTGGGTTATCTACGGCCCTGATGAAATCTCCTGTTTTTTCAATAAAATTTAAGAGATGAAAAAAGTGACGGAAAAGGCCAAAACTCGCCCTATATCCATAGACCTGAATGAGTTTAAGCTTCATATTGCCCTCAAGAACAGAATTGAACTGACTCTTTATTTCAACTCCCCCTCTCGAAGGTTTTACCTATCCCTGATCGCTTTTCTCGTTAACGAAATGAAAAGATTGGGAAAAATAACATCCATCCCTCTGGAGGGACACCACGATCTTCTTGCCTTGATAAACGACACGGTCGGGGGATCTGCCGGGGCTTCGGATAAGGAGAACTTGCTCCCAAGAATCTATCGGAAATGGCTATATGCTCTCCCTAACCTGGAGGAGGCTCCGCTTTTTAAAGTCCTTGGAAGAAAAAAAGAATATGAAGAAGGAACTGGCAAGACCTATCCATTTAGCGAAGCTGAAAAAGACATTTGGGCAAACCTTTTTGAGTACATAGGGAGTGAAGAAAATGTCCGGCTTAAGTTTGCAATCGATAGGATAGGAGCAGGCTTAGATGATGTTGACGTTATCTATGGGGACTCGATAAACGGTGATGCGTGGGAGAGGTTTATCTCAAGCCTCAGAGATAAAGTGAAAGTCGAACCTGAAAAAGAGGAAGTCGACAAAGTTCATCAAGAACCTTTAGTTCAAGTCCCCCAACCGAGGAAACGGAAAATAGCTTGGCCGAGCCGTTATCGATGGTCAACACTGATTGTTACAATAGGAGGGGTTGTAGGAGCCGCTGTTATAGTGATGTGGGGACTTTACATCCGTCATTTTCCTCAACCCAAAGTGACTCCCCCCGAAGTAGTTCCCAAGGAAAAAATCGCCTCTCTTGAAAGGGAACCTACTGAAGGAAAAATGATTGGAGAAGTCGCTTCTAAAGAAAAGGTAGCACCTCCTTCCCCTGAAAAAGTTTCAAAAACAGAGACTTCCGTTTACCCCAAGTTAGAAGTTGCCTCTAAAAATAAAATAGCCTTTCCTCTGCCTGATAAGCCCTCAATTGCAGTCCTCCCTTTCGTGAATATGAGCAAAGACCCCGAACAGGAGTTCTTTGCTGACGGTTTAACCGAAGAAATCATCACAACTCTCTCAAAGAGTCCGAACCTCTTCGTGATTGCCCGCAGCTCCTCATTTGTCTACAAGGGGAAACCGATCTGGGTCGGAAGGGTGGCAGAGGAGCTGGGCGTCCGCTATGTCCTGGAAGGAAGTGTGCGCAGGGATGGCGATCGGATACGGATCAGCGCGCAGTTGATTGATGCCATAACGGGTCATCACCTTTGGGCAGAGCGGTACGACGGTAAAATGAAAGATATCTTTGCCCTGCAGGATCAGGTCACCGCAAAAATCGTTACAGCCCTGGCAATAAAACTGACGCCAGGGGAAAAAGCGGACCATGGAGGAACAAAGAATGTCGCAGCCTATGATGAATTTCTGAAGGGATGGGAGAAATACCTCCGATATACTTCGGATGATTTCGCCAAGGCGATTCAGCATTTCAAAAAAGCCATCGAGCTCGATCCAAAATATGGGCGGGCGTATGCGGCGCTGGCCTTGACTTACTTTAGTGGTAGTTATGGCGCATTGAGCAAGAGTTTGGGAGTAACGTATGTGGGAGCTCGTCTGCAGTCGAGGGAGTATCTCAAGGAGGCCCTGAAGAATCCCACATCAACTGCTTACCTTGTCAATTCCCGCTATCATCTCGCCAGGCGCCAACATGAAGAGGCGGCCTTTGAACTTGAGCAGGCCATCGGCCTAGACCCCAACAATCCCGCCGGCATCGCTGCAATGGGTTATACGTTGTTTCTCAGTGGCAGGCCGAAGGAGGGAGTTGACTTCATCAATCGGGCGATTCGGCTCGATCCGCATAATCTTGGCCGCTACCTGCATCTTCTCGGGGGCGCGCAGTTTTGCATGGGGAACCTCGAAGAGGCAGCGGCTCTCGTTGAAAAGGGGCTCAGAATAAACCCCGAGTTAACCGGCTCGGCTGCCTGGTTGATATCTACTTATGGCCTTCTCGGCAAGGAGAAAGAGGCCCGTGCTGCATTGAAAATTTACGGTGAGGGGAGGAGGATTGAACCCAGAATCCGAAATATCATGTATTTTTTCCCCTTTGGTGACCCGTCGGTCACTGATCGGTTTGCCGAAGGCTTGATTAAGGCCGGAGTTCCGGGGCGATCATCAGAATATCTGCCCGCTTTTAAAGAAAACCGGCTGAATGGGGAAGAGATCAAGAGATTACTTTTCGGCTCGACGATCACAGGTTTTTTCGGTAACTATCCTGGAGGCCGGCAATGGCAGGTTGACCGAGGAAGGGATGGTGGATTTACTTGGCGCGGACCGGAGCCAAATCCTACGGGGAAGAATGAGCAAGAACCAATTTTGTCAGACACAGGTAAAAGCTGGATCGAAGGCGACATGATTTGCCAGCAGTTCCAGAAGAGATTTTGGGGACATGAATTTTGCTCGACCGTTTTTAGAAACCCCAAGGGAACAGACGAGGGTATGGATGAGTATTTCCTTTTTCAAGACTTTGCATCCGTAGCATTTTCCCTGGTTCGATGATGATAGCCACACCCTTTCTCGCCGAGATGTTCTTCAATGATGAGATCTGCAATGATTTTCTGTGCGGATGCAGAGGCTCACACCATCGATACCCACGACATCGTCAGAAAAACACGCTGAGGTTTCAAATATGGAAAAGGTGAGGGCACGGGTCATCGTGGAAGGAAGGGTCCAAGGGGTTTTCTTCCGTCACCATACTTATGAAATGGCCTTTAGACTGGGGATCAAAGGTTGGGTGAAAAACCGCCGGGATGGCCGTGTCGAGGCTGTTTTTGAAGGCGATCAGGAACGAGTGGACCAAATGATTCAATGGTGCCATCAGGGTCCCTCTGAGGCACAGGTGACAAAGGTTTATGTAACATCGGAAATTTTTACCGGCGAATTTGAGGACTTTTCTGTCACTTATTGACTCTTCTTCGGAGCCTCCTTTTCTTCCTTCAAAATTTTTTTCTTCACGCCACTC
>JACAEV010000049.1 GCA_013388645.1 Syntrophaceae bacterium | reverse complement strand
TGGAGGGACTGAGCCGCAATGTCTGCATAGAGCCACTCACAGCAATTGTCTCCTAAAATGGAAACCTTATCGCCGGCTTCAAATCCCAATGCCTTTAGTCCCATGGCGAAATCCCGAACATGGCCGTAATAATCTTCCCAGGTCACCCGCTTCCAGATTCCTAAATCCTTTTCTCGAAGGGCCACCCGCTGCCCATGTTCTCGAACATTCCTTAAAAAAAGTTTTGGAATGGTGTCGGCTTCCATAACCATCAATCTCCCAACATCAACCCTCTCCTCCGAGATAAGCCTCAACCACCTTGGGGTGGGTTTGAATTTCAGAGGGGGTCCCCTCAGCGATTTTTGATCCAAAATTGAGGACCGTGATCCAATCGGCAATATCCATCACCATTCCCATATCATGCTCCACCATGATCACCGTGATCTCCAATTCCTCTTTAATATCCAAGACAAACCGAGCGATATCCTCGGTTTCCTCCACATTCATCCCAGAAGTAGGTTCGTCCAGCAACAAAATCTTTGGCTCCATAGCCAAAGCTCGGCCTAATTCAACCCTCTTTTGAATGCCATAGGGAAGAGCCCCCACCACTTTTTTTCTCACCTTTTCGATCTCCAAAAAATCGATCACTTCCTCTACTTTTTGCCGATGCCGGATCTCTTCTCGGAGGGCCCTTCCCCAAAAGAAGATTCCTGAGAGAGGGCCTGAATGAAAGCGGTGATGCCGACCCAGAAGCAGGTTATCAATCACGGTCATGTGGCGAAATAGCTCAATATTCTGAAATGTCCTGGCAATCCCCAAACTGGCAATCTGGTGAGGCTTCCGATTAAGGATCGACCCTCCTTCAAAAAGGATATCCCCTTCAATGGGTTTATAGACACCGCTAATACAATTAAAGAGGGAGGTCTTGCCTGCTCCGTTTGGTCCAATCACAGCGTGGATCTCTCCTTTTTTCACCTTCATATGGACCTGTTGGAGCGCGACAATGCCACCAAATTCCAGGGTCAAGTTTTTAATTTCAAGTTGCTCCATCATTCCTCTTCATTAAGAGAGCCATCGTTTTCTTCGTTTGTAGTGCTTCACTTCAGCATAGCTTTTCTTCGTCTCCTCATCCGTGATCCCCAAATAAAACTCTTTTACATCCTCATTTTCCATCAGGTCTTTGCAGGGTCCATCGAGAACGACTTTTCCATTCTCCATAATATATCCATACTGAGAGAAGTTTAAGGCGATCCGGGCATTCTGTTCAATCAGGAGAATCGCTGTCCTTTGGGCTTGATTAATCGTTTTGAGGATATCAAAAATCTCTTTCACCAAAAGTGGGGCGAGCCCTAAAGAAGGTTCATCCAACATCATCAATTTCGGTCTTGACATCAGAGCTCGGCCGATGACCAGCATCTGTTGCTCTCCCCCCGAAAGAAAGATAGAAAGTTGATCTTTTCTCTTGGCTAAAATGGGAAAATAACCATAGATCATCTCCAAATCTTTTTTTATTGATGTACGGTCTGATCTCGTGTGGGCCCCGATCATGAGATTTTCAACGACGGTTAGATCGTCAAAAACTTTTCTCCCCTCTGGAACCATGGTGATCCCCAACTTCACAATCTGGTCGGCATCCAACCTGTGAATGGGCCTCCCCATAAATTCAATGGCGCCCTCTTTGAGCTCTCCATTCTGAGTTTCGAGGATTCCGGTGATGGCTTTGAGGGTGGTGGATTTACCGGCTCCATTCGCTCCCAACAAAGCCACGACACCAAACTCAGGAACCTCTAAAGAAATGCCTTTTAAAACGAGAATAACCTCATTATAAACGACTTCGATGTTATTGACTTTTAGCAAGGCATCCATTATGAAACCTTTTATCGTTCGACGAGAATGGCGGTGCCCACTCCCCCACCCGCACAGAGAGAAGAAATTCCTAAATTCAAACCTTGCCTCTCCATTTCATAAAGGAGCGTTACCAGAATGCGACAACCCGTCGAGCCTACGGGGTGTCCCAAAGAAATGCCACTTCCATTGACGTTGGTGATTTCTCGATTGAGGCCAAGCTCCCTTTCACAAGCAAGATAGTAGGAGGCAAAGGCTTCATTGATCTCAAAAAGCTGGATCTCTTTGAGATGGAGTCTTGTTTCCTTTAGGACCCTCTGAATCGCACCAACCGGGGCGGTCCCCACCAGAAATGGGTCATCGGCTACGGTACAATACGATCGGATCGTCGCAAGGGGTTTTAGATGCCGTTCCTTTGCCTTCTCTTCGCTCATCAGGATAATGGCGGAGGCTCCGTCATTCAGCCCAGAAGCATTTCCTGCCGTAACGGTACCCCCTTCCTTAAAAACGGATTTCAGACGGGCGAGGTTCTCCAAGCTGGTATCCTCTCGGGGATGCTCATCCGTCGTCACCTCTATCTTCTTCCCCTTTCCCGAAACCACCTCCACCGGGACAATTTCTTTTTTGAATCTCCCTTCCTTGATCGCACGAACGGCACGTTGGTGACTGCTTAGAGCCAACAGGTCCTGTTCCTCTCGAGTGATCTGATATTTTTCAGCAAGCCGCTCTGCGGCTATCCCCATTCCTCCGCCCACTGGATATTCTTGCATCCCTTTCCAGAAAAGGTCAATCAGTTGAGCATGCCTCAAGCGTTGTCCCCAGCGGGCAGACTCCAGGATATAAGGGGCATTGCTCATCGATTCCACCCCTCCTGCCAAAACGATATCAGCCTGCCCCAGAGCAATGGCATTGGCTCCTGAAATAATGGCTAAAGAAGCAGAGGCACAGGCACAGTTGATCGTATGACCGGGAACACGATTCGGAATACCCATGAGAAGAGAGGCGACGCGGGCAATGTTTTGTTCAACTGGAGCAAAACAGTTCCCAACAATGACCTGATCCAGTTCTTCCTTTTCCAATTGAGCTCGGCGCAAGCTCTCCTTCATCACGGTCATCATTAAATCAAAGGGCTTAACGGTTTGTAGGGAGCCCCCAAAATCACCGATTGGAGTTCTGACACCGCTCACAATGACCACTTTTTTCATCGATTTCATCCCCGTTGATCATTTACTTCTTCATCCTCTCCCGAGAAGCTCCCGGGCGATGATGACCTTCTCAATTTCCTTTGTTCCCTCGACGATCTCCGCAAGTTTGACATCTCGATAAAGTCGCTCAATCCCATATTCGCCTAAATACCCATATCCGCCATGAATCTGCACCACATCATCGATCACTTTGACCCCCACCTCTCCAGCAAACCATTTGGCCATGGAGATGAGTTTGGGATCAACCTTGCCGTGGTCTACCATCCAGGCAACCTTATAGCAGAGCGTTCTGGCCGCCTCGATCCAACTGGCCATCTCTGCCAATTTGAACTGAATCCCCTGAAAGCTTCCGATGGGAACCCCGAACTGCTTCCTCTGTTTTGCATATTGAACGGCCTTTTCCAATCCTCCTTGGGCAACCCCGACATTGATGACGGATACAGTCACTCGGGTTCGATTAAAAACAGCCATGAGTTGATAAAACCCTTCTCCCTCCACCTCTCCGATTAAATTTTCTAAAGGCACTTCGACCTCAGAAAAATGAAGTTCTGCTGTGTTCGATGCCCTCATCCCTAACTTTCGCTTCAGTGGATTGGCTTCAAACCCCTTCCGGTGGGTCTCGACGAGGATGGCACTCTGTCGTTTGGATTTTACCTTTTCATTTTCATTGGTGAGACAGAGGACGATGATGAAGTCAGCAATGCTGCCATTGGTAATAAACATTTTATTGCCATCGATCACATAATGATCCTTCACCCTCTGAGCGGTAGTGGTAATGGAGGCGGCATCGCTTCCCACATCCGGCTCGGTAATAGCCATTCCCATGATGGCCTCTCCCTTAGGTAAAAGAGGAAGATATTTTTTCTTCTGCTCTTCTCTCCCATATAACTGGATGAACTCCGAACCCAATGTCGTCAGGACGACCCCAGCACATCCAGCATCCACTCTGCAAAACTCCTCCATGATGAGAACATTCTCTAAAATACCCAGGCCTGGCCCTCCATAGGCCTCTTCAATAAAGACTCCTACAAATCCAAGGTCGCAGGCTTTTTTCCATAAGGCCCTTGGAAAAGTTTCGTTCAAATCGCACTCCTCCGCTACCTCAGGAAACGCTCCTTCTGCAAATTCGCGAGCCGCCTTTTTAATATCTTTTTGTTCATCGGTTAGTTCGAAGTCCATTTTCAAACTCCACAGGAAAATGCCAAATTCCAAAGATCAAATGTCAAATCAAATCAAAAAATTCTGTAACTCAAGGCTTTAGCCTTGATTAGGATCAACCCTAAAGGGTTGAGTTACAGACTTTAACATTCATTTGGCATTGGAGCTTTGACATTTGGACTTGATGATTCGGGTCCTAAAACCTTCCCAGTAGCTCTCGGGCAATGGTGTTCTTTTCGATTTCTTTGGTTCCCTCATAGATCTCAACGATCTTGGCATCTCGGTAGAAACGCTCAATATCATATTCCGCAATATACCCATACCCGCCGTGGAGTTGAAGGGCCTCATTGGCTACCTTCACCCCCACTTCTCCTGCAAGATATTTAGCAATGGAGATGAGTTTAGGGTCCACCTTCCCGTGATCAATCATCCAACCTGCCTTATAATAAAGAGCCCTTGCCGCCTCCACCCAGGTGGCCATCTCCGCAATCTTAAATTGGACTGCCTGAAAGGCACCGATCGGTTGCCCGAACTGTTTTCTCTGCTTCACATGTTTGATGGCTTTATCCAGTGCCCCTTGTGCCACACCGACACCCTGCGAGGCAGCAATGACCCGGTTGATATTGAAGAGTTGCATCGTCTGATAAAACCCCTGTCCCTCCTGGGTTCCAATGAGGTTTTCCTTCGGAATACGAACATCGCTGAAATTTAATTCGGCTGTGTCCGAAGCTCGGATACCTAACTTTCCGGTAATCTTGGTGGCTTCCACACCAGGGCGATGCGTTTCGATGAGGAGGGCGCTGAATCGTTTCAAGCGAGATTCGGCTTCCGGGTGAGTGACACAGATGACCACCAGATAATCAGCGATCGATCCATTGGTAATAAATTGTTTCGTTCCATTGACCAGATAATCTTCCTTATCCTTTTTTGCGCTCGTCGCAATCGAAGTAATATCACTCCCTGCATCCGGCTCTGTAATCGCAGTTCCCATAATGGCTTCCCCTTTTGGAAGAGGAGAAAGATACTTCTTCTTCTGGTCTTCTCTTCCAAAGAGCTGAATGATCTCCGAACCAAATACAGAAAGAAGGATGTTCCCACAACCTGGATCGACCCTCCAAAATTCTTCCATGACCATGGAGTGTTCAAGAATCCCCAAACCCTGCCCTCCATATTCCTCTTTGATGAAAAGACCTATAAAACCCAATTGGCAAGCTTTTTTCCAAACCTCTCTGGGGAATTCTTCCTTCCGATCATATTCTCGAGCCACTTCTGGGAATTCCCCTTCAGCAAACTCCCGAGCAGCTCGCTGAATATCCCTTTGCTCATCTGAAAGCTCAAAGTCCATTTCCCCTCCCTCCATTCAAACCATCATCCCGTTGAGGATAATCTTTTTGAAGGTTTTTACATAGGCTTTTCCATCAATTTTATCTCTGTTCATAGACCATTGGAGCAATACTCCATCGTGAAAGGCAATGATCGTGAGCGCAGCGAGTTCTGCATCAATATCCTTTTTGAAAACCTTCTCTTTTTTCCCCTCAAGAATAAGGCGTGAGAGAAAGTTTTGATATTTCTTATAAATTCTTCGAATCTCAGGCTCGATGGGATGGTGAGCGCCTACCAGCTCTCCAGAAAGGGAAGTAAATGAAACGCAAAGTTCTCTATTGTAATAGGAAAATGCAGCATTATAACTAAAATACTTTTCAATTTTATCAGCGGTATTCCCTTTGACTTCTTCCACCGCCTGAATCAAGCCATCCAAAAAGCGTTTTTCAAATTCATCGATAATCCTTTTAAGAAGGGTCTCCTTGCTTTCAAAATGCCAGTAGAGGGCTCCTTTGGTCAAACCAGCGGCTTGGGCGATGTTATCCATCGAGGTCCCATGGTATCCCTTCTCCAAAAAAATTCGCATCGCTTGAGTCAGGATTCGTTGAGAGGTCTCTTCCGATCGGATGGCTTTTAAACTTGCAGAAGGTCTCATCGTTTTACATACTAAACGGTCAGTATATTATGAAAATCGAAAAAATTTGTCAAGAAAAAAGTTGAAGTATCAAATGGTCATCTTTTATAGTATAACCAGGTGGGGAAGAGGAGGCGAAGATGGTTGTCAAACAATATGAAGTTGGAAATTTTTCTGTGTTTTGTTATCTGATCGGAGATGAGGAGACTCAGGAGGGGCTGTTCATCGATCCTGCAGATAATGCCAGAGGGCTTCTCTCGGAAGCCAAATCGCATGGATTAAATAAAATTAGATATATCGTCAACACGCATTCCCATGTGGACCATATTATGGGAAATGCCGAGATGAAGAAGCTAACCGAAGCCAAGATCATTATTCATCAAGAGGATGCCATAGCTTTGAGTCGAACCCCTTCCTACCTTCTGGAGATGTTCGGTGCAACTGCTTCTCCCCCTGCTGACATCACCGTTCAAGAAGGAGAGGTCATCCAGGTGGGCAATATTAAACTCAAAGTGATCCACACCCCCGGCCATTCCCCGGGGGGGATGTCCCTCTATTTCGATGGAATGGTGTTCACAGGAGATACCCTCTTTGTGGGTTCGGTGGGCAGAACAGATTTTCCTGGAAGTTCATGGGATGTCTTGGAACAATCCATTCGAAAAAAGCTCTATGTCCTCCCTGGAGAAACCGTGGTCTTCCCAGGTCATAATTATGGACCCACTCCTACCTCAACCATTCAATACGAGAGGCGACACAATCCTTTTGTGAGAGGATGATCACTTAAATATCATTGAAAATTGCAAAATGAAAAATGCAAAATTTGCATTGATATTTATTCTCATCGCCCTGGTCTCTCTCCTCTATCTTCTTTGGATGCCTGATCTTTCAAAACTTAGAAAAGAAAATCCCAAAAAGACAGCCCTCATGGAATATCGGGAGAAGGCATTAAAAGAGAAAAGGAGACCATACAGGGTTAATCAGATTTGGGTGCCCCTTTCGAGAATATCCCCTTATCTCATCAAGGCCGTCTTGATCGCTGAGGATGATAAATTCTGGAAACATGAAGGCTTTGATTATGAAGCCATTCAGAAGGCTATCGAGGAGGATATCAAGGCGAAGAAATTTAAGTTGGGGGGGAGCACCATCACCCAGCAACTCGCAAGAAATCTTTATCTGTCTCCTGAAAAGTCCCTGATCAGAAAAATCTCTGAAGCCGTCATTACCTGGAGAATGGAGCAGGTCCTTTCAAAAAAACGAATCCTCGAACTTTATCTCAATATGGTAGAGTGGGGAGATGGAATATTCGGTGTGGAAGCGGCCTCGAGACATTATTATGGAAAACCTTCATCTGAATTAAATCCTGAGGAGGCGGCAAGACTTGCCGCGGTCCTCCCGAATCCAAGAAAATATAATCCAATTGGAGATCAACGATATGTGATCCACCGTTCAAATATCATTTATCGTATTATGATACAAAGGGGGATTGTCATCCCAGAGTATAAAGAGGTTACGGAAAACGCCAAATCCCCTCCGTATTAAATGACTTCTTTTTAACTGTAGTTAAAGGGTTGGGAGGTTCTTCTGAAAAAACCTTGAAGCGATACCTCTATGGGTTGAACTCCACAGCTTCATTTTCGCAAATCACGATTCAGTGAGCAAGTTGGCTGGTTGGTATTACCTTAAAGACCGCTTTACAAGGTTTTGGAAGGAGAACCTTCCAACCCTTTCTTTTCAAGGTACCTCAATAACTGGGGTTACTTTTGAGGAAAAATTATTCTTGTTCCTTCTATGCCACTCTGATAAACTTTTTACCGCCCGACGCATTATTCGGATAAAAGGGTTAAGATGCCTATTCTCAAATGGTTTCTCACAAGTGGTTTTGGGCTGATGCTTCTGGCAGCCTTTGTTTTTTCATTGGCTGACGTCCTCACCAAATATCTTACCTCCCAGCTCCCGATCATGCAGATTGCCTTTATCCGATTTTTATTGGGCGTTATGCTTCTTTGGCCAATCCTTTCTTCGAGGGGGATCTCTCTCCGGGGAAACCAAACTAAAATCCTCATCCTGAGAGGCCTTTTCGGAACACTCTCTTTTTTCTGTTTGCTCCAATCGATCGCCTTGATTCCCCTGGCCAATGCCATTGTCCTATTCTATACTTTCCCCCTCTTTGTTGCTCTCTTCTCCTTTGTGTTCTTCAAAACTCCTATTGAGAAGGGAGAAATACTCCTTATAGGAGCAGGTCTCATCGGAATTTACCTCCTCATCGATCCAGATTTCCATTCTTTTAATGCCGGATATATTTTCGGAATTTTGAGCAGTGGGATGGGAGGCATGGCCATGGTCCTAATCCACCAAGCAAGGCAGACCAATGGTCCCCTGATCATTTACTTCTATTTCTGCCTGATAGGAGGAATCCTTTCGTTTCCTTTTTTTCTCAGGGGATTCGAAATTCCTGATTTCCCTCTTGGAATGTTATTGATCTTTCTTGGACTGATGCTACTGATCGGCCAGGTCCTCATGAACCAGGGCTTTAAATTCTGTAAAGCCTCGGAGGGATCCCTGATCATGATGTCCGAAATCGTCTTTGCGGGGATCGCAGGGTTCCTGATTTACCAGGATCCCATCACCCTCCATTTTTTAATCGGGGCACTCCTGATTATAGGAAGTGGAGTTGGATTGAATTTAATGAGCCGGAGGTCCAGGCGCTCCCCGGTTTCACCTAACGCCCAATGAATAGGGTAAAGAAAAATCTTTTAATCACAGGACTTCCCGGTGTGGGGAAGACGACCCTAATTAAAAAACTTTCTGAAGCGTTGAAGCATTATCACCCAGTTGGTTTTTATACAGAGGAGATCAGAGAAAAAGGCGAGAGAAAAGGATTTGAATTGATCAATCTCGAAGGAAGAAAAGGACTCCTCTCCCACAAAGACATAAGAAGTCCTTACCGGGTTTGCCAATATAAGGTGGATGTCGAAGGTTTTGAAGGCTTCCTTGACTCAATTTCCTTTTTCAGTCCGCTCGCACGTCTCATCATCATCGATGAAATTGGAAAGATGGAATGTCTCTCTGATCGATTCAAAAAACTCTTGATAGAAATTCTGAATTCTGAAAAATGGGTAATCGCTACCATTGGCTTAAAGGGGAGCGGTTTGATCGCAGAAGTAAAGGAAAGAGAGGATGTCCAGCTTCTTGAGATCACCAAAAAGAATAGGGATTCCCTATTGTCAGAAATCTTAAAAGAGATAGAAAAGGGGATTTGATGGGAAGGTCTGATGAAAAGATCGAGGTGATTGCCTATTCGGGTTTCCGGGGTGAAGAAACTCCGAGGACAATCTTTCTTAACGAGAAAAAGATTGGAGTTCTGGAAATTCTCAAGATGTGGACCGAAGAAGGGATTAAAGACAGGAGGAGAAAGAGATTCTTTAAAGTGAAAGGAAGCGATGGGTCGATTTATACGGTTTATTATGATGAAAAGTTCATGGATTGGTTTTGTAAAGTTGAAGAGTGAGAAGTATATTCAGGCTATGCCACTTTGTAAATCATTGGACGATAGCTTGGTTCAGGGATAGGTTTCCGATTCTTCTTCGCTGCTGCAAGCCAAGCTTCCGTGGCCTTCAAAACCTCCATGAGGGTCTCTTCGCGTGTATTTCCAAACGCTGAGCAGTGCTTCAGGTCGGGAACATCCACAATATAACCTTTGTCCTCCTCACTATAGAAAACATTAATATGATAGTCTTTCATACCTGCTCAGTCAAATTGGGTTTCAACCCTCTTTGTTCGTCATCCCTTGCGAAAACAGGAATCCCGGATAAAATCTGAAAAACAAAAACTCCTGGATACCCGCCTGCGCGGGTATGACAGGGGAATGGTATTCATTTTCCTTCTTGGCTCATGCTCATTTTGTTCAGATTTCGCCTCTTCTTTCTTCGCCTGAAGAAAGGGGTTTCCACCATCCCCGGGGTGGATACTAAAACAGATTTTCCAATAATCAAATCTGGTCTATAATATATACTATATTGAAACTTTTTGGAAGTAGGGGGTGCAGGAGCGAGGGAATGTTAAACCTAACATTGTCAATTGGTCTGTCAGCGATTCTCTTAGTTCCCATTGGTGAAATAGATAAAAAAGTCATCCAAGTCCTAAGAGATGATTTAAACAAGGTGTTTAAAAAGCCAGTATTTATAGGGAAAGGAATGCCTGAACCAGATTATGCTTATAATATGAAAAGAAATCAGTTTTTATCCACAGCGATATTAAATGCCCTCTTGAAACAAAAAGAATATGCTCCTTATGAAAAAATCTTAGGGCTGGTGGACCATGATTTGTTTGTCCCGGAGTTAAATTTTGTCTTCGGCCAAGCGGGTTCAAAAGCTGCGGTTATCTCCCTTACCCGTCTGAGACAAAGTTTCTATCGTCTATCTGAAGACCAGAATCTTTTTCATCAAAGGATATTGACCGAGGCAGTTCACGAATTGGGGCACACTTATGGATTGGGGCACTGTGAAAACACTCGATGTGTGATGTTCTTTTCAAATAGTTTAATAGATACGGATGGAAAAGGGTCAGAGTTTTGCTTAAGCTGTAAAAACAAGCTTCAAAAGCTTTCGACCCATCATCATTAAATCAATCGCTACCCATTAGGGTTAGGGGCCATATCTCCAATATCCCGGGACCCATACCCTTTCCCAACCATGCGGAGTCTGCCTCTCTTCCCAATGGCCTGGTACCCAAACCCGATAAGGCTCGTAGTAGGGGTCATAATAAACGGGGGGTGGGTAGTATCCCCTATAATAAATGACAGGGGGGGGCGGCAATAGAATAGGTGGGGCAATAAAAAACCCAAAACGGGGATATACATGGTAGTGTCTATGCCAGGCTAAGGCCGACCCGCTCGATAAAAAAATGGCTAATAAAATCAAGCTGATCAATATGATCTTTTTCATCCTTAACCACCTCCCTTAAGCCCTTAATCTAATGATAATGATTCAATGAACCCCATTTCGTTTTTTTAATTTTATAACTATTAGACGTTTCAATTACGAAAATTATTCATTTTTCTTTTCTCATTCCGTCAGCTTCGCAACCATTGTCTCATCAAGCTTATTGACCACCGCCATGACAAGCCTCACAGCATGGTCGAAGTCTTCCCTATTAATAATACCTGCATGGCTGTGAATGTGCCGGGTTGGAACAGCGATGACAAGATTTGGTACTCCTTGACGGTGAAGATGAATGGCACCAGAATCAGTTCCTCCTCGCTCTAAGATATCAAATTGGTAGGGAATTTTATGCTCTTCCGCTGTATCTACAAAGAGATCCCGGAGCCTGAGATTCGGAAGCATGCTTCCATCCCGAATCACGATAATTGGACCCTTCCCGAGTTTTCCCTGGGCATCCTCTTTCTTAACGTCTGGGACATCACCAGCCACTCCCACCTCCATGGTAAGCCCCACATCTGGTTCAACGACCCAAGAACTCGTTCGGGCTCCACGAAGGCCCACCTCCTCCTGAACCGTTCCAACTCCATACACAGTGTTCGGATGCTTTTCCTTAGATAACCTCCTAATCACCTCAATGAAAAGTGCGCATCCGACCCGATCATCAAATGCCTTGGCAAGATAAGTTTTGCCTGTTCCCAAGATCGTAAAAGGACAAATCGGCACAATAGGATCACCAGGACAGACCCCCAGTTCTTTTGCCTCGTCCGAGGAACTGGTTCCAACGTCAATATACATGTCTTTCGGTTCCTGGAGCTTCTTCCGCTCCTCCTCTGACAAAATATGGGGAGGCTTCGAACCGATCAAGCCAATCACATCGCCCTTACGGGTTTTGATCACAACACGCTGGGCAAGCATGACATGGCCCCACCATCCTCCAACGGGACTAAACTTGACAAAACCTTCATCCGTGATCAGCTTGACGATAAATCCAATCTCATCCATGTGTCCTGCAAGCATGATCCTTGGTTTTTCTGCCTCGCCCTTTTTCCGGCATACAATGCTCCCCAACCGGTCCTGTTCGATGACCGTTATATCTTGAAGATGCTTACGGATGATTTCACGAACCACTTGCTCGTATCCTGAGATGCCCGGCGCTTCAGTCAGTTCACGAAGGAGTTCCATGGTTGCATCTGCCATTCTTTAACCCTCCCGTCTTCTTTTTTATAATCATCGCAGGTCTCGGAGAAAAAGTCTAATAGGATCCTACATTCAATAATCCAATTATACCAGAAATATCGTTGGTCGTTCACCATCATATTGAAATCTAAACTCTTTGCTTTTAAGATATAAGGCACAGAGGGATCCTATCAAATTTTTCAAATTGAGGTAAGGGAATTGGATTTCACACTTTCAATCCAACAGAAACAAGTCAGAAGAATGGCAAGACAATTTGCCAAAACAGAACTGGCTGATATCGCCAAAGAGATTGATGAAGAAGGACGTTTTCCTTGGGAAGTGGTGGAGAAGATGGGCCCACTCAATTTTTTCGGCATGCAGGCTCCCAGAAAATATGGCGGGGCTGAATTGGACACGATCTCGTATTGCCTGGTCATTGAGGAAATTTCTCGGGTATGTGCAGCCATGGGATTGACTGTGGCCGTCCATAACAGTGTGGTGGTATATCCTTTAAGTCGATTCGGCAGCGATGAGCAAAAAGCAAAATTTCTCCCTTCCCTCGCCTCCGGAGAAAAAATCGGCGCTTTTTGTTTAACCGAGCCCAATGCCGGTTCAGATGCAATGGCGATCGAATCCACTGCCATTAGCGAAGGCGATTCCTATATCGTGAATGCCAATAAAATATTTGTCACCAATGGGGGGGTGGCCGATACATTGATCATTTTTGCCTCGGTCAATCCAAGGGATGTCAAAAAAGGTTTTAGTGCCCTCTTGGTAGAGCGAGGGACTCCAGGATTTGAAATCGGGCTTCTCGAAAACAATTGCGGCGTCCGTGCCAATCCGGTTAGTTCGATCGTTCTCACTGACTGCCGAATACCTAAAACCAACCTTCTGGGGAGGGAGGGAGAGGGGTTTAAAATTGCCATGGCAGCTCTGGATACGGGGCGGATCGGAATTGCAGCCCAGGCGGTGGGAATCGGGCAGGCTGCCTTAGACGCCTCTTTGAAATATGCCAAAGAACGGATACAATTCCGTCTCCCCATCGCTCGACAACAAGCCATTCAAATGATGCTTGCCGACATGGGGACGATGGTGGAAGCAGCACGGCTTTTGACATTGCAGGCGGCTCATATAAGGGATCAACAGGGTGACCTGTCTGGCCCTTCAGCGATGGCGAAGCTTTTTGCTGCCCGCACGGCTTCAAAAGTGGCATCGATGGGAGTGCAGATCCATGGTGGCTATGGATACAGCAAAGACTACCCCATTGAACGATATTTTCGTGACGCTCGAGTGACAGAGATTTATGAAGGAACAAATGAGATTCAACAAATTGTGATTGCCCGGGAACTATTAAAACGAGGGGAAGACTGAGATCGCACAGCGCAAAGCCTATGGAACGCCCTATCCCATTAAAAAATAAGGGAGGAAAAGAAAGGTTGGAATGAATATCATCGTCTGTATTAAACAGGTAGTAGCAGGAGATCAGGTGAAAATAGATCCCCTTACCCATACTCTTGTACGCTCTGCGGAAAATTCTGTAATCAATCCTTTTGACTTGTTTGCCCTCAATATGGCGGGACATTTAAAGAAGCTTTACTCCAGCTCGATCACGGCTGTCACGATGGGACCTAAAATCAGCGAAGAGGTGTTATGGGAAGCGTTAGCCATGGGAGCAGATCGGGCCATCCTCTTATCCGACCCCCGGTTTGCTACCAGCGATACTCTGGCTACATCCTATGTGCTGGGAATGGGCATTCGAAAGATTGGCCAATTTGACCTGATCCTTTGCGGAATGCGAACTACGGACAGCGATACAGCGCAAGTAGGTCCTCAACTGGCAGAGGAACTGGATATCCCCCATGTGACAAATGTGGAAAAGCTGGAAAGGAAGAAAAATTTATTTCTCGTAGAACGACTTTCTGACGGATATAGGGAAATCTTGGAGGTCTCCGCACCCGCTTTGTTTACGATCTCTCCGAAAGCGGCCACCCGTTTTCCAAGTTTAATAGAAATTCAGGATGCCCATGCACGACATTCCATCGAGTCTTGGGGTTTAGAGGAAATAGAAGCGGATCCAACAAAGGTGGGTCGAGCGGGGTCCCACACCTGGGTGGAGGAATTAATTCCAATTACACGGGAAAAATTCTGTGATTTTATTCAAGGAGATCCCAAGCAGCAGGCCAAATCGCTTTTTTCAAAATTATTTGAGAAGAATTTGTTATCTTAAAAAACGGACATGACGAAGAAATTAGAGATCTGGGTATTTGGAGACTATCGCAATTATCCTCAGGATCGTTTAACCCTTCAAGTGTTGGGGCAGGCCCGGGCCCTCTCTGGTGATCAGGGTAGAGTGAGCGTGATCGTCTTAGGACATCGGTTGAATGAAATAGCCATAGAATATATCGCTTACGGAGCTCAGCGCGTCCTGATCGTGGAGGATCCAAAATTAATGTCTTATCGTGTAGATTTATTTACAACTCTCATCAGTGATCTGGTTCAAGAGCAAAAACCGGATATCTTTCTGGTGGGATCTTCAGAATTTGGTAAAGAGCTCGCGCCAAGAATCGCTAAACGACTCGGTGTAGGGCTCAGCTCGGATTGTATTTCTTTTAATTGGGATGAGCAAGGTGAAAGAATGACGGCCACCAGCCCTGCCTTCGGCGGAAATTTTTTGGCGCGGATCACATGGAGCACTCTTCGTCCTTACATGGCTACAGTTAGCTCTGGGACGTTCCCTGAACGTCCGTATGATCAAGCCGCTCATGGTGGAATCGTTAAAATAGAAAAAAATTTAGAAGGAGCTCCTTCTAAGTTGAGAGTAGTCTCCTCTGTTCATGAACCACATCAAGTGAAAAAATTAGAGGATGCCAAAATTGTTGTCGTAGGGGGACGAGGTGTTAAAAAATCTGAAGGATTTAACTACATCAGAGAATTGGCCTCGCTTTTAGGGGGCGAGGTGGGGGCCACCCGGCCGGCTGTGGATGCCCATTGGACTTCGCATGACCAATTAATCGGACAGACTGGCAAATCTATCCAGCCGGAGTTGTTGATCACCTGCGGCACCTCTGGAGCGGTACAATATACCGCCGCCATTCGAAGATCAGGGACGACGGTTGCGGTGAACCGGGACCCCCATGCACCTATATTTAAAATGGCCGACTTCGGGATCGTGGCTGACTCCCTATCCTTTCTCCCTGCCTTTATCACAGAAATTAAAAATCATATTTTTCGTGAGATTACAGATTTGTATCGTACCCAGACTAAGAGCGGCAGGGGAAAAAAATCTCTCTCTTTCGGCCAACGTATCAAAAAACTGCGAGAAGACCGTAAAATGAGCCGGATCGATCTCGCAGAAAAAACGGGGCAAACCCCTGAGATGATTGAACAGGTCGAGGCAGACCTTTTGACTCCTCCGGTTTCCTTCCTGCTGCAACTTTCGGAGGCACTCCAAATAGATGCGAGTACTTTTTTAACCGAGCAGGAAAAGATCCAAATTGACGGAAAGAGGCAGGAGGGATTTATCAAGCGTACCCAGAACTATTCTTACCGCACTCTTACTCCGGGAGCTGCCGACAAGCATTTACGTGCCTTTATGGTCACAATTGACCCTAAAGAAAAACATAAGATCGTAGAGTATAAGCATCCCGGTGAAGAATTCATTTTTGTTTATAAGGGAGAATTGGAGCTGACCTTAGGAAATAAAGTGTTCCATTTGAAGCAGGGAGAAACCATCCATTTTAATTCTGAGACCAAACATAAACTCCAGAACATTTCAGATGAAACGTGCGAACTCATCGTCACATTATATACCCCTTAGCTTTCCTCTCCATCCAGTTTTTTACTCATCAGATTTACTCTTTTCTATCTTAAAGAGGACACTCCTCTCCCTCGAATTGAAAATGGGTATTATCATGGTGTTTGTATTACGGAATGAACTCCCTATTATATTCGACCATCACCAATTTAAATGAAAAGGGAACACCCATGAAAAAATTTATAGAATTGAATCACATTCTTGAAGATGGGATGACGGCTTACCCAGGTCTTCCTCGTCCTAAGATTAAAGCTCTTCTTGAACATCAGGCATCGCGGTCTCATTATCATGATCAAGCGGAATTTTATCTTGGAAAAGTGGAAATGGTGTGCAACTTAGGGACTTATTTGGATAGCCCATTCCACCGTTACCGGGATGGTGACGATTTAAGTCAGGTTCCTCTTCTAAGCACTTTTGTTAGCAATATAGAAATCTAAAAAATTCTTCGATAAAAAGGGTCTTGTTTCTGGCCGCTTTATCATCTATTCTTTATAAGAAAATGGATGAATAAACTCGCCAAAAGATCGTCAAATGATCATAAGGAGTTAGGATCTTGATTTCATCATTTAGATTATTGGCAGAAGCATCTAAAACAAGAGAGGAAATTTTTAAATCGCTAAGTAAAGGATAACGAGATGTCGCTCCTCGTTATATTTTCGTCTAAGGAGGAAAAAATGAAAAGATTAATTTTTGGAATGTTTTCGATTCTAATTGTACTTGCCTTGGCAATGGGATCAGCTTGGGCACAAGGGCGCATAACAGTTGTTCCACCACCACCTCCTCCACCTCCACCTAAAGTAGTCGTAGAATTTCCACCTCCAATCGTATTTGCTTCACCACCAGCGGTAATCGTTTTACCTGAAACAGAAGTATACGTGGTTCCGGAAATAGACGTAGACCTCTTCTTCTATGGTGGCTGGTGGTGGCGACCGTGGAGGGGTGGCTGGTATCGGTCTCGGGACTATGCTTCAGGGTGGGTGGTCTATAAAGGTGTTCCCTCTTGGTACGCAAGCGTATATCCACGTTGGAGGGATAACTTTAGAGCTCGTGTATGGGGTGGACATAGATGGGATTACCGACTGATACCTCATCATGAGCTTCGTAGTAATTGGAAAGTTTGGCAAGAGAAGGGGTATTGGAAAGACCAACGAAATTGGGGGACTCAAGGCAGACACTATCATGGCGGACGAGATTTAGGGCAAGGTAGAATGGAACGCCGTGAACAGAGACAGGACTTCAGAGAAGGTCGTAGACAAGATAGAATGGAACGCGGTGAACAAAGACAGGACTTCAGGGAAGGTCATAGACAAGATAGAATGGAACGCCATCAAGGGGACGTGGAAAGATAAATAGTTAAAAGAAATTTTGTTGGATAGAGGGAGCGAGGACACTGAGCCAAAAATTTAAATGGTCTTCGCCTTCTGTGCGTGGGCGTTAGTAATGTTAAATTAAATGGTGTAGCGCCTCTGAAGTGGAGTTTGGAGGATGGTAACCTTATTCGAAATAAGGGTAAAGGTGGCAAAGGAATAGGATACGGTAGAAGAAAGTAAACGACCACTATTGAAAAGAGACAAAAGCGGGGTCAACAATGGCCCCGTTTTTTTTACTTTTTTTAAAGCTCAATTTTTGTTCTTAATGAATTGCATGAAAAGTTATCTTAGGTTGAGGATAGTTAGGTGAAAATGTTAGGTCTGGAGGAGAAGCAACCATCCTAAAATTCTATTGACGCTATCATCTAAATTTAGTAAACCTACTCAGAAGGAAATGATCGTGGGGCTTCTATACGGGAGGAATATGGTTGCCTGGTAATGAGGAAGGGAGGGTAACTCTGATGGATCATCAAGTGGGTTTTTTAAAGACCATTTCCATTGTGGCACGGGATATTCCCGATGCCTGGTTTCAATGTGTATTTAATATCTTGGATCACGGCTACCGCTATGTCATTGACCAAGGAAGTTTTGAGGGTTCAGAAAGAATTGAGTTTGACGATGTAAGGGTAAAAATTACACATCCTCACATGAGACCACTTGAGCCGGATATTCCACCGAGTTATAGTATCCCCGCTCCGGTTGCGCCAGGCTATATTGACACTTACTTTAACGAAAAGATAATGGTCGGCGTCAAGGATGAAAACGAAGATTATGTCTATGGTGAGAGGTTGAGCGGGATTCTGGTAAAACGATATAGAGATGAAAAAGGCAATATCACAATGGATGAGCCGGTGATTGTCGGACCAAATCAGATTGAAGCCGTGATTGAAAGATACCAAAAGTATGGTTTCAATACCAATCAAACAACGATGGAGGTAGGACGACCTGACGATTGTTTATTGAATGACCCTCCCTGTTTGAGATTGGTGGATTGTCGGGTGCGCTATGGTAAACTTCACTTTTTTGTTTATTTTAGATCTTGGGATCTCTGGGGCGGCTTTCCAGCAAATCTCGGAGCCTTACAGATGTTAAAGGAAGATATGTCAAAAAAAATCGGGGTCGAGCCGGGGGAAACCATTGCGTATAGCAAGGGGCTACATCTCTACAAATACATATGGGAATTGGCACAGTTAAGAACTGGCATTCAAAAAGTGGAGCTTAACGATTGAAACTCTCGGTCCGCCTGTGTTCATCTGTGAGTTTCTTCCCTCCCAAGGGTTCGGAAAAGAATATCCTCTTCTTTCCCATGACGGCATCGGTCTGCATACGTAATAAAATCAATCGCCATATCGATAAATCCAGGGTCAACCTTCTCTTCCCTCTCCATCAGGACAAGTTCTTCCTTTAACACACGGATCATACGCTTGATGAATCGGTGTTCGATCATCAATGCACCAATCGGCATCATGTAAAAGTCCTTCTTTATGGAATGCAATATTATTATAGCTAATAGCACAGGCAAAAAAAGAAGGGGGTTGGAAAAAGAAAGCAAACATGGCAAAATTGACTTAGCTCTCCTTTGAATCGCTGAGAAAAAGAATTTTGAAGAAAGGATAACCTTGGATCTTAAGCAAGGGTGTTGCAACCTGTTCATTCTTTTATTTGTTGCCGAATTGGTAATCGGTGGGACAACTGCCTCTGCGGCAGATAGGGATGGAATGGCGAGAGAGATGAAGAAATTATTTCCGTTAAAGATCGGGGATTACCAATCCGATGGGAAAGACGAATTTTATGATCGACAAACAGCCTTTCGCTATATGGACGGTGCTGCGGAACTCTACCGTTCATATGGTTTCAAACTTCTAATGGTACGTCGTTATGTAAAAACAGACCATCCCCCCCTGATTGTCGAGACCTTTGATATGGGTTCTTCAGAAGATGCCTTCGGTGTCTTCTCTTACGAAACAGAAGATGAGGAAGCGGGTATCGGTCAGGGATCGGATTTTGGAGGAGGCCTTCTAAGATTCTGGAAAGGGAAGTTTTTCTTCAATGTCTATGCGGAGCAAGAATCACCTTTAACCAAACAGGATATTTTGAATGTGGGGAGAACCCTTGCTGATTCAATCAAGCAGCAGGGGAACAAACCAAAACTGATCAACCTCCTGCCCCAAGAGAGTCTCATTGAGAGGAGTATTCGATACTTCCATCATCACCAAACCTTAAATTACCATTACTTCGTTTCCCATCAGAATATCCTTCGTCTCGGACCACAAACGCATGCTTCAATCTCCACCCATACTTTTCAAACAAAAGAAAAGACCTTCCTTCTTTTAGCCCAATATTCTTCAAAGACATTAGCAAAAGGGGCACTTCAAAGTTTCGTAAAAGCCTATATGCCGGAGTCTCCCACTTTAAAAGTGATCCAGACTGAAAACGGGAGATGGACAACCGCTCACCTTTATAAAAATTATGTGATGGTCGTATTTGACGCACCCTCCAAAGAAAAAGCAGAGAGGTTGACAGAGGCCACCCTAAAGAATTTAGAGGAGAAAAAATGATGAAGAAAAAAAAAGTCATTACCCGTAGGGATTTCCTTCGAGGGACTGCCTATACCGCTTTGTCCACCTCAATGGGTTTAGGTTTATCCAATGAAAAGAAAGTCCGAGCAGAGGAAAAGGTGAAGGTCGTCTTGATCCGCGATGAAAAGGTTCTTGATCCGCAGGGTCGAATCAATTCAGACATCCTTCAAAAAATGCTTGATCAAGGGGTGAGCTCGCTGCTGGAAGAGGAAAACCCTCTTCAAGCTTGGAAAAAATTGATTAAACCTACGGATATCGTGGGCATCAAAAGCAATGCGTGGAACCCTCTGCCTACTCCTAAAGAATTGGAAGCCGCTATTGAGAGGCGGATCTTAGAGGTTGGCGTTCCAAAGAAAAATGTCAGCATAGATGACCGGGGCGTGCTGGAGAATAAAGTCTTTCTTACTGCAACCGCTCTGATCAATGCCCGGCCCTTGAGAACTCATCACTGGTCGGGCATCGGGGGCTGTATCAAGAATTACATTATGTTCACCTCTACCCCGTGGCTTTATCATTCCGATGCTTGTGCCTCTCTGGCAACAATATGGAGCAAACCCATGGTGAAAGGTAAAACACGTCTCAATATATTAAGTCTCATCCGAACCCAGTTCTATGGGCGAGGGGCCCATTTCTTCGATCGGAGATTTATCTCCGATTACAAGGGTCTTCTCATTGGAAAAGACCCTGTCGCACTCGATGCCCTCGGTGCCCACCTTCTCCAGCTCCAGCGCATTAAGCACTTCGGTGAGGATCGACCTCTGGACACCACACCCAACCATATCTTTGAGGCCGATGAAAGATATAAACTGGGAGTGAGCGACCTTCGCCGTATCGAGGTGGTCAAATTGGGCTGGATGGACGGAGCTTTGATTTAATCTTACTACGGTGTCGCTTTGCCTACCTTTTGAACGTTCATAAAAGTGAGACAGAAATGAAAACGGAACCCCACCTTCTCAAGAAAGGCTTTATTTCAGGTGTCTTTAGGGGTTGGCATGGGTTCGTGTGGACACTTAAGATCTTAGTCCCTATCTCTCTCCTAACCGCCTTCATTCAGTGGAGCGGGGCGATCCATTTCCTAAATCATTTAGTAGAACCAGCAATGGGATGGGTTCGATTGCCGGGGATGGCGGCTTTTCCATTAATCATTGGGTTGATTGCAGGGATTTACGGCGGTATCGCTTCCATGGCACTCCTTCCTTTTACCCAAGATCAGATGACCCTCATGGCTATCTTTATGCTCATTGCCCACAATCTCATTCAGGAAGGAGTCATCCAGGGAAAATCAGGTCTTCATCCCCTCAAAGCAACCTTTTTTCGCCTTGGGGCAGCGATCCTCACTGTCCTGGTGGCATCAGAGTTTCTTGATCCCATCTCCATCTCCCAAGAAACCCTAACAATGCCTCCACCTTTTTCCGAACCGTTGCTTTCGATGTTGGGGCATTGGGGGATCGCCACGCTCTATCTCACCATTCGAATTTTTTTCATCCTCATGAGCATCCTGATCTTTTTGGAGGTGCTCAGGGTGACAGGCTGGATGGAACCCCTTTTAAAAGGACTCTCACCCCTTCTCACCATCATGGGACAAACTCAAAGGGTTGGGCTCCTCTGGATGGCCGGTACTTTCTTTGGAGTGGCTTATGGCGCCGCGGTGATTGTGGGGGAGGCTAAAAAGGGATACTTAACCAAAGAAGAATTGGAGAGACTTCACCTCTCTATTGGCATTCACCATTCGGTGATCGAAGATCCTGCCCTGTTTATGGTTCTGGGTCTTCATGCATTCTGGCTTTGGGTCCCAAGATTGATGATTGTCATTCTCTTTGTCCACCTGCTGAGACTGTGGCAATGGTCTATGAAAAGATTCTTCCATTAACCCAACTTCCGCAGTTATAAGGTTATTTTGATGCTAACCTATTGATTTTACGAAACCCGAATAAAAATTGTGTCACTACAAACTACGCTTTACAAACCTCCGCGGTAGATGCAATT
>JACAEV010000017.1 GCA_013388645.1 Syntrophaceae bacterium | reverse complement strand
TTCTTTTCGTTTAAAATGCGAGTGCCGATATAAATATATTGAGCCCCGGACAAGATCGTCATGATGGCGGTTCCATAAACAGCTAAGAGAGAGAGTTGCTTGAAAGACGGATGGTACCCTGTCATGAGAACCAGCACGATCGTGACGATTTGAAAGGTGGTGGTCATTTTACTCAAGAGGCTGGGATTAATTTTTGGATGATAACTGGTCAGCAGCATGACCAAAAAACCAACCAAAATGATGACATCCCGGGTGATGACGATAACCACTAACCAACTGGGGACAATTTCGATGATGGCAAGAGTGATAAATGCAGAGAATAGAAGAAGTTTGTCCGCAATGGGATCGAGATAAGCTCCCAGTTCAGTCCGTTGATGAGTAATGCGGGCAATGAGGCCATCCACCCCATCTGTGATCCCCGCTATCACAAAAGTAATAAGGGCCCACCCAAATTGTTTATTGATGATGAAGATGACAAAGAACGGGATCATCAGGACTCTTGTTAAGGTCAAGATATTGGGGAGGTTCATGGCTTAAAATATGAGTTCGGAGTATTTAGTTCGGAATTCGGTGCAAAAAGGTTTTGATCTTACTACGAACTCTGAATTTCGAACTTGAGAGTATCACCCCTCATAGTTAATTTCCGTTTCCCCTTTATAGAGCTCCTTAAAGGTTGTAAACTTATCGAGAAAAGCCAGGTCCACCTTTCCCGTGGGACCGTTTCGCTGCTTTCCAATGATGATCTCGGCTTTGCCTTTATTTGGATTATCTTCTGACCGATTGTAAACTTCATCTCGATAGATGAAGAGGATTAAATCCGCATCTTGTTCAATCGCCCCCGATTCCCTAAGATCTGAGAGCTGAGGTCGATTGCCCGTCCTTTCTTCCGTCTTGCGACTGAGCTGAGAGACAGCAATCACAGGGATATTCAATTCTTTTGCCAGGGCTTTTAACGAACGGGAAATTTCTGAGATCTCCTGCTGACGGCTTTCCACTCGGGTTCTCCCTTTCATCAGTTGGAGGTAGTCAATGATGACCATCCCCAGTCCGCCGTGTTCTGTCTTGAGACGACGCGCTTTGGCTCTCAATTCGAGAACCGTGAGGGCGGCGGTATCATCGATATAGATGGGGGCGTCCGAAAGGTTCCCTGCCGCAATGGTCAATCTTGGCCAGTCGCTTTCACTCAGAAAGCCACTACGGAGTTTGGTCCCTTCCACATGGGCTTCGGAGCACAGCATCCGAATCCCCAGTTGTTCCTTCGACATCTCCAGTGAGAAAATGGCAATAGGGATCTTTTTTTGGATCGCTGCAAACTGTGCAAGGTTGAGGCAGAAGGCTGTTTTCCCCATGCTGGGCCTTCCGGCGACAATGATCAGGTCAGAGGGCTGGAAGCCTGCTGTCATCCGATCCAACTCTTTAAATCCAGAAGGGATTCCAGTGACGAGTTCCTTCTTCTCGTAAAGTCGTTCAAGGATTTTGAAACTGTCCTTCACTACCTCCTTGATCGAATAGAAGGAAGGTCTTACCCTATTTTCGGAGATGTCAAAGATGGCTCGCTCCGCCTCATCGAGAAAACTTTCGACATCCCCCCTGTCTTCATAACTCTGGGTGATGATTTCAGTGGAGGTTTGGATGAGCTTACGGAGTATCGACTTTTCCTTAACGATCTTGGCATAATATTCAATATTGGCAGCTGTGGGAACCGAATCGATCAGGGAGGCGATATAGGAAGCCCCTCCCACGGAATCGAGATGACCTTGATTTCTCAATTCGTTGGTGAGGGTGATCAGATCTGCGGGCTCATCCCTTTCGGAGAGATTGAGCAAAGACTTGTAAATTTTACGATGGGCCTCCCGGTAAAAATCATCTGGTTCAAGAACCTCGATCACCTTATTGATGACATAATTCTCAATGAGGATTCCTCCCAGGACAGACTGCTCCGCCTCAAGGTTTTGAGGGGGGAGTTTATGGGAAGAGAGGTCCGTCTCATTCATAGAATATTATTCCTGGATCACCCATACTTTAAGATGAGCGACGACTTCTGGATGAAGTTTGATTGGCACTGTAAACATCCCTAAATTTTTAATGGGTTCCTCTAAGGAGATCTTCTTACGATCGATTTCGACCCCGTTCTCCCTCAGATAATTCTCAATATCCATCGAGGTCACAGAACCAAAGATTTTTCCACTCTCCCCAACGGTCTTGGTAAAAGTGCAAGAGAGGGATTCAATCTGTTGGGCTGCCTTTTCTGCATTCTTTTTTGTCTTTTCCATACGTTGCTCGATTAACCGCTTTTGATGTTCGATAACCTTGAAGCTTTTTTCTGTGGCAAGGACCGCCTTCTTCTGCGGGATGAGATAGTTTCTACCATATCCATCAGAGACCTTCACCAGATCCCCAGCTTTTCCTAAAGAAGGAATGTTCTCCAACAAAATGACCTGCATGGTGCACCTCCGACATTGATAAAGGTTTGAGGCTTCAGGACGACCGATTTCCTCAACCTTCATGAATTAATGGACAGCAGTGGTAAAGGGAAGAATGGCAATATTGCGGGCCCTTTTGATGGCCACGGTTATCTGCCGTTGATGTTTTGCACAGTTTCCAGAGATTCTTCGGGGAATGATCTTCCCCCGCTCTGTGATAAAATATCGCAGAATCTTTGGATTTTTATAATCGATATCCATTTTCTTATCCGTACAGAATCGGCAGACCTTTCGTCTCATGAAAGGCTTTTTCTTCTTATCCGGAGCTGGTTTTTCCATCGGTTTTTTCATTCTTTTCTCCTCATTGTTTTGACTTTCAGATGTGTCCTTTTTCTCCAAGGGCCCGCAGCTCAGTGGCAACCACCTCTGTCCGGGTCTGATTTCTCCCTTCAGGGGTTTGCCAGCGACGTTGATGTAGTTTTCCAACCACCATTAAGCGTTGGCCTGTTTGGAGGAGATCCAGTTTAAAATTGGCCAATTTTCCGATAGCCACTATGTTAATTCGGGTTCCGCCCCCTTTCCGTGAGCGGGTACCGTAGCCGGTTTGACCCGAATCAGGACCACGCTGAATTGGCAGTATTCGATCTTCTGAGTCATCTAACTCGAGAGGGAATTGGAGGACAGGAGATCCATCAGGCCGATAATGGGGGCGAGGCGGATAGAGGACCTTTCCTGTTAGGATCACACGGTTTAAAGAAGTCATGTCGTCTCCGTGGGTTCGGATTCTGCTTCCTGGGGTTCTTCCATGATCGGACCTTGTGACGAGATGGACTGTCGATCGTCCAATCGCACGGATTGGTACTTGATGACCGCATCCATGACTCGAAAATTTCTTTCCAATTCAGAGAGCAATGGAGCGGATCCGAGAAAGTGGATTAAGAAATAATGGCCTTTGGATTTCTTTTTGACTTCGTAGGCAAGTTTTCGTTTGCCCCAATCTTCGACCTTTACAATTTCTCCCTGGTTTTGTGTGATGATCCCTTTGATCTTTTCAACCACGGATTGGGATGGTTCTTCTTCGAGATCGGGGTCCAAAATGAAAATGGTCTCATATTTTTTCATGGGTGACCTCCTCATGGATTATAGCCCTAAAATAAAATTTAGAGCAAGGGGGCAATACTTCAGATAAAATTCTAAATTCGAATATCGAAATCCGAAACAATCCAAAAAACCGAATTTTCAAATCTCAAAATGGAATTCTTGAATTTTTTACATTTGAATTTGTTTTGAGTTTCGAATTTCGTGCTTCCAATTTAACGATTCAGTCTGCTTTTAAAACATCTTGTTTGACGACTCCTGCGATGTGCCCTCGATTGACCTTCACCCTTACCTTATCCGAGATTTCAACAGTGATTTTGTCATCTTTGATGCCCGTAATTCGACCATAGATTCCACCTGTGGTTAACACATTATCTCCCACTTTGAGATTGGATAAGAGGGCTTGATGTTCTTTCCTCTGCTTCTGTTGAGGTCGAATGAGAATAAAATAGAAGATCACAAAGATGAGGATGATCGGAAGGAAACTTAACCATGAAGATCCTCCTTGTCCTCCTCCAGGCGT
>JACAEV010000036.1 GCA_013388645.1 Syntrophaceae bacterium | reverse complement strand
TTCTTTTCTGCATGAATTTAATTTGGTCATCATGATATGCGAAGGCGCATTCCCGTTGATGGAAACGGATGAAATGAATTTTCAGATTCTCCAGAATGCTGCCAATGCCTTACTGCCAAGAGGGAAATTGATATTTACCACCTTAAACGCTTTGTTTCCTCTATTTCATTCTGTCAAAGATTTCCTTGATTCAAAAGCAAAAGAAGGAAATGCAAAATGCGGTCGCCTTTCATTTGATCTGATCACTTTTCGAGAGCATGGCACGATCTATGTTGAAGATGACCTTGGGAACAAAAAAGAACTGCAATGTAACGAAAGGTATTATGCGCCCTCCGAAATAACTTGGCTATTAAAGAATCTGAATTTCAAAACGGTCGATATTTATGGAGCGAAGCTTGGCGCTTTCAGTCGAAATGATAAATTATCAACCGAAGATTTTGAAATGTTGATCATAGCGGAAAAACAGTGAAATGCTAACCGGCCGTTTGAGTGGGCGGTGAGATAAGCCCACTGCCGCTCACCATTACCCTTTTATTGGATTTCAATCGTAAATCTTAGGTGATGTAGACAACGTATCCTGATTCTTTGTGACATTCGTATCCCCTTTCCTTATGGACTGCTTCCTCGAAGTCGTGATTTTTGGAAATCCTCTTTCCATAAAACACTTCTCGAATAATCTCTGTTGACGTTTGCATTCAAAATTAGTAGGCTTTTATCCAAATTGCCTCACCTAACTAATAGAATCCAAAATGAATCACTATGATATTGTCTTTATCGGTCATGTGACAGTTGACCAAATTGAGGCCCCAGAGGGATCTGCCTGTGGCATACCGGGAGGTGCCCCTTTATTCGGAGCATTTGCTGCCTCCTCAGCAAAAAAGAGGATTGCCGTGGTTACAAGAATGGCTGAGAAGGATAAGTATATTCTCGAACCTCTCAAAGCAGTCGGCATTGACGTTTACCTGCAGCCTGTTCACTCGACCACGCATATGCACGTCGTGCACCCCAGTGGGAATGTTGATAAAAGGGTGATGTATCAGACCGAAGATGCCGGGTTTTTTGAGAGTGCAGATATATTTCCCATAGAGCCACGCTTGATCCATCTTGGCGGCCTGACAGACAGAGAATTTACCTTAGGATTCATACGAGATTTAAAACAGAGGGGATTTCGCTTATCCGTGGATATGCAGAGCTTTGTGCGGCAGGTTGACCCCGAATCCGGCGTAATCCATTTTAGGGATGTACTCAGTAAGAGAGAAATCGCAGGCCTCGCCGATATCGTGAAACTTGACATTGTCGAAGCTGAGATACTAACAGGAACGCGTAACTTGGAGGAAGCAGGCGCGCTCGCGGAAGAATGGGGTGCTATCGAGACGATCTTAACCTGTTCAGATGGAGTATTTGCTCGGTACAAAGGGGAAACCTTGTTTGAAAAATTCTCCAACAAGAACTCCCAAGGAAGAACCGGTAGGGGTGATACCGTCATGGGAGCGTATCTGGTGAGGAGGATTGATCATGACGTTCAGGAGTCATTGCGTTTTGCCGCAGCCTTAACTTCCATCAAAATGGAGACTCTCGGCCCCTTTCGAGGTTCTCTCGAAGATGTATTGGCGAAAATGAGTAACAAGCCTGCTGTAAAGCGATAAGGGAGGGAGACATCTCTTTGAATCCAACATCTTGGCACCTTTGCTTTAGGGTCAAAGCATCGTGTAGAAAGTTCTCTTAAAAAATTGATGGCCGGCAGCTAAGATGCATCCCAAAAGACCTGAAGATTATACGATTGAAATAGGTCCCATGGGGCCTATTGGTGAGGGAGAGGCGCTGCTCTTAAGAGTAAACCGAAACTGTCCCTGGAACCAGTGTCTATTTTGCCCAGTATACAAAGGGAAAAAATTTTCTGCCCGAAATGTTGACGAAATTAAAAAAGATATCGATGCCATTCGAAGGATATGCGATCTTCTGGAAACAACCCCCTGGAAAGCAAGCCCCGCCGGAGGAATAGGAAAAGAAGTAATAGAAATTCTTATAAGAAGTCATCCGGAGGTCTATGGAGAATACCTCGAAAATGTGACAGAAAAGCAATGGCTTGCCTTACAAAGTCTCGGCACCGTTGGTAAGTGGTTGATGTATGGTGCTCAGAGAGTATTTCTTCAGGACGCAAATGCCTTGTTCATGAAGCCAGGAGATCTCATCGATGTATTAAATTACCTGAAACAATCCTTCCCGTCCATTGAGACGATTACCTCCTATGCCAGATCAAAAACCTGCCATCAAAGGTCTTCTGAAGAATTAAAAGAACTGAAAGAAGCTGGGCTTTCATGGGTTTTTGTTGGAATTGAGTCAGGGGATGATCGTGTTCTGGATTTTATGAAGAAAGGGACTAAAAAGAGAGAACACATTTCAGGTGGTCAAAAAATAATGGCTGCCGGAATAAATATGGCTGCCTTTGTCATGCCTGGTTTGGCTGGAGAAAATAGAGAACTGTCCCAAAAACATATCTCAGAGACGATTGATGTCCTCAATGAGATAAAGCCCACCGAGGTGAGAGTACGAAGCCTATCCGTTCTTGAGGCCGCTCCTCTTTATGAAAGATGGAAATCCGGTGAATTCAAGGCTCCTAGTGAAGATCTAATGATTGAAGAACTTGAGATGCTCCTTGAGGGACTTCATATAGACTGCACGATTGAAACACTTCAAATGACCAATGTGTTTACCATCAAGGGGCCGCTTTCGGAAAAAAAAGAAGAATTGCTTCACTGGATTGATAGCTATCGGGCTTTGTCAAAAGAAGATCGGGCAAGAGTTCTCCTATATCGGTATCTCTATGATGGCTACCTGGAATGCGTCAAATCCTGGGGAATGTATGATGATCGGTTGAAAACCACAGTTGAAGAAGCGCAGAGGAGTCTTGAAAAACCTTCTCCAGATACAATGAAAAAGATAGAACAGGCAATATTCGAAATCAAGTCAAAAGGGATTCCTTAAGAACCAGGTTCAGGGTAAGCTTAAGTCGGAAAAATTCAACCTCATTCTATGGAGGACTTTGAAAAATGAGAACGGGCGTTTTTTTCCATCCGGAGTTTTCCTTAAAAGACTGGCCCATCATCGGTAATAAATATCGTAACTTTCCAGAGGTGATGCGAAAAGTCTTATCCCAAGAGGATGTCACTCTCTTCGAATCGAAGCCAGCCACCGATGAAATGCTCTTGAGGGTGCACACCCCACCCTATTTAAAAGAGGTAAAGCAGGCTTGGTACTATAAAGGAGCGAGTCTTGCTGTGGGCGGCTGTGTGGAGGCGACCGAAAGGATAGCGAGAGGTGAAATCGTCAATGCTCTGGCCTTTGCAGTGGCCGCAGGACACCATGCAGAACCTTCCTCTGCCTGGGGTGGAACCTATCTCTCCTGCACTGGACCTGCTGTTGCCCATGTTTGCGATCAAATTGGGACCAGACGGTTTGCCATCCTTGATACAGATAGTCATCATGGCAATGGAACCCGAGCTATTTTCCGAAATGATAAAAATGTGTTGCATGTCTGTTTCTGCGACGAGGATAGGATTGAAGGAGATGGAACCAAGATCGACGTAGATGTAGGGTATCAAACTAATGACGGGGAATATTTGGAGAAAGTGCGGAGAGAATTTTTTGTTCGTGCCCGGAAATTTAAGCCCTTCATGATCTTCCACAACTTTGGACATGATACCTGTGAAGGAGATTATGGTGACAGAGGCCTCTCCCAGTCTTTTTTCCCCCTTCTCGCTGAAGAGGTGAAGCGGTGCGCCGACGAGATATGTGAAGGCCGATATCTCATCATCACTCATGGTGGATACCTCAGAGACATTGCCGAAACTATTTTCCCCCGGATAATAGAAATCCTTGCTCGGCCTTAATGTGGGTAGGCAAACCTGATATCTTCTTTTCCCTTTATCTGTTTTTTAGGTATCTTTTTATATGTCTCCAGCAAATGGAAACCCGTCAAGCCATCAACCAACATCGTTACTCACTGTCTACCGGGCCACATTTCGTTCACCACTGTTAGTAGGGGTGCTGGACTGAACAAGAAGGCTGGGTCGCAAGTGCTTATTTCTGCAATACAACTTGCATTTTTCAAAACCAGAAAAGCTACGGTTTGAAGATCGAATAGAAACATTGCCACTATACTTTGAGTAGGGTTAGATAGGTAAGCTATCTGGCCATGAGAGGCGAGAACTTCTCAGCCCTATCCTCTGTGTTACTTCCTGAAATCCACGAGGGGCCATTTTGTCTAAGCCTGCTCGATGGCAATTGGTAATTAATGGGTGGTCATTATCCTCTGTTTTAAAGATTTGATATGTCTTTCAAATCGAAACTTTTTGACAGGTGCGGATAGTGGCAAAATATATTTACCCCTCATCCCTCCTGGGCCAGTGGATTATCAACTGCTTCCCATTATCCTTGTCAGATGTGCCCAAAAGTGATATAAAAATGATTAGGTTTTCATAAAGGAGGAATTTATGGGACAGAAATACACCGCAATCATTCGAAAAAGCAAGCTTGAATACGTGGCCATATGCCTCGAACTGAATGTGTCTGCCCGTGGTGACGATCTTCCAGATGTGGAGAAGAATCTCAAAGCGGCAATTGAATTATATCTTGAAGATTTAGAGAAATATCCGGAGACCCTAAGATCTCCCATTCCCACAGATGAGCTTATTGAATTTCTGAGAGATACAGAACCAGATTGGTATCGGGAGCCCGGTGAAGGGCTGATTTTGAGACCCCTTGAAGTTCATGAGGTCCCCTCCTATGCCTAAGATACCCGCAATGTCCAGCAAGGAATTAGCAAGACTGCTGGAAAAAGGTGGAGCGATATTCGTCCGGCAAGGATCAACAGATCATGCGATCTATTCAAGGACTATTAAAGGGAAAAGATATTCCGCTCCTGTCCAGATGGGCAAGAGATCGTTAGACCCAATTTATTGTAAGAGAGTCCTGAGGCAAATGAAATTCACAGATGAAGAGATCGAAAAGCTGCTGGATTGAAACGATGTTATTAAAAAAGATTGGGTGCCTGGTGACGGTAATTGGGTGTTGAGAATGATTTGCTAAAGGTTCAGAACTGCGTTAAGTAACTTCCGATGGTTACACTTACTGCTATAGATCTTCTGTTTTCAAACTACCCAAAATCTTTGGATTTGATTTTCATACATCTATCCGGCCTGATGATTTCTATCGGAAAACTTCGAATACTGAAGCTTGCCTCTGTTGAACATAGGTAGGTGGAAGCTGCATTTTTAATCATTTAAAGAAGTGGGCCTCTGTCTCCTCGAATTATCTTCATCCGACAAAAATAAATTTACGGTGAAGGACCTTAAAAGGTAGTCCTTGCGAGGAGTGGAGCGACGTGGCCATCCTATGTGATTGGTTTACTTCGTTCGCAATGACACACAGGGGCACCACGGGCCGTTACAATCCGAGGAAGGCTTTTTTGATGATTTCGGCGGTTAATAATTCCTTCCCTGTACCCTGATGGATGGTTCGTCCGGTTTGAAGGACATAGCCACGGTCGGACAATTCAAGAGCCTCTCGAACATTCTGCTCGACAAGAAGGATGGTCTTCCCTGCCCCTTTCAATTTGGCAACGGCCTCCAGCATCTCGTCCACCAGCTTTGGCATCAACCCTAAGGAGGGTTCATCAAGCATGAGAAGCTTTGGATTGGACATCAATCCCCTTCCAATAGCAAGCATCTGCTGCTCACCGCCGCTCAGTGTCCCACCTTGCTGGAGACGTCTCTCTGCCAATCGAGGGAAGAGTTGATAAACATACTCCAAATTCTTTTTGACCGCCCCTTCGTCATCGAGGACATAGGCTCCCAATTCCAAGTTTTCATGGACGGTAAGGGGACCAAAAATTAAACGCGCCTCTGGAACATAGGTAATTCCATGTCGAACGATATCCGCTGTGGAAAGGTGAGTGATTTCTTGATTCTCAAATTGGATGAAACCTTTGGAGGGATGAAGCGCGCCAGCGATGGCTTTAAGAAGGGTTGATTTCCCCGCACCATTTGCTCCCACGACTGAAACCAGCTCTCCCCTGTTTACTTCAAGAGAAACGTTGTGAATGACAGGGACGCCGCTGTATCGGACTTCGATCTCAGAGACTTTTAGCATACTTCTCCCCTAAGTAGGCCTTGATGACCCGTTCATTCTTCACAATCTCTTTCGGAAGTCCTTCAGCGATTTTCTCACCGCCATCGAGAACGATCACCCGCTGGGAGATGGGCATGACCACCTCCATGACATGTTCGATTAAAAAAAGAGTAATCCTTTTATCTCTGTGGATCTTTTTTAAAAGATCCACCATCTCTTCAGTTTCTTTAGGGTTGAGGCCGGAGGCCACTTCATCCAGCATCAAGAGTTCGGGTTGAGTGGCTAACGCCCTGGCCAGACCCACTTTCTTTTGGCTGGCAATGGGCAATTCATTAAGATGATAGGCTCTCAAACTATCCAATCCCAGAAAGCCCAGGATCGCTGCGGCCTCCACTTTTGCAAGGTTGCGATCATCCGTTCTGCAAAAGGCACCGACCATCACATTTTCAAGAACCGTCATTCCAGCGGTGACCTTCATGATCTGGAACGTCCTTCCAATCCCTTCACGATTGGTCATAAAAGGTTTAAATCCCGTGATCTCTTTTTCTTTGAAGATGACCTTTCCTGAGTCTGGTTTATGATATCCAACGACACAATTGAATAATGTGGTTTTACCTGCCCCATTCGGTCCGATCAAACCGATGATTTCGCCTTGATCGATTTGAAAGCTGACATGGTTGTTGGCCACCACGCCCCCAAAATCTTTAACCAGATCATTCACCTCAAGAAATGCCATGTTTAAATGCCCCTTTTTTATCCACCCCCACCCTCTCCCCCATCGAAAGGGGAGGGCTGTGGGACTATCTTTTTCGAAACTGTTCGATGATCCCCCAGATCCCTCGAGGTTGATAGGCAGAGACAATCATGATCAGTGCCGAATAAATCATAAAATCCACTCCAATCAACCCTTTATGAGCACCCAGCCAACTACCCAGAAAGCGGTCAAGGGGGACTAAAAAAGCGGAACCGATGATGGGTCCCCACATGGAACCTGCTCCTCCCAACATCGCCATCAAAGCGATCTTAATCGAAAGGTCCAAATCCATCACCGAATAGGGATCGATATAAAGGTTGTAGACCGCTAAGAAACCACCTCCCACCGCCACAAAAGCCGAGGCAATCGAATAAGCTTTGATCTTACACCACCGCGCATCAATTCCCAGGCTTTCTGCTGCCTCTTCATCCTCTTTAATCATCCGGAGCTGATAACCCAACTTTGATTTTCGAAACCAGTTCATATAAAAAATGGCAACATAAAAAAGGGCCATGATGAAATAGAAATAATAAGTATCTGACTTAAATTGCATGTAAAGAAAGTCGGGGTGCTCATGGATGGGAAGTTCTATTCCCTTGGCAGCCCCGACCAGTTTCCAGTTGATGAAGATGTCCTGAAGCACCAGAGAGGTACAAATGGTGGCAATGGCGAAGTAATGGCCTTTCAGTCGAAAGAGAGGATACCCAATGATAAACGAATAACCCAGGGCAATGAGAACACCGATGGGCATGGAGACCCAGAAAGGAATTTTCCACCAGACCATGGCCAAAGCGACGGTATAGGCTCCGATCCCCACATATTGAGCTTTGCCAAGCTCTACCTGCCCCCCATAACCCCCAATGGTATTCCATCCCATCCCAAAGAGGGAGAAAAGCAGGAACTGGATCACCACCGCCTTGACAAAAGATCCAGCCCCGAGCCAGGGAAAGACCAGAAGAAAAAGGGTGAAAATGACAAAGCCAACCTTTTCCGGTTTTGAGAAATCTCTGAAGTCGAAGGCATCCCTTAATGTTTCCATCCAAATAGTCCCTGGGGTCTAAAGACGACGATCACAAAGTAAGCAAAATATACCAGCGTGAATTTAAAATGAGGACCTAAGAAATCAGAACCGATCACGTGACCGAAAACCGGAAATAACATCTCGATCATCCCGATGAGGATTCCTGCAAAGAAGGCTCCCTTAATGCTTCCAAATCCGCCCATGGCCACCGATGCGAAGGCGATCATGACAAAGAGGAGCCCAACTGTAGGATAAACATACCAGAAATTAACGATCAAACCTCCTGCAATTCCAACGGTTCCACCCCCAATCATCCAGGCCAGAGCATTCATCCGTTCGGTTTTTATGCCCATGTAATTGGCGGCTTCTCTGTTCAATGCCGTGGCTCTGAGGGCTTTTCCTAATTTGGTCCGATGAAGAAGGAGATAGACTAAAAGAAATGCAATGAGACTGAGAATCGCTGCGGAAAGTTTTGTCCAATCGAAGATAAAGGGACCCACGGTCAGGCTCTTTCCAACAAGCAATCCTTTCTGGACAATCCTGTAATCGATCCCGAAGAGGAATTGGGCAAGATATCTTAAAAAGAGCATCAATCCAAAAGTCCCGAAAAGTTGAGCAATCATCGGGCCCCGGAGTAAGTATTTGACCAACCAATAATAGGAAGCCAATCCAAGAACCATCCCTACGATAGCAGAGGCAGGAAGGGTGATGAGGGGATCAATGTGAAGGAGCAAGCTCGTCCAGTAGGCCGTATACATTCCGATCATCAGGAATTCGCCATGGGCAAAATTGACGATATCCATCATGCCAAAAATAATGGTGAGGCCAAGGGCCACCAGGGCAAAAAGAAGGCCCATCAGAATTCCCTGGAGCAGTGCATCAAGGACAATCATAAAAACTTACCTTAAGTAACAAAGATTCTGTAATCAGTGATCAGTAATCAGTTTTCAGATTTTTTCTTACTCACTGACTACTGATCACTGGCAACTGATTACTAACGGGTTACTTCCATCCCGGGAAGGGATAAATCATATTGGCTGTGGCCAGGTCGAAGGGATAAATAATTTCAAGTTCGTTTTTCCCTTCTTTCCACTGATATTGCCCGATCAACCCCTTGCCCAATATGTTTTGGCCCGTGGCATCGAATTTGACCCCATCCCACGGCATCACCAATTCATATCCCGGGATGTTGATATCATTGCATGCCTTTTGAATCGCTTTTTTATCAGTCGACCCGGCCCTGTTCAAGACATAGGCCCATGTTTGAACTCCAACGATCGATCGGCCGGTCGCCCCGGTTACATCATCGCCATACTTTTTCTTGTAAAGCTCATTGATCTGACCAGCAATTCGCTTCACCTTTGCTATTTTAGCGATGAAGACCGTACGGGTTAAAACCCCATTGATGTCAGCCCCAAGTGTTTTGGGGAAGTCAGCCATTTCAAACCCTGCATTCTGGCCCCAGAAGAAATTGGGCGATGCCTTCATCCCCTTCAGGGTTCGTATCATGAGAATCGAATCGGAAAGATAAGAGGCAAAAAGCATACAGTCGGGTTTAGCGGCAATCAATGCCCTGGCTTCAGAGGTTAAATCCGGGGACTTTGAATCATAAAGAATGCCTTTCACCACATTGAAGCCGTATTCCTTGGCATAAGTCTCGATGACCTTCCCCACACTGGACCCCCACTCGGTATTCTCACAGGCATAGGCTAAATTCTTGAGTTGGTCTTTTGGAATGGTTTTGACCCCTTTTACTTTTCCCTCCGACAACCCCTTGAGAAGCTCAAAAAGGTCTTTGGTAAAGAATTCATCATGGGGGGTGCATCGCCAAAACCATTTGAACCCTCTACGGGTAAGGTCTGGAGAGGTGGAGGAATCATTGATCATGGGAACCTGATACCGTTCAGCAACTGCACTGACGGTTTTAGTCACGGAACTATGATAAGCTCCCATCAACCCGACGACCTTGTCATCTTCAATAAGACGTTTCGCTAAGTCCGCCCCCCGGTCAGGCTCTCCCCGATGGTCGGCAAAGATTAGTTTGATCTTGGCACCACCCAAGTTGGGAATTCCTCCCCACTTGGTCATGAGAAGATCAATGTCGGGTTTTTTGTTGTTGACCAATTCTTCGGCAGTCCATTCAGCCGCCTTCTGGAGATCCCTTCCAATCGTCGCGGCAGCTCCTGAGAGGGGATAGAGGACACCGATTTTGATCTCCTTCTCAGCAGCATAAAGAGGAGAGCAAACCATCAAAAAAAATAAAATCAAACCAGAAGCAAAAATGAAAAATGTTTTATTCATCTTCATACGTTCCTCCTTTAAAATGAAAAGGGTTGAATTTTTGTGGATTCTCCATAAAGATCCTTTGACTCACCTCCTTTTTTTGATTGACTCCCATTTGCTAAATGGTTGTCATTTTATCCATTCAGATGATAGATGTCAACTATTCAATTTGAGAGCTTTGAAAAAGCCTTCGCTCTCTCTTGATGACGCAGATTTCAAAAGGGGCTTTCTCAGAAATCTCAATTTTGAATTGCCTTCCGCCTTCTTTCCTTGTAAGATGAATTCTATCAGGAGGTGGAAATGACAAATTTTAATCGTCTCCTCAGAAAAAAAGAATTGATCGACTTAACCACCCGTTTAGTTCGAATCCCCACAGAAAACCCCCCTGGAAATGAAAAGGCTGCTGTCCCATTCCTAAAGTCAATCCTTTCGAAGATGGGATTTAAAACTAAAACCATTCTCTCTCCAAAGGGAAGGCCGAACATCTTTGCTGAGAAGAGCTGGGGAAAGGGAGGCCGAACGCTCATCTTTAATGGCCATTTGGATGTGGTTCCGGCGGGGCACCCCTCCCAATGGAGATTTCCGCCTTTTCAGGGAAAACTTGATAAAGGAAGAATTTATGGCCGTGGGGCATCCGATATGAAAGGTGGAATTGCCTCTTTCATTCACGCCCTCTCCATGATTGAGCGTTCAAAAATTCATCCTCCCCAAGGTGCGATCATTCTCCATCTGGTCTCCGATGAAGAATCCCATGGGCATCAAGGGATGGGTTTTTTAACTCAAAGAGGGGGGATTCATGGCGACGCAGCCCTTGTTGGAGAGCCTACTGATCTTTATCCTGTCATCGCTCATAAAGGAGCCCTATGGCTCAGGATTTCCACACTTGGAAAATCAGCCCACAGCGGAAGGCCCCATTTAGGAGTAAATGCGATCGAAAAGATGACGAAATTGATCCAGCAATTACATCTGATTCCCATCGAAAAAGAACATCCCTTATTGGGAAAACCAACCTTCAATGTTGGCATGATTCGAGGAGGAACCAAAATTAATATCGTCCCAGACCATTGTGAGATAGAATTGGATCGAAGAATGCTGCCCAATGAAAAGAAAGAAGACATTGTCAAAGAGGTTAAAGAAGTATTAGATTCCCTTCAGAGGCAAGATCCCCTCTTCCAATATCAATTGGAAGAAATTGATTTCGCCGAGCCCTCGGAAGTCAATCCTGAGGAGGAAATTGTCAAAATGGGGGTGGAAGCGACCCAAGAGGTAACAGGAGAGAAGCCACCGTTGAGAGCATTCTCCGGGTTTACGGACTCCCGTTATTATATTAATCAATGTCACATCCAAACGCTCATCTTAGGTCCGGGGGATACCCATCAGATCCATACTACAGACGAATCCGTGGAAGTGGAGGCTCTGATCCAAGCTGCCCATATTTATGCGCGGATCATCATCAACTATTTATCGGAAAAAAGATGAAGCTCGATCTTGAAAAAATCTTGAAGGAATTGAAACCTTACCGGGAGAGGAAGTCCTCGATCGATCCAAAACATGCAGCTCTCCTCCTCATCGATCTCCAGAACTATTTTCGACAAATTGCTCAACCCATCTTAGAAAATATTCAACATATCATTCAATCCTGTAGGCAAAAAAATATTCCCATTATCTTCACCCAGCATGGGCACACCCATCCCCCTTCGGATGGAGGATTGCTTGGCGAATGGTGGGGGGAAGTCATCCTCCATGGAACAGAGGATTGGAAATTTCTTCCGGAGATGAAGATCCATTCCAAAGATACGGTCCTTCCTAAAAAACGTTACAGTGCATTTTATCAGACGGACTTAGAAGAAATTCTTCGATCCAAAGACATCCAAGACCTGATCATCTCAGGAGTGATGACCAATCTTTGTTGTGAGACCACGGCACGGGATGCCTTTATGAGGGATTATAAAGTCTTTTTTCTGATCGA
>JACAEV010000035.1 GCA_013388645.1 Syntrophaceae bacterium | reverse complement strand
CTCGGCATCATCATGCAGAGCCATTTGTCGTGGCGGGTTAAGTCTTCCCTGTCGACGACCTTCCCCAGCCATTCCTGCATCATCGGGCTGTTCACATTGTCATTATAGACCCATCTTTCATTTCCTGTATTATAAGGTGGATCAATGTAAATACATTTCACTTTACCTGCATAAGTTGGAAGAAGGGCTTTTAAAGCCTTGAGATTATCCCCATAGATGATGAGGTTATCGTTAAGACTGACCTTGTCTGTTAAACTTTTATCTTTTTGGGGGATGAGCTGATGATACTTCACCGTCAGATGGTGATTCTGAACAAATGTTTTCCCCTTAAAATTGAGCGTCGCCATCTAACTCGTCTTTTACCCATTATTAAGAATAAATTGAAATTCACTTAAAAGATAGACGAATAAGATTGGATTGTCAACTCCAGCGTTTCAGTGCTATAAGTTAATCATCCCCCCCTTTTCCAAAAGGAGGTGAGGAGAAATTATCCGAAAAATTTATCTGATATTTTTAATGACTGCTTTTGTTCTTCCCTTTTGGAGGCCAGACCGGGGAGAATGTCAGGAACGACTGTCCAGAGAAAAGATCATCTCAAGATTCTCTGGGAGGGTTCCGAAAGAATGGGGAGAAAGGGTAGAAGGAGTAAAAACCAGATTAAACACGGATCAAAGGGTGTTAGCTTTTACCTTTGATGCCTGTGGAGGCTCAAAGGGTTCAGGCTATGATGCCAAGTTGATGGAGTACCTGGAACGTGAGCACATCTCTGCGACCCTTTTTATCAGCGGAAAGTGGATCGATGCCAATCCTTCCCACTTCAAAAAATTATCGGAAAATCCGCTTTTTGAAATCGAAAATCACGGTTTGAACCATCAACCCTGCTCATCCACGGGTCGTTCTATTTATGGAATGAAAGGGACAAAAAATGTGGATGAGATTTATGATGAGATAGAATTAAACGCCTTAAAAATCTTTAACCTCACCGGACGCAAACCAAAATATTACCGTCCAGGGGCTGCTTTCTGTGATGAGATCTGTATAGAAATCGCCAATGCCCTTGGGTATGAGGTGGTCAATTTTAATGTCCGTGGAGATGCTGGGGCAACCTACTCGAAAGGAGAGGTGAAAAGGGCATTGAGGAATGCCCCTCCCTCCTCCATTATCCTCATGCATATGAATCAACCTGAAAAGGAAACGGCAGAAGGTTTCATGGAGGCTTTTCCAGAATTAAAAAAGGCAGGCTTTCGGTTCACTAAATTGTCTGAATTTCCCTTAAGGTGAAAAATAGTCAGGTGACTTTCCTCCGAGTGTTCACCTTGACCAAGTGCAGAAATCTATTTTTTCATTTTCTTCTGATTAACAAAAAATGGATTCGGGCGAATAATATTTCCGGTATCTGCATTAATGGTGACTTGAATGAAATAAATATCTTTGACATTTAAGTCTTTACCAAAAATATTTTCCCCCCATCGCATAATGGACTCTTGAGTAATTCTTTCAGGGTTCTTTCTCCGCTCAGGCAGTATCCCAACTAATTCATACCCCTTCACTGGGTCATGCAAGTAAAATTCATAAGCTACCATATATGATCCCCTATCCGCTCTCTTCCGAAGAGAAGGATAACCTTCTCAAACGCACTGGCTACCCGAAATGCCCTCTCTTTTCCAATTCTCTTTTTGAGCCAATAATAAAGAGATAAGTTTTTGTTAATCAGGAAACTTCTCACTCATCTCTCCTGCAATCACGAAAAGTGGGGTCCTTCTTAAATGGTCTTTATCATTTAGGGTTAAACCAGACAATTCTTCCTGTATGATCCAAAGTGATCCGCTTGAAATAGATGTTCTGGTTATTAGCGTTATCACCCAAAAGCAGTTTTCCCCAACTGATGACAGAGTCCTTTGTGATCCTTTTTGGGTCTCTTCTTCTCTCGGGAAGAACCCCAATCAATTCAAATCCTCTTGTCTTATCAAATGCGTATAATTCGTAAGCCAGCATATATTTAATTCACACTGTTGATGAACTCGTAAAAAGTCCGATTCAGCCGATTATTGTCATTCCCGTGAAAACGGGAATCCAGTGAATTCAAATACTTCTGGACTCCTGCTTTCGCATGAGTGACGGGTGGGGAGACTTTTTTACGAGACCCTCATTGTTTATTTGAAAATGTATGGCTATATATAAACCCATATATATTCAGCATATTTTGTACCAAATTTCGCAATTATTATAACTAATTATAATTACAAAATTTTTATGTACATGGACAATTCTGTAATAATTTGAAAATGTTAAAATTTCCAACAATAGTTTAATGATAATGACGTGACTTATCGATTATATTAATTAATTTACTCTTTTTAGAAATTGTAAATTTTCTTTACAATTTGATTTTCGTCAAGTCAAAAAGGATGGTGGATGATCTTGGTAGTTTCATAATACAAATATTATTAAATACGATAGACATCGCCTTTTATAGAAGATATGGGCATCGTTACCGTTGCCTTTAGACCCAACCCCTTATCTTCTGAGCAATCAAGAGAGCGGAAAGTAGTTTTCAGGGCTTTCAAAAAAATTCTTGACAGATAAGTTGAAAAGATGTATATAGAATGTATTCGCCCTAAAAGAGATTGGGAGGGGGAGGCAATGATCAGAACCAATATTTATTTGACAGAACCCCAAATGAAGAAATTTAAAGCGATCTCAAAAAAAACAGGCTTGACCGTATCCGACCTCATCCGAAGGGCTTTGGATGAGTGGTTGGGAAAATACGAAGGAAAAGGAGCCCGGAAATAACCATGATCGATCGGTACCAAAAGAAGCATGGAGAAAAGAGATGTTGATATACAAAGTTTTTTACAAGAATTTTATTCTTAAAAAAGCTGAACTTTTAGGCGTGTTACTTGAGAGAAGGAAAGATATGAGGGGCAAGTCCCAAATTGAGTCTGGCTTGAAATGGGCAAAACTAACGTTTGGTCGTTTGGTAAAAGATACGCAGTCTATTTTCGTGGTCCCCAACGAATTAAAGGTAAAGGACGAAACCAAGTGGCTTTTCGATAAGGGAATCTTAAATAAAGAAGAGTACTTAGAGATGATGAAAGGGATCGAACGGGAGATGAAGGGAAAAGAGGGCTGACCTGATGAAGTCCTTACTAAGGAGATCGGGCATCATTCTTCTATGCATCGGATGGATATTCCTTGCTCACGCAGAGCTTTGGGGGCAGAATTGGCGGCCATATGGGGAGGATGGCTTTGCCACTTACTACTATGATACAGAAAAAATCATTCACCCCTCTAAAAACGTCGTCCGAGTGTGGAGCAAGGTGGTGTATACCCAGGAAGGGGCAAAGGGGTTCGCAACACGATTGGGGAAGGAATTTCGGTTGTTAAGTTTTTCCATAGAACTATATGAATTAAATTGTGCCAACAGAGAATATAAAGAATTACAGAGAACTTTCTTTTCACAAAGGGCGACGTATTTAGGAGAAGATAAAAATTTAGGGTGGGGAATCGTAAGTCCAGGAACCATCCAAGAAAAACTATTCAAAGCGATTTGCAAATAAATTAATCCAGCCAATCTAACCAAGCTGGATCAGCATGGGCTTCTCGGGCTTCCTTCGAAAGTTTCTTCAATACCTCCATCGCTTCAGCAATTTGGCTTTGGTCCCTCTTCAGTTGATCATTGAAAGCGGTTAACCTCAAAGAAATCATTTGATACTGCGTCAAACTCAACCCTCCAAACCTGGAGGAATTTAATCTTTCGATATCTTGGCGGTACGTTCGGTATGTCCTCTCATAATTCTGAATCGCCTTTTCCAAGCTTTCCCTCGCATCAAAAACTTTCTGTCTCCACCACACCTCATCGCGTCCATAGATATCCTTCTCAATTTTTCTGATCTCTGAGGAAGCCGTTTGAAGAGGGATCAACGTATTGATCCACCCACTCATCTCTCCCTTTGATGCTTTAACCCCCCTTGATAATTTTTCTAACATCCCCTCCGCTTCGATGATTTGATCTTCGTATAAGGCTCTCTCCTCTTTGATTCTATCTAATCTTAAAATGGTCGATTTGAATTGCTGATGGCTTCCGAATTTTCTCAAGATCAATTGATTTGACTCCTCGATAAATTTTTTCTCGACGAGTTTTTCGTTTTCCAAAGCTCTCTCAAATTGATCCTTCCACGAACGCTCTTTTTCTCTCCATCCCATTTCCTCTTGATCATATGGACCGGCTTCGACCTGTTCCTCTTTCATCCTGATCACTATGTTCATAGGTTCTAAGGATCTCTTCTCTTCTTGAACCTCTCTCTTGATTTCTACTTGTTGTTGCTCTCGATAAAAAGAGGGGATGCGACTGTAGTCATCGGTAAAATGAAGGGTTCCCTTATCATCGACCCATTTAAAAACTTCCGCATGAATGAAAGAAGAACTCATCAGGAAACCCATGGTCCACCCAATGATCAACACCCTTTTGCACATGTCCTTTCCTCCCCATTCCTAAGAATCAATAAAAGAAAAAAAGCCGAACTACCAAAAGACTCGTCCTTCGGCAGCTCGGCTGTCTTCTCCAAAGACCCGTCGCTTTCCGCCCCCTCCTCACGAAGGGTTAAGCTTTCTCGGGTGAATCGGATTATGGGTCAAAAATATAAATCATTCATATCAGAAATACAATGTTTGTCAAGAATATTTTTTGAAAGAAAAGATGGGAGGGCAGCGGCCCATCAGGAGTTCATCACAAACGACGGCCTCTTGCCAATCAGAAAGTATTGTTTCAACTCCTCTAAATTCATATCACCCAATCCCAAATTTTCCAATGTACGACCCTTCGCATAAAAGTCCGTGTCATTGACCACGGAAGCAAGGTGGATCATCGTTTCATAGGTCGGCATGGGCACGCCCGCCTTCCGACCTATGGAGACAGTGAGGCTTGTTCCCATGGGGATATCTTCGGTAATGTAACGGTCTTGCATGCTGAAAGGCCCTTGGCTTGATGTTCTCGCAAACTCATCAACGCTCATATTGAAGGAATCCCAAAAAACCTGATCGTAAGTATAGGGAACATATCCCAATCTTTTGAAAAGGGCTGAGCGTTCAGCATCCATGCGATAGATGACTTTTTTGACAGAGGGGGTGAGTCCCTCCTTGTACATCCAGAACTCCCCTCTTGAATGTTCAATACGTCCCATATTAAGCAACGCTCCGACAGGATGGACGATGATATTGACATTATAAAGTGCAGGTTCCAAAATGCTGACGGCTGGCTTCACGACATCCGCATAGGTCCCAATCAGTGCTTTTAAGACGGCATCGGTATCGGTCGCTGGCAGTGCAGCCAACAACATTCGCGGGCCATCTATTCGATGGATGTTGACCGTTCCCGGGCCTTCCAGACGACGGCAGCAGTAAGGAAAAGTCACTCCCTCTGAAAGAAAAACTCGGCGATCCATCCCCTTCTCATCCCACACCTTCCGAAAAACTAGTGTGCCACCACTCCCGGGCCATAAAACGACGGTCTGTCCATCGGATAGAACCGGGGTCAGCTCTCGTGCGACTCGTTCATGCGCTAATGCTTGGGTGGTGACCATCATCAAATCTGCCCCTCGAACCGCTTCCGCCAAGTCCGTGGTGACCATGGCCAGCTTGGCAAAGCCGGTACGCGCAATTCCGGTCACATGGATTCCGCCTTGGGCCATAATGGGTTTGATGTTTTCGGCATACTCTGGAAATTCGAACAGGCGACATTGGTGTCCGGCTAAGGTCATATCTCCTGCGATGGCAGACCCGCCATTCCCAGCACCGATGACACAGATCTCTTTCTTACCTAAAGTGGGCATATTCAAATCCTCATGAATCAGTTATTTTCATTGTAGATGAAACTCAGATGGATTTTCAATAATTTCTCTTGAGTCTGTTAATGGATTAGCCTATATTGAATAAAAAAGCAAATTGAAAAAAGGGAGAGATCATGGAATTCCACATCTCTCGGAAGGCGCGAGATTTCTACCAATTTGATGCCTCTCTATTTTCCCTCAGCGGAAACGTCATCCTTCCCAACTTTCATGCCGCAAGAGTATTAGCCCAGAAAATAAATGAAAAGAGGGATCTCATCAGTTTTCCCGACCAAGCGGTGAAAGCAGGACAGATCAACGCCATGGGGTTGATTGATGAGATCACTCATTACATCATTGGTGTCTATCGCAGAGCGGAAAACCCGCAGGTGATGCAACAGGCCTTGGATTCACTTTATGAAAAGTTTGATAAACAGAAAGTGGAGGAAGCCCTTCGGGAATTTGCGGAGGAATTCCCTCCCGTGGCGGTCTATCAGCACAAAACGGCTTCGGAAACTTACCTGGAGGGAGAGACGGCGGGCTTGCCCCATCGTCTGGTGGTATTGGAAGAAATGTTGATGCTTTGGATGGCCAATATGAATCCAGCTTTTTCTCCCTTCCTTGAACTTTTTGATGACTTCAGATTGAAAAAAAATACCATCTACCTAAAAATGATTGAAGCCCTTCATCTCTTTTTCGACCATCAACCCCCGTTTGGTCCTGACCATCAAAATCTGCTGGATATGCTTCGAAGTCCTGCCATCGCTGTCCCTTACTCCCTTTCAGGTCAGCTTGAATTTATTCGGGAGAAATGGGGTTACTTATTGAGTACTTATCTCCTTCGGCTTCTCAGCAGTCTGGATCTGTTTAAAGAAGAAGAAATAGCAGAACTTCGAAGAATGGCGTTTTGGGGGCGTACCCCTTCAGAGGTCTATGAATTTCTTGAAACGGAAGAAGAGCCAGAGCGTTTTAGTCATGATCTCGAATGGATGCCCAGGTTGGTGCTGGTGGCAAAAAATGTTTATGTGTGGCTCCATCAACTCTCCCGAAAATATCGTCGTTCCATCTATCGGCTGGATCACGTCCCTGAGGAAGAGCTGAACCTCCTCGCCCATTGGGGGGTTACAGGTTTATGGCTCATCGGCGTTTGGGAGAGGAGCCTTGCCTCAAAAAGGATCAAGGAACTTTTAGGGAACCCAGATGCAGTGGCTTCGGCTTATTCTCTCTTTGACTATCAAATCGCAAGCGACTTGGGAGGAGAAGATGCCTTTCAAAATTTAAAAGACAGAGCCTGGAGGAGAGGCATCCGTATGGCGAGCGATATGGTGCCAAACCATGTGGGCATTGACTCAAGATGGGTCATCGAACATCCAGAGTGGTTCATCTCCTTAGATTACAGCCCTTTCCCCGCTTATCATTTCAGCGGACCCGATCTCTCCTGGCACGGAGAGGTGGGAATCTATCTGGAAGATCATTATTATGACCAGAGTGACGCAGCGGTTGTTTTTAAGAGGGTCGACCGCCGAAATGGCAACGAAATGTATATCTATCACGGGAACGATGGGACTCGAATGCCCTGGAATGATACGGCTCAGTTGAACTACCTTAACCCTGAAGTAAGAGAAGCGGTGATTCAAATGATCCTCCATGTCGCTCGAAAATTTCCTATTATCCGTTTCGATGCGGCGATGACCCTGACCAAAAGGCATTTCCAGCGCTTGTGGTTTCCAGAGCCGGGCACAGGGGGAGCCATCCCATCGCGAGCTGACCATGGAATGCCCAAAGAAAAATTCAATCACTTCATGCCCGAAGAATTCTGGCGCCAAGTGGTAGACCGTGTCGCCCATGAAGCCCCCGAAACCTTATTACTGGCCGAAGCCTTTTGGTTGTTGGAGGGGTATTTTGTCCGAACCTTGGGAATGCATCGTGTTTATAACAGTGCGTTTATGAATATGTTGAAGGATGAAGAAAATGCGAAATACCGCTCCGTCCTAAAAAATACGCTCGAATTCAACCCAGAGGTCCTTAAGCGGTTTGTTAATTTCATGAGCAATCCAGATGAAGAAACGGCTGTAACTCAATTCGGCAAGGGAGACAAGTATTTCGGAGTGTGTACGATGATGGTGACCTTGCCCGGCCTTCCCATGTTCGCCCACGGACAAATTGAGGGGTTTCATGAAAAATATGGGATGGAATACCGATACGCCAAATGGGATGAGCCACCGGACCAGGAATTGATCCTCCGCCATGAAAGGGAAATCTTTCCGCTCGTCAAACGCCGCCACCTCTTTTCTGACGTAAAAAACTTCCTTCTTTATGATTTTTTTACCCCAGAGGGTCATGTCAATGAAAACATCTTTGCTTATTCCAATCGTGCTGGGGATGAACGAGCCCTGGTCATCTATCATAATAAATACGAGTCCGCCCAAGGCTGGATACGTTCCTCCACCGCGTTTTCTATTCAGACGGGTGAAGGGGAGGACCGTAGATTGGTTCAAAAAGACTTAGGGGAAGGAATCGGATTGCATGATGATCAGGGATATTTTTGTATTTTCAGGGATCATGCCTCTGGATTGGAGTACATCCGAAATAGCGGTGAATTGTGTCAGAAGGGATTATATGTGGAGTTAGGGGCTTACCAATATCATGTTTTCGTCGATTTTAGAGAAGTCCGGGATAATCAATGGCGCCATTATGAACAAATAGCCAAAGCATTGAGCGGGCGCGGCGTATCCAATATCGAAGATGCCTTCAAAGAAATGTTGTTGCAACCTCTTCAGGGGGCTTTTCAGGAGTTAGTCAATTCAGAAATGCTCCATCGGTTAATGAAGGCCCGTATCACTCCCCCTCAGACCCAACTGGACCCGATGCTTTTGGAAGAGGTAGAAAAAAAGTTGATACACCTCCTCCGAGAGGTGAAACAGTTCACCAGAGGAAGAGAGGAGGAGGGAACGGTTGTTCGAGAAATAAGGCGAAAACTGGAAGCCATCCTATATTTGCCCACCATTACCAGCCGCTATCCACAGTTTCAACCCAAAGGAGTGAAGGCAGCGGCAGAATACTTATATAAGAAATTGGAGAATTCACTCACCATCTGGAATACACTGTTCAGTTGGTTATTTGTCCACGCTCTTGCTAAGGTGGCTCATCCAAGGGACTTCGCAGAAATGAGCCGGACCTGGGTGGATGAATGGGGATTTGGAAAAACGATTTTGAATGCACTGAGGGGTTTGGGGGTTGAAGAAGCCATGGCATGGAGGTCTTTGATGGTCATCAAATTGCTCACGGTCCATCAAAGATGGTTTGAGAAAAAACCATTAGATCAAGAGCAGGCGGTGACCATATTGGAAACATTGTTCAAAGATGCCGATGTTCAAGCATTTCTGCAGGTCAACCAGTTCAATAACATCTGGTGGTTCAACAAAGAAGCCTATGAGGAAATGCTGTGGTGGCTCATGATGGTGGCGGCTTTGACGATCGGCTCCGATCCTCTCCGCCCGGTCAATGCCTTGGTGGAAGAATTACAGGCATGTTACTTAACCATTTTAAAATGGCAAGAGGCTGAAGAAAAATCCGAATATCAAGTTCAAAAATTGTTTTCTGTCCTTCGAGAATCGGAAGGTGAGGTCATCCATTCATAATTCTCCGGGATAGGGTTTTCCCCTCTGGGGTGGTGGTGAACGTGGGGAAGGATTTCCGGGGAACGTTGACTCCGTGGAAATGAAACATTGGAAATTCACAAAAAAGCATCAAACCATCATGGCTTGTCCAATTTGTCATGGAAAGAATGTTGTTTGTTTGAATGAAGTGGTCGTTGAAAGAGATAATTTTAAAACTGAACAATTCCGCTGTCGCGATTGTGACTGCGAATGGGATTGGACATTTCGGCATTCTCTTTTCAGGAAGGTTTTTAAAATCAGGGGCCCCCAATGGTTAAAGATCGATTAGGCAACGAAATCCATCCCTCCATGAGGGACCTCCTTGGGGGGAATGGAACTCACGCTATATTTGATTTGATTTTCATAAGATTTTAGGTTGTAATAGGAAGATCAAACCAAGCCCAGGATATTGGATCCGTGTAAGAAAGGAGGAAGAGCGATGGCTTTTATTCGTAAACGCAGAATTTGGTGGGAATCGGTTCCTGAAGCAACCAGTTATGTGGTGTATGTCAGTCAGGACCGCACAAAATTTGATCCCGATCACTTTGCATGGGAGGCAACTTCTGGAATCCTCTCAAAACAGGTAACAGGGAAAACCGAGTTGATTGTTCCCGATGAATGGCCGGGATTCCCCACAGAAGCGGGGACCTACTATATTGGAGTGACATCCAAAGACGAGGTGGGGAACCAAAGCGACCCTTTTGTATCCTCCGGCCCATTCAAATTCCTCGCTCCACCACCCCCTTCGAAAGGTGGGATCGAGAGCCTTTAAAGGAACCTCAGTTTTTGATGGGGTGGGTTCATTATACAAAAAGGACTCTGGACTCCATCAAAAAGCTGACCCTTCTCTCTCAGAATAAATTCAGCGATAAGGAATTTGGTAACTTTCTCAGGCGAAGGATCAACGAGGAAATCGATCAAGCCGACTTATGGCTAAACAGTCTTCTCGACTATTGTTACATTACGACTCCCCTTCAAAAAAGCAATACCGTGAACACCCTGGTCGAGGAGTTATCAAAGAAATACCAAACCCATTTCGAAGAAAGGGAAGTAAGGTTATTTAAAACATTGGAGAAGGATCTTCCCGAAATCATCGTTTCCGATGAACCATTGAAGTATATTTTAAATTCAGCCCTCCACTATATCATGGCCTCCACACCACGCAGGGGAAAGGTCACAATATCAACTAAGTCCTTTCCCCATTTGAAGGACGAGGGAGGGGCTCAGACTTGTTTCGGGGAGTTTGGAGGAGGCGTTGAGATATCGGTCGCCTCTTCAGGGGAGAAGGTTCCTTCTCTTCGATTAGATAGTTCGATGGACCTCATGTTACGGATGATTCAGGAAATGGTACAGAAAAACCAGGGAATATTGAAATGGGAAGCAAATGAAGGCCGGTCGGAAATAATGATCTCTTTACGATTTCCTATGGAGAGAAGAAAAGTATTGTTTTACGAACCGATGGTCACCAACCCACCAAACAACCTTCTTAAAATCTTGGATAATTAGTACTATTTTTTTCTATTTTCCATCATTGGAGATGTACCAAATGAACAAGGAACTTTAGGCGATGAAGCATGATGCATCGAATAAATGAAGAGAAGAGCCTAAATATAAGAAAAAGTTTTTGGAGAGTCACTTGGGTGTTATCCCTTCTGGTAGGAATCATTCTCCCCCTCAGTTATGAGTGGCATTTTGACAAACGGGAAGTCGAGATCGATCTTCCCGAGAATTGGAGAAGAATGTCTAAACCAGAAAAAATATCTACCCTTGAAAAAGGTCTGTCAAAACATACTCCTTTTTTTCTGTTGGCCGAAATTCAACAATTCAATATGAGAAAGCAGTTAATAAAAATGATCGGGGATAAAAAAGATGGAATAGTAAGAGATGGGTTTAGATACCGTCTTCGTTTCCGCTATGGGATGGGTTGGAAAGAATTGGCCCTACTGGGTTGTTACGGATTTGCGGCGGTATGGATGATCTATGGGTGTGTAAAAATACTTCCCCTCTTTATTCCCTCCACACCGATCATCCACTTCCCCTCACAATCTTTGAGTAGACGGGTAGAGTCTCTCCATTTCCCTATAGGGGGCAAATCAAGTGATCTCCCTTATATAAAAATAACTCTTTTTTCTTTTCTTGTCTTCGAAGAACGCCCCCAAAAGCCAGAGAAGCCAAGGGCGGTATGGGTCGAATAAACATTAATAAAGCCCAGCCCAGGTCAATGTCCAATCTCCAAATCGTTCATTGACTCGGTCCATGGCCTTGAGCAAACTGTCCTTCTTATCTCTCCGCTCAAAAAGACCTAACTGATACCATTCTTTTTTCAACTGGGAGACTCCAACCCCGAGAAGACGAATAGGTTTGGGATGGGAAACTGCCTCGAAAATCTCAAAAGCCTGTTTAAATATTTCATCCCCACTATTCACCCATCGGGAAAGGGTTTTTTGTTTAGAGAAGGTAAAAAAATCGGAGTATCGGACGGTCACGACAACCCTCTTTCCATAAAAACCATCCTTTCTCATCCTCCTGGAGACCTTTTCCGAGAGTTGGAGAAGTACCGTTTTAAGAATATTTGGCTCAGAGGTATCTTTTTCGAGGGTGACGCTGTGGCTGATTGATTTTGAATCCTCTCCCTCGTCAAAAGGCACCACAGGACGATCATCCAATCCCAAACCCATCTCGTGAAGCCTCTCCCCGATGATACCAAACCGATCGGATAAAATAGAAACTGGGAATTTTCCCAATTGACCGCAGGTGAAGATGCCCATTGAATTTAACGCCTCACCCAGTTTGGGACCAATTCCATTCAGCTTGGACACCGGGAGGTCCTTAAGCAACTCTCCCACCTCTTCTTTTTTAATGACCACCAACCCATCAGGCTTTTTCAGGCGACTCCCCAATTTTGCAAGGAGTTTATTGGGAGCGATCCCAATAGAGCAAGTCAATCGTTCACATTTTCGGATTTGATTTTTTATTGATTGGGCGATGTGGTGAGGAGATTGAAAGAGGAGGAGAGATTCGGTGATATCCAGATAGGCCTCATCAACGGAGGCAACTTCTACCAAAGGAGTGAACTTTCTTAATAATGAAAATATTCGAGCGGCTGTCTCTGTATATTTCGAATGGTTTCCTTTCACAAGAATCAAATGAGGGCATCGCCTTTTTGCCTCCTGGGTGGACATCCCGGCCCGAATTCCATAAGGCCTTGCCTCATAGGTGGCAGAGGTGATCACACTCCGAGAAAGGGAACCACAAACTGCGGCAGGTTTTTCTCGAAGAAGAGGGTTATCCCTCTGCTCCACCGAAATAAAAAAGGCATCCATGTCGAGGTGAAGAATAATGCGTGGTTCCATAATGATTAGGATTCGAGGATTCAAGGGTTCAAGGATATAGGAGGCGAAGTCTTTACTTGGACCCTTGACCCCTTGCCCCCTCTCTTTATTACAGCTTCCTAAAAATCCCAACCACCTTCCCCACGATGGTAATCCTTTTCTCTCCTTTTTTGACAACAATAGGCTCCATCTTGGGGTTCGAAGGTTCAAGCCGAATCAAATCTCTTTTTCTAAAGATCCTCTTGATCGTCGCTTCCTCTTCGATTAAAACCACGACAATCTCACCATTTTCTGCTGTGGCCTGTGGCTTCACCAGAGCAAAATCTCCATCCTGAATGTGGTCATCGATCATGCTCTCTCCCTCCACCCGGAGTAAAAAGACATCTTCAGAAGAAACGAGACTCCGGTCGAAATTGAGGTAACCTTCGATATTCTCGATGGCAAGAATGGGTTCGCCCGCGCGAACCCTCCCGATTATTGGCACAGAAAGGATATGGGTGAGGCTAAATTGGGGATAGCTTAAAATTTCAATCGCCCTTGAACCTCCAGGGATTTTACGGATATAACCCTTCCTCGCCAGGATGTTTAGGGTCTTCTGAGGACCTTTCGGTCCTCTCAACCCAAAGTGAGAAGCAATTTCACGGAGTGTAGGAGGGAATCCCTTCACTCTAAGAAAATCTTTTAAAAAATCGAACACTTCCTTTTGCCTTTCGGTTAGTTCATTTTCCATCGCCATTCTCCCTTTCCATTTCCAAATCTCCTTTTTGGGATAGGTCTACATATGTAGACTATTTATACTATCCTCCCTAAAGGATGTCAAGGGAAATTTTTTCTCGTTTTTAATTTCTTAAAAACTGCTTTAAAATTCGAATACAAGCCATGAGGTCACCAGCCACTCTTCTGCAGAGAGGTTAGAATGAGGCGAGGGGAGAGGGAGCGATTATGAAAGCTGATCAAGAAAGATGGAATAAGAGATTCGGAAGGAGGGAATTTGCCTTTGGGAAAAAACCCAACCCTTTTCTAAAAAAACATATCCATCTCCTTCCAAGAGGAAAAGCCCTGGACATGGCTACAGGGGAAGGCCGAAATGCGGTCTTCCTGGCTCAAAATGGATTTGAAGTGGATGCGGTGGATATCTCTGAGAAAGGGTTGAAGAAAGCCAAAAAATTAGCCAGAGAACAAGGGGTTAAAATAAACACTTACCCAGTTGATCTCGACCGCTACCGGATTGAGAAAGATCGATATCATCTCATTGCCAATTTTTATTTTCTCAAACGTCGCCTCATTCCAAGAATGAAAAAAGGACTTAAAAAAGGTGGAAGGGTGGTCTTCGAGACTTATATACTCGAGCATCGAACCCTCGGCACAAGTGGACCCAAGCATGCAAAATATTTTTTAAGGTCAAATGAGCTTCTTCACCTCTTCAGGGATTTTAGAATACTTTTCTATCGCGAAGGGATCTTCAGGATAGGCGGGAAGAGAAAAGCGATTGCAAGCCTGATTGCCGAAAAGCTTTAAGAGGGTTCAAAAAAAGAATCCCAAACCCCAGTAAACCAACATCCCCAGGATGACAGACCCCCAAAGGCTTTTCACCTTCCAGGCAAAGATGAAAATGGGGATAGCAGAAAGAAGAGCATGGGCTTGAATTTCAATTTCTCCTTCAACATTGAAAAAGAGAATAGGAAAAACAATGGCACTCAAAATCGAAATCGGAATATAGCCCAATCCCATTTTCACCCTTTCTGGGATGGCCCATCGAGTCAAAAAGGCCATAGGAAGAAAACGGGGTAAAAAAGTCACAAGGCCCATTCCTAAGATGAGAATCAATACCGAAATTCTCATTTCTGGTCCCTCATCACCATTTCAATGGTGATCCCTATTCCTGAAGCGAAAAGGGCTGTCAGCAGAAGGTACCAATTCCCTGGAAAAACCCATTTAAAAAAAACAGAGGCAATTCCAGCAATCACCATCACCCAAAGATGGTGGATGCTATTGATTTGAAGGACGAGCAGACAGATAAAAAGGCTGGAGAGTGCGAAAGGGATCCCATACTCTTTATGATCGACCCACTTTCCAAATAAGGCTCCGCTAACGGAGCCAACAATCCATCCTATCTGGGAGGTTATCTGGAGTCCAAATAGATAGGAGGGACGATTTGAAATTTTCGAAGGATTCGACATCGCTACAGCAAAGGATTCATCGGTCAGCTGTGCCGATAAGAAGGTCAGCGTTCGAAGTCCATATTCCTTGAAATGGAGAGAAAGAGCAGAGCTCATCAGGAGGTGTCGGAGATTAATGAAAAAGGTGGTGACCACAATGGGAAACCATGAAATACTCTTAGAAATCATATCGATCGCTAAGAATTGACTGGCCCCTGCGTAGACAAGAAGACTCATCGAACCCGCTTCGATTGGAGTAAGACCGGATTGTCGTGCCAATAAGCCGAATGCCATTCCCACAGGCAAATATCCCAAAACAATAGGAAGGGCTGCTTTCACTCCCTCCCTGAATGGGTTGATATTCAGCATGATGAAACTCTCATCACCTAACGATCAAGATCAAGAGTCCCAAGGGTTATATTCTATCCCGAGCCAAGAGGACCACGGGTTCTACATGCGGGGGAATCGGTCCTCTGGTACGGGATATTCGCCCCTTGTGGGACGTCTTTTGGGAGCCACGGGCTCAGCCTTAATCCGTTATCTAAACTTCTCTTTGGTGCGGTTGAAATAACCAAATTGTAAATGAGGAAATTCCTCTTTAAGAATTTCAATCATCTGAGAAATCCCCAATCCTTCCCCCTTACCCATGACCTTGAGATAGAGATCAGGATCGATATTAAGATTTCGCATCTGGATGAGATCAAGATGAGTCTCTCTGATTAATTCGATCAATCCCTCTATCTCTTCCATCTTGTCCGTGAATCCTGGGAAGACGAGGAGATTGATTGAAGTGTAAATCCCTTTTTCCTTGGCTTTGACCAAGGAGCCCACTACTTTTCCAAAGGTATACCCCTTGGGCTGATGGTAGCGGTTATAATATTTGCGATGAGGACTGTTCAGCGTGACACGAAGGCTATCGAGGCCAACGTCGCAAAGTGTTGCAATCCGATCTGGAAAGCTACCATTGGTATTGAGATGAATGGTCCCGCGGTCTGTCCTTTCTCGAAGTTCATGGATCGATCTTTCCAGAAGTCTCCACTGCATTAACGGCTCCCCTTCACAACCCTGACCGAAACTGACAATCGCATCCTCTGCCCTTTCCAAATGGGGTAAGGCAACCCTTAGGATTTCATCCACCGTTGGCACAAACTGAATCCTCTCCATGGAAGCAGGACAGCATTCAGAGGGTTGAAGGGAAATGCAACCCAGACAATTGGCATTGCATGAAGGAGAAGTGGGAAGTGGGCATTCCCATCTTCGAAAAAAAACATTCTTGGCTGCAAAACAATGATATTCCAAAGCGCATTTCGAAAGTTGTTGGAGGAGGCGATTGGAGGGGTTTTGAATGAGAAATGAATGAACCCTCTTTTTCAAAAGATGATCGTTTCCAAAATATTTTGGATTCCAATGGGGATTTGGGTCAATATATACACCGGTCACCCAAAACTTCCCCTTCCTCCATCCCACCGGACTATAAGCCCAAAGGGGTAAGATAGGGGCCTTTGGCTTAAGTTGTGTGGCGGGGAGAAAAGTCCGGATATATCCTGGCGGCAAGAAGGCCGCAACAGCCATACAGTTCGCCTCTTTCCTCCCGATTTTAACTTTTTCCAAAGAGAGGAAAGATTTCTTTTCTTCATCCCATCCAATGGGGATCCTCCCGGGTAGGGTAAAAAGTTGACTCCCCTTAGGCAAAGGCACTAATTCTGATGGGTCAGGAAGAAGCCAACGATCTCCAGATCGCCCTGTCAATCTCAGTGAGGGATGATCAAAAAGATTCCCATGGGGATCGGAAAAGATAAGCCGAGGATATTCAGAGCTGACCATGACATGTTTAAAACAGAGATTGGTTCTATCTTCTAATAAGACGTTGGGTTTAGGTTGGATATTTTCTTTCTCCCCCAGACTTCCTTAAAGAGCGTTTAATGTTTTTCTTCTTCAATGCTGCCTTCAAACGATTTGTTTTTTTTCGTCGTTTCATCGTTTCCTCTCCCCTCTTCATGATGAGGCTCCGGATACCCTATTTCTTAAGGCCTTAAGATTCTCTACCATCGAATAGGGAATCTTCATCTCTCCCCTGCCGACTCCAATATCCAACCCGTTTTTTTCAATCCCATGATAGTCTGTACCTCCGGTGATCAGGAGGCCATTTCTTTTAGCCAGGGTTTCATATTGAGCCACCTCGGATAAGGAATGTTCCGGATAATAAACTTCTATTCCCCTTAGCCCCTCCCCCACAAGCCGCAAGACTAATTTCTCTAACTCAGAGTACTGATCAATTCCGAGGGTATTGGGATGAGCCAGAACAGCTATTCCTTTGGCTTCGTTAATAAAATGGAGGGCCTCTTTTGGCGTAAACCTAAATTTGTCTACATAGGCCGGGGCTCCTTTCTTCAAAAATCGATCAAACGCTTCTTGAAAATTTCTGACCACCTTTTTTTCTAAAAGTACATTGGCAAAATGAGGTCGTCCAACCTGTCCCCCACCAGAGGCTCTTAGAACCTCTTCAAAGGTGATATCGATTCCTAAGCGATTTAACTTTTCTAAAATCTTTGGATTTCGTTCCGCTCTGGCCTTTTGAAGATATTTCAGTTTTTCATGCAAGGGGGAATGATGAATATCTAAAAAAAATCCAAGGATATGCATCGAGCCAGGGGAATGTTCAGCACTCACCTCGATGCCTGGTATCACCTCAAACCCAATTTTCTCCCCTTCGAATAAACCCTCTTCTAACCCCTCAATGGTATCATGATCAGTAATGGCAATCGCCTGAAGTCCCTTTGCTTTCGCGTACCTGACAATTTGGGATGGGGTAAGCACCCCATCCGAGGCAGTGGTATGAAGATGAAGGTCAACATATCCCATAAATTAAATTTTAACTCCCATCAAGAAGCCCTACGGGCTAAGCTCGCGGTTCCCAAAAACACCCCGCGAGAGGCGAATATCCCGTACCAGAGGACCATATCCCCCAAGGGGACAACCCGTTGTCCTCTTGGTTCGGAACAGAAAAAAGAACGAGAAATTTATCATATAGATTTTAATTTTATAAAAGATGCCATAGGCAAAGTCAATCGGGATAACAGGCAGGCACCTTCGCCCAGTTAAAAATATTTAACAAAAAAGGACAGGCCATCTTTTGAAAATCAGCCTGTCCCTTTTTTATACCAGAATGGTGGGCGCTACTGGATTTGAACCAGTGACCTCCTGCGTGTGAAGCAGGCGTTCTCCCCCTGAACTAAGCGCCCGTTTTATACCGTATTTTATAAGACCTTCTTAAAAAGTCAACCCTGTAATGGATTAAAAAACGTGCCCGTGGCCGTGTTCCGTATCCGTCTTGAATTGCCATTTATCATTCTTTCATTCTCATCGTTCGTAGAGGATGAAGCCGTCATGGTAAATTGCTCAAATACCTCTCCAGTAATATCCAATGGAGAGTATTAAACAACCGTTTCGCTCCACTCTCCATTTGTAAGGCACGTATGCCACAGATAATGCACATGCAGAGAGAATCCGACTTCTCCATCTTCTTCACATGTTGCATGGTCGGGTTCGTCAACAACTTTGGTCTCAGACGATTGACATATTGATACAGATCAAGAAACGTCGAATAGAAGGGACTTTCTTCCACCTTGCCCGAAGGAGACGCAAGTCCTTTCCTCACCCCAACCTCTAAGGCACGAGACCAAGTCGCAAGCCTCTCTTCTTCGACTTCCTTCCGCAATACCTCTAAAATATCTGTATGTTCAATATTCCACTCCATGATCTCATCGATGAGTTCATCGTAAGATCTGGTCTCTTTGCTGACCGGAGGGTTTGGTGCATCCCCTACCCCTCGCCCGCCTCCTTTTAAAAAATCAAAGACTCCCAAGATGCCTTTCTCCTCGATGTAATATGACCTATTTATATTAAGCTATGTTACCCTGCCATTTTATCAGAGCTATTTTTACTGTCAATGATTTTTATTCTTTTGGGTCAGGTTGGATGACGATGTCAGTGAAGAGGACCCATACCAAACCTTTTTATTCCGACCGCATTCTAAGGTTTTGGACCCCCGTCTGCCTGTGTCATTTTCGTTTCTCATTCCTTGTTGATTTAAAAAATGGGGGGTAGGCAAGTTTTTATTGAGATTTCTGAAAAAGTCCAAAAATCGAAATTTGGGTTTTTCCCTTTTTAATGATAATATCATTTCGTATTCACTCTACAAAGTCCTTCTATTTCAAAAAGTCTAATCCTACGAGATGAGAAACGAAAATGGATGAAACATTGATCCGTCTGATTGATCAAACCGCCCTCCGGTTGGGGACAAAAGAAGCCATCCTGTTCATAAGGAAGGGGAGACGGGAAAGCCGGCTCTCTTATTTGCAACTTCATCATCTCTCCAATCGGGTCGCCCTGGGATTGATAAAAATGGGTCTTGAGAAAGGAGATCGGGTTATTCTTTTTATGCCCAAAAGTGTTAAACAGGTAATCCTTCATCTTGGCATCTTGAAAGTGGGGGCCATCTCCGTGATGCTCAATCCAGGATTCAAAAAAGAGGAAATGGAATATTTTTTGGAGGACACCGATGCAAAGATGGTATTGGTCGGGAAGAAAGAGGAAGCCTTAATCCGATCGATCGATGAAAAAAGACTCACCCTATCCTTCGACGCAGATTCTCCTTTTACTGAAGACAAATTATTCTTAGAATCCTCAGCCCAGGTCATCGAGGCGACATCAGGTCCTCATGACCCTGCCCTCCTGATTTATACTTCTGGAACAACAGGGTATCCCAAGGGAGCCATTCTCACCCATCAGAATCTAATCCAAGATGCGAAGAACATCATCCAAATTTGGGAAATTACGGAAAGAGATGTCCTCTTTCACGCCCTTCCGCTGTTTCATATTCATGGTTTATGCTTTGCCCTTCATACCGCTTTGATCGCCGGAGCCAAAGTGGTCATGTGTGATGAATTTTCCCCGGGGACTGTCTTGGATATTCTTTCTCAACAAAAGGGAGAATTGGCCTGCACCCTGTTTATGGGTGTCCCAACCATGTATTTGAGGATGATAGAGACGTTAGGAGGTGAGAGGAGAGATTTCAGTCACCTTCGATTCCTGGCCTCCGGCTCTGCCCCTCTTCTTCCAAAAGATTTTGAAAGGATAAAGGAACTCTTTGGTAAAGAGCCCGTAGAGAGAGAGGGGATGTCTGAAACCGGAATGAATTTTTCAAATCCTCTTCGGGGAAGAAAAAAACCTGGCTCCATTGGGCTCCCGCTTCCGGAGGTGGAAGTAAGGATCGTGAACCCGGAGACGCTTCAAGATGTGACACCAGGGGAGGTAGGAGAAATTTGGTTAAGAGGTCCAAACGTGAGCCCGGGATATTGGAGAAAATCCCAGGAGACCGAAGCCTCATTTGTGAAGGGCTGGTTTCGTACGGGCGATCTCGGCAAAAAGGATGAAGAAGGATATTACTATATCACAGATCGGTTGAAACATATCATCATCTCTGGAGGTGAGAATATATCGCCTCAAGAGATCGAATCCGTGATCCATCGTCACCCAAAAGTCTCAGAGTCCTGTGTCGTAGGAATTCCAGATGAGAAATGGGGAGAGAAAGTGGTGGCAGCGGTCGTATTAAGACCAGGGGTAACGCTCACGGCTCAAGAGATTCAAGATCACTGCAAACTTCATCTCCTCGATTGGAAATGCCCCAAGGAGGTTTTTTTTCTCCAGGAACTCCCCAGAAACAAAATGGGAAAGGTCTTGAAAGAGGAAGTGAAAAAATTCTTCCTCAGCCTTTCTCAACCTCACAGAGCAACGCCTTAAAGACGGGAAATCCAGAAATGGAATCCCGGTTTTCAGAATCTGTTAATTCATTCACATTGGCTTCTCGCCATGATTGAGGTTGAAGAGGTCCGCCCCCTCCCATATTGGCCTCAATGACACCCTTCATAATCCGCCTTGTCACTTTTGCATAGAAAGGGACTTTTCCCCTTTTTGTCTTCACCCAGACCTTATCTCCGTTCTGAATCCCCCTGGGGTCTGCATCCTCAGGATGAATGAGGATATTGGGCTTGTCCTGAAGTTTGAGTAGGCCCGGGATATTGAGGTGCTGACTTCTGAAGGCAGATTGGAGTCGAGTCCCTGTGGTTAGAACAAGTGGAAACTCCTTAACCAAATCAGGAGAACCAATCGGACCCTCAGAAGGTTCTTGATAAATGGGAAGAGGATCATGTCCATATTTTTTCAATAAATTCGAAGCGATCTCGAATTTCTTGGAAGGGGTCTCAAATCCTGGATGTCCGTCCTTTCGAAGCAATCCCGTCTTGTACTTTTCATAGAACATAGGAGGAGAAGGAAGGGAAAGGCCTTCAGAGGTCGATTTCATTTTTTCGAGAAACTCAGGGGATTCCTGAAATACAAACTCTAACATCGCCTCTTCGGATTGGGGATAGTGATCTCCATAACCTAAGGCTTTTGCCAACCCTGCCAAAATAAGATAATCATTTCTGGCTTCTCCAACAGGAGGCACAACCCTTTCCCGAAATGAGAGGTGACCTGGGTAACGTTTATAGGAAGTGATCTCAAACATCGTCGTCGCTGGAAAAACGATATCCGCATATAAAGCTTCGTTGGTTAGAAACCGATCAATCACCAAAAGACAATCAAGGGCTTCGATTGATCGCCTCCACTCCTCGGGGTTTGGAAAAGCAGTAATGATCGAACCTCCAAGAACAATCAACCCTCTCACTGGATAAGGCTCTCCTTTAAGAATGGCCCTCGGTACCTCCATGAAATGGCCGCTTCTATTCAGGACACAATAGAGGCGATGGCGATCCGAACCGATGGCGGGTTTCCCTCGGGGTGGTTCGATCCGATTTCTTCGAGCCGGAGATCTATGGGACATTCGAAAAACTAATCCTCCTGGTCGGTCCAGGTTCCCTGCCAAAGCCCAAAAAATAAGAATGGCCCGAATATTTTGGACACCGCTATTGGTGTATTCCAGGCCTGTATGGAGAAGCAGGGAGGTTTTCGGCTTGGCAATATCCTCAGCCAATTTCCTGATCTTTTCTGCTTTGACCCAGGTGATCTTCTCTACTACTTCAGGAGGGAATCCTTTGACATAATCTTTGAATTCTTCAAGGCCGTGGATCCAATCATTCGCAAAGGCTTCATCGTAAAAGCCTTTCTCCATCATCACATGGGCCATCCCCAAGGCCAAAGCCCCATCTGTACCGGGTCTGAGGCCAATCCATTCGCCAGACTTCTCTGCCGTATAAGTTTTAAGAGGATCGATCACTACCACCTTTGTACCACGAGCCTTGGCTTCCAAGATTTTTTTTAAATGGATGGGGGGAGAATCCGTTGCAGGGTTTGAACCCCAAACAACGATCTGGTCACTTTTTTCGAAATCCGGGAAGAGGCGGTCATAAGAAACTCCAAAAGTAGACACAGGGGCAATGACACGATGGGCATTGTTACAGAGGGAACTGCAACTGAAAGTGTTTGGAGATCCCAATGGAAAGAGAAAGTTCAAACAGATATGATCGTGTCCCCCTACTGTAAAAATATCTATTAGCGATTCTTCAAACCCTCCTCTCCCTGAATAAATCGCCATGGCCTCAGGGCCACTTTTCTCTATCACCTTCTTAATCAAGTTAGCCGATCGCTCAAAAGCCTCCTCCCAAGAAATCTTCTCAAATTTACCCTCCCCTCGGTTCCCAATTCGTTTCATCGGGGATGGTAATCGGTCGGGGGAATAAATAATCTCTTCGGCATGGATCCCTCGCCGGCAAACAATCCCTAAGGGATGACCCTCCATCGGCTTAATGCGATGAAGCCTTTCTCCCTTCATAGAGATCTCTACACCACAACCTGATGGACAGATCCCACATAACCCTTTCTTTATTGTCTTCTCGACCATCTCTCTTCCTCTGTTGGATAAATCTTAGATTTTTATAACAGGTTATTTCTTAAAAGGCTATATGGTTCTTGAGAGACCCCTTTTTAGAGGAAAGCCGATAATAAGATATCTTCAGGCCAATTATCTATGTTAATTCAGACATCGAAAAACAGAACAATTAAAAGAATAAATAATTTTTATAGACTTTATTGTAAAAATTTAGTAGATTTTAAACCCGTTAAGGCCGCCTATCGTTAAACCTTTAATATGAACTTAAACCCTAACCCTTCTCTTCCATTGAATGAGGGCAAAAGAAATGGAAAGGCGACCAGCTCAATTCAGATTCGCTAAATTTCTATTCTCCATCAGATCAGAAAGCCCCATTAAATTACCCCCTTACAAAGGTTCAACCTTTAGGGGTGCTTTTGGCCATGCTTTCAAGAAGGTTGTTTGTGTAAGCAGGGAAAGAATTTGTAATTCCTGTATTCTAAAAGAAAAATGTGTCTATTCCTATGTTTTTGAAACTCCACCTCCTTCGGGCACTTTAAAAATGAGGAAATATCCCTACGCCCCTCATCCTTTCGTCATCAATCCCCCTTTGGAAGAGAAAGGGGAATATCGAGAAGGTGAGATTCTCTGTTTTGAATTGACCTTGATTGGTAAATCGATCGATTGCCTTCCCTATTTCATATACACCTTTGACGAATTGGGACGAATAGGAATTGGTAAAGGCAGAGGAAAATATTTATTGGAAGAGGTGAAGGAAGTCCGTCCAAGTCAAAGGATAAAGGGAAAAGATGATAAGAGGGGTGAGAGGAGCGAAGAGGGGAAAATCATTTATTCAGGAAAAGATAAAATCCTTCGGAATCACTTCAGGGTTTTAACCTTTGATGACCTGTGTCTCTTTGAATCTTCACCTGTCAGGATAGACCTACTTTTCATTACCCCTACCCGATTGAAATTTGATGGAAGGCTTACCCCTAAATTAGAATTTCACATTCTTATGCGAAATCTATTGAGACGAATTTCACTTCTTTCTTATTTCCATTGTGGAGAGGAATTAGAACTCGATTTTAAAGGACTAATAGAAAAGTCTAAGGAGATAATGGGTACAAAAGAATCCCTTTCCTGGTTTGACTGGGAGCGGTATTCGAATCGCCAGGAAAAAAAGATGAGGATGGGGGGATTCATAGGCTCAATCACCTTTGAGGGAAATTTTGAACCCTTTTTTCCATTTTTATTGCTCGGAGAGTATATCAACGTTGGAAAAGGGACCAGTTTCGGATTAGGAAAATATAAAATCTTGAATTTTGAATTTTGAATTTTGAATCTTGAATTTTGAATTTTGAATCTTGAATCTTGAGGCAACCTCTAAAAATTTGATTTTCGAGAGTTAGGAATCCGTTGCATCGAAATTACCAGAAGTGTTAAACAGAAAAATCGATCATTCATCTTATCAAACCTATCTGAAGTCCCCTTTTGATCGTTTTTTAACGATCCAACTGGGTCATTTTACCCAGTGGTCCTCTCCAGGGCAATCATGCCCCTACCAACACACAGAATCGATCCAAATTGTAAGCCAGATTCCTCAACCCAACCTTGGCCTTCACCCTGAACAAACCAATGGCCCGTACGATCAGCTTTCCCGCCCGCTTCGCCTGCACCCCAAAGACGTGTTCCACACGACTCCGAATTCGAGAACGCGTCCGATTGCCTTGGGCCTCCCGATCCGTCAGCTTCTTGTGCTTGCATCCCTTACGCTGAAGATGCTCCCGATACCGTCGTTGCTTCAACTCTCTGAGCTTCTCCTCCGAACGATACGCCGAGTCCGCCCACACATCCCGACTGCTGTTATCTTCATCCAAAAGATCCTCAAAGACCTGACTGTCATGAACCGACGCCGGGGTCACCTCATAGCTGCGAATCAGTTTATGCTTCACATCCACATCAATATGATTCTTATAACCATAGTAGTTCTGACCATTCTTCTTGGTCCAGCGGGCATCCGTATCCTTCTGGCGCTTCTTCTGCTCGCTCCAGTCTTCTGGAACCTCTCCCTGCTTGATTCGCTTATTCTCTTCCCGACTGTTCCTCTGCTTTGGTACAGGAACAATACTGGCGTCTACAATCTGCCCTTTGCGGGCCGAGAAGCCTTGCTCGCAAAGATACGCCTCAAATTGGTCAAAGGCTTTTTCAATCACCCCAGCCTCGGTCAACTGCTCCCGAAACAACCAGAGGGTCTTGGCGTCCGGAACGTCCTCTCCCAAAGACAGATCCAAGAATCGCATAAACGAGAGACGATCCCGAATCTGAAACTCCGTCTGCTCGTCCGACAGATTGTAAAGCGATTGAAGAATCAAAACTTTGAACATCAACAGCACATCAAAGGGTTTTCGGCCTGCATTGGATTTGCGCTGTTTGTCTCGCACTACCTCCAGGATAGGACGAAACCGTTTCCAGTCCACCATTTTCTGAATCTTGGGCAGCGGATCACCCCCATTGTCCAGTTGTTTAAAACGTATCTGCCAATCCAACAAACCGGTCTGCATGATCTCTCTCCTTTAAATGTTGTCTTTAATCACCATAACATACCGGTTGTTAAATTGGTAGAGTGTTGATAATAATTTTCATCAATTTTTAGAGGAACCCTAAAGTCTATAGGTTAGGGTTGCGAAACCCGTTTGGTATATCGTCAAAAGGTTAGGGTTAAAGAATTTGAAGACGAACATTGTTACCGTTAGACGGAACGGGCATCCTTACCGTTGCCCTTAGACGAAACCAATATTTTCTACCTAATCTCACGCGGCATTAAGCATAGGATAAGTGTGTTTTTGTGTCAACCAGCAAAGAGGTGGGGCGATAGGATCAATTAGAACGTGCCTTTTTTAATTTGGAGTTCATGGGCCCTTTTTATCGCGATAAGATGAGCGTTCTAAAGGACGACGATTTGCCCTCCGTCAACGAGGAGTTTGATGCACTGTCCCGATTACAGCCCGAGAACCGGTTGGTTTGGCGCACGGGCAAGGGGGCCCAAATCAAACAGGTCTTCCGCTGGGTCGTTGATATCGCCTATGTCGACTCCCAAAAGAAGGAACATACGTTGTCCGCCATCGAGTGCCTGGAGACCAAACCCGACCAGGAGGGTCAAAACAAAACGGCCAAGTTCAAGTGGGTCACTAACTGCCATCTCTCATCTAAAAAGATTACGACCTTATCGAATGACGGAGGGAGGATGCGATGGAAAATTGAAAATGAGGGATTCAACGTACAAAAAAAGGGAAGATACGAACTGGAGCATGCCTACACCAATCATCCTAACTCAACCAAGATCTTTTACTTTCTCTTACAGATCGCTCATCTGCTCGCACAGCTTCTCTACAAATCCAACCTCCTTAAGAGAGATTTCCCGGGTAGATTTGGCTCAGCAAAGAACCTGGCTTTTCGATTGCTGGAAGCTTGGCGAAATGCCCGTATGGCTCAATCAGATATCACGGCAACGCTTTAAAAACGATTTCAAATCCGTTTTGATTCCTCTTGACCCACTCGGCTGCTCCAGTTCTCCCCTCCCTGACAATCTAACCTCCGATTACGATCCCAACCCATGGATCAGCGGCCTCTTATTTCCTCCTCCTTGGCTCTCTCCAACCCCATAACCTCTTACGCCCATACGCCGTCTTTCCAACACCCCTGACTCTTCATTGCTGAGATCTTAAAATTTTTATTGACAAATATTCACTTTAAGTGTATATATGTTCACTAATATGATTGCAGAAAAAAATGCAAAAGAGATCTGTAAAGCGATTGGACTTCGTATTCGTGTTATCAGGCAGAAAAAAAGATTAACGTTGGATGAATTGGCTAAAAGAACGGGATTTGCCAAGAGCTACATCAGTCAAATAGAAACCATGAAGAGAGAGCCGCCCATCAGCACCCTCACTAAAATTGCTTATGTGCTTGGAGTGGATGTCTTCTTCCTGATAAGCGGGGAAACTCGACAAAATGATGGAGCCTCCATCTCTATTGTAAAAGCCTCAGACAGGAAGGTGATCCCCCGACAATCCGGAAGTTCTGCCTATACTTACGAACCGATCAATGACAAGAAGTTGAATCGAATGATGGATGGTTACATTGTGACCGTTGGACCTGAATTCCCTGATGAGCCTTTAGTCCATGAAGGTCAAGAAATAACCTATGTTTTAGAAGGAAGACATGAATTTGTTTACGATGGGAAGACCTACTTACTTGAAAAAGGCGATTGTTATTGTTTTGAATCCATGAAGCCGCATTATGCAAGAAGCCTTGGTAATAAGCCCTCAAAATTGTTAGTAGTTTTTTCGTCTAAAAAGTAGAACTTGGTTTTTATATCCTTTTCGTTGATTTAGATAAAGAGATGAGGAATTGATAAGATGAAAAAGACGACCCTTTTTAAGAAACTTGTTTTAGATGAAGAAATCCTTATTTTGCCAGGAGCTTATGATGCTCTCTCTGCAAAAATTATAGAGCAGGCAAGTTTTAAGGCCGTGACACTTGGGGGCTACCCGACCTCAGCATCTCTTTTGGCAAAACCCGATGTGTCCCTCCTCACCCTAACGGAGATGGTCAATCAAGCGAGGTATATCGCAGAATCGGTGGATATCCCTCTCTTTGTTGATGGTGATACCGGACACGGCAATGTCACGAATGTGCAACGAACAGTCCGAGTCTTTGAGAATGCCGGAGTGGCAGGTCTTTTTATTGAAGATCAGGTCTTCCCCAAACGCTGCGGACATATGGAGGGGAAACAGGTCATCTCGACAGGGGAGATGATTGCAAAGATCAAGGCAGCAGTAGACGCGAGGAGAGATGATGATCTCATGATCATGGCCAGGACAGATTCCTTGGCAGTGTATGGAATGGACGAAGCCATCGAAAGGGGGAACAGGTTCGCCGAAGCGGGGGCTGACATTATCTTCATTGAAGCGCCGTCTTCGATCGATGATATGAGACGGGTCTGCAGAGAAGTGAAGGCGCCCATGTCAGCAAACATGGTAGAGGGCGGTAAAACCCCAATCCTCACTGCAAAAGAACTTCAGGAAATCGGATACAGCATCGTCACCTTTCCCCTATCCACCCTCTATGCTGCCGCCTGGGGGGTAAGGAGAGTCATGGAGGAACTGGCCAAGAAGGGAACAACGACAGGCATCATGGATAAAATGATAACCTTTAGCGATTTTAATCAACTGGTTGGTCTTGAAGAGGTAAGGGCTATCGAGCGTCATTATTACAAGGAGCTTTTCGAGCTCACAAAAAAATGAAGGAGGTAGGAAAGATGAAAATAGCAAGATGGATGATGGTTGTAACGTTAGTGGTGCTTTTCAGTTCTCCTCTGTTCGCTGCCCAGTTCAAAATGAGAATTTCCCACCAGATGCCGGAAACCCACTTCTTGTCGGATGATGTGAAGGCATTCAAGAGTCTGGTGGAGCAGAAGACGGGTGGTAAGGTTGCCATTGAGATATATCCAGCAGCTCAGGCCTTTAAACCGAAAGAGACCATGAATGCGGTTGCCACCGGAGCCATTGAAGCAGCGGTGACGACGAACTTCGAATGGTCCGGCATCATCCCTGCAATGGACATTTTCATAGTCCCATTCCTCGTTACGAAAATCCCTGTAATCGATAAAGCGGCCAGCGGAGAAGTGGGGGCGACGCTTTTCAAGAAGATGGAAACGAAGGGCGTAGTGCCGGTAATGTGGATGTTACAGACCCGGACCAACATTTATACTTCAAAAGACAAACCTCTTATCATGCCGGCAGATTTCAAGGGGAAGAAAATACGAGGGACATCCAAGATCATGAACCTGGGCTCAGAGGCGTTGGGCGCGGCCGCTGTCCCGATAAGCGGTCCTGAGGTTCACACTGCACTCGAGCGTGGGACGATCGATATCGGCCTTACTGGCGTTGATGCTGCGCTCACCCGTCACTACTATGAGTTTCATAAGTACGGCACCGTCTCCAACAACTTCACCGTCATCCATGTCCTTTTTGTGAATCCCACCTTCTGGAAGTCCCTCCCCGTTGATCTCCAAGGTGCCATCAGGGAGTCCGCCATGACGGTTCAGAAAAAGAGCCTCGAAGACAGTGAAAATTTCAAAGATACGTCTGTGGCAGAGTTGAAGAAAAAGATGAACGTCCATATGCAGACGGAACAAGAAGAGCAGGCGTGGCAGATGGTAATGCAAAAACCTGTCCTTGACTATTTTCTTAAGATAACAGGCAAGGAAGGAGAGGAGCTTGTCGATCTGATCTCGAGAATCAAGAGGTAAGTCATGTCGTATGTGCTCAGGAAAATAGAGAGCCTCATCAATGGCCTTACCCATGTCGGATCGGTATTGGGTGGTCTCTTCACAGGAGTGATGACATTCACTGTCACCTATGCTGTGGTGATGCGATATGCGCTGAATCAGCCGGTTGGATGGTCGGAAGAGATTTCTACCTATCTCATGATATGGGCTGCCTTTCTCGGGGCCGCCTATGCCCTGAAGGAAGATGCCCATATCGGAGTCGATTTGCTTCTCTCGAAACTCCCGGAAAAAATGAAGCCCTGTTTTCACCTTTTCCATTGTGTGGTGGGGATTATCTTTTGCTCCATTCTCTTTTTGAAGGGATTGGAACTGGTTCAATTCTCCATCAGTCTTAACAACCGATCCATTGCGATCGATTTTCCACTCTTCATCCCTCAGCTCGCAGTCCCGGTTGGTTCGGCCCTACTATTCCTCCAGTTTTTTACAAAAGCGGTAAAACTAATCCCTTGGTTCAAAGGGAAGACTGGGAGCATATAATGGAAATTCTGATCATCTTCATCATCCTCTTTGCTCTTCTCTTTACGGGACTCCCTGTATTCCTCTCTCTCGGGTCATTGGCCGCTGGAATTATTCTGCTCTCGGGTCAGAATCTATCTTCTCTTGCAGGGACCATGTACGGCTCCATGGACAATTTCGTGCTCCTTGCTATACCACTTTTCACTCTCATGGCCCAGATCATGGCCAAAGGAGGCGTGGGAGATGATCTTTTTGATTTCGTCCATGTGTGGCTAAGGCATCTCCCGGGTGGACTGGCTATCACCACTGTGGTGGCCTGTTCTCTATTTGCAGCCATATGCGGATCGAGCACGGCCACTGCCCTCACCATCGGGACCTTAGCCATTCCAGCCATGTTGCGATACCAATACGATCAACCCTTTACTCTCGGACTCCTGGCAGCAGGCGGTACTCTTGGAATCCTTATCCCCCCGAGCGGCCCCATGATCATCTACGGTGCCATTACCGACACTTCTGTGGGCAAACTCTTTATCGCGGGTATCCTCCCTGGTATTGTTATCTCCCTCCTCTTTATCATCTACTGCTGGTTTCATTCCCAGAAGTTACCTGAACTGGCCAAAGAATCTTCATCAACATGGGCGGAGAAAGGAGCAGCTCTAAAACGCGTTGCATTCTCCCTCATCCTTCCTCCTGTAATTATCGGTGGCATCTACTCCGGTGCTTTCACCCCTACAGAAGCAGCCGGGATTGGCGCAGCAATGAGTTTCATCATCTGTTTTGTCGTTTATAGGAGGCTGAGATTGAGGGACATGATTCCCATTCTTAAAGACACTGTAAAGGTAACGTCGATGCTCCTTATGATCATCGGGGCTGCGGTCTACTTTGGCCAGGTGCTAACGATAAACCAGATCCCTCAGAAAATCGTTCAGTTTGCCACAAGCATCGCTCTTGGAAAATGGGGTTTCCTGATATTTATCAATTTTCTGCTCCTTTTCCTCGGATGCTTCCTCGAGGTGGTATCCATCATCCTTATCTCGGTTCCAATTTTGTTTCCTATCATCCGAGTCTTAGAGGTAGACCCTGTATGGTTTGGCATCATCTTTACTGTCAATATGGAGTTGGCACTCATCACTCCACCAGTGGGGATGAACCTTTATGTTATCCTGGGCCTTGCCAAAACCGCCATGTCGGAGGTGATTCGCGGTGTGTGGCCTTTCATCATTCTCCTTACGGTTGGCTTGATCATCATTATACTCTTCCCCCCCCTATCACTTTGGCTTACAACCAAGGCATTTTAAAAGCCTATTTCAGGGAACTTTCTGAAAATACTTTCATTTTCTACAAGCTGAAGTCATCCCTATTGAGGAGGTGAAAGCAATGATGGTTGGGGAATCCATCATATATAAGAATCATTCCTTTTTTCTCACGAAGAAATAGAAGTAACAGAGATTGATGACGCCGGTGAGGGCCAAACAGAGAAACATGATTGGATAGCCCGCATTATGAACGATGATACCCGTGATCATTGGTCCCAAGCTTACTCCCAAATCCGTAATGGCTGTGAACGTCCCCATGGCTGGACCAGGAGAAGTTCCCACACGCTCAAGGGTAGAGACCAACACAGAAGGTATGAGAAAGGCATGACCAATCCCCCAAATGACTGCAGTCAGAATAAACATGGGTAGTGTTTTTGAAAAAGCGAGGATGACCATTGAAATGATATAAGTGGCCAGGCAAGGTAGGATAATTCTTTCTTTGCTGTAGAGATCCAATAACTTCCCACCCAAAGCACGGCCCAAAATAAGCATGATGGCCATAGTGGTAAAAAAAAGCCCGGGATTGGAAACACCTTGATCAATCGCAAAAAGAGGGAAGAAGGCAGTGAGAGCTCCCCAGATGAAGAGAGAAAGGGAGCTGACGATAGACGTTGGAATAGCTTTCCTACTGATTAAAGAATGGTCTTCGCTGGGGACATCCGGCAATGGAATGATTGTTCTCAGACCCAATCGATGAGTAATAAATAATGAACCTAATGAGAGACCTAAACAGACCCAGAAAAGGATGGAGAAACTAAAGTGGTTGATCAGGAACATCCCAAGGGAAGGACCTAAAGCACCGGAGAGGTTGATGGCCAGATAAAAATAACTGACGCTTCTCCCTCTGTGGGCCTCTGAGCTGATATTGACGATCAATGTTAGTGAGGCAGTTTGGAAAAATGCGAATCCTATTCCCTGAAAGATCCTCACGATCAAAACAGGCCAAAAAGGGGGAGCAAAGAGATAGGCAACAGAAGTGAATGCAAAGAGAAGGGCCCCAGCAATCATAAAGTTTTTTTCCTGGGTTTTCAAAAGGGCTTTTCCAACAAAGGGCCTTAACACTAATGAGGAGAAAAAAAAGATTCCAATGAGCACACCGATCTCTTCCTCTGTAGATCCCAATCTTGAAAGGTAGATTGGGAGAGTGGGAATCAGGATATGGAAAACGAATGTAAAAGTGAATTGCGCTAAAAAAACAAGAAGAAAGTCACGGGTTAATATCTTTGGCATCGTTTGAGTAGTCATATCTTATCACTGTGGATTACCGTTCAATAGTATTCCCCTTTATCATGAATGATTCAACTCAAACTTTTTATCATCACATTGTTTTGGATGGTTTTTAGATATGAACACTAATTTTTAGGATTGGACAGGAGGTTTGCCATTTTTAATTCTTCCAACTCCAGAGCGAGGAATTCCCAGAGTTGGGTCAGCTCTTTCACCTGTTCCTTCACCTGTTGATGGGTCTGGACGGTTTCATAAGTTTCTTGCTGATTTAAGTAGAGATTCGGATCAGAAAGTTTTTGGTTGAGTTGGTCCAGTTTTTGGGTGGCATCGTGTAAAGATTTTTCGACTTCCTGAAATCTCTTCTCAAGACTGGAGAGTTGCTTTTTAAATTGGTCAATTTCCTGTGCTCTTTTTCGCCTCTCCTCTTTCGCCATGTATGTTGTTTTCTTTTTTCCAGATTTTTCTTTTTCCTCAACCTTGACCTTAGCCTCGTTTTTTACTTCTTTCTCAGTCTCTTGAACGGGGCCTTGCTGTTTTTTGTAAAGGTAATAATCATAGTTTCCAGGGTAGAGATGCGGGACTCCCTGATCAATCTCGATGACCTTATTGGCAATTTCATTGATCAGGTGACGGTCATGAGTGATGAGGCAGAGGGTTCCCTGAAATTGTTTCAAAGCCGCCTCCAGGACATTTCGAGAAGGAATGTCCAGATGGCTGGTGGGTTCATCCAAGAGAAGAAAATTGGCAGGCTTGAGGAGCATCTTTGCCAAAATCAGGCGACTCTTTTCCCCACCGCTTAAAACAGAGACTTTTTTCTCTATCTCATCTCCACTAAAGAGGAAGGTTCCCAGAATCGTCCGAAGGTCTGTCTGGCTTTCATCCGTGGCAACGGATAGAAGTTCTTCAAAGACCGTATTTTCTGGATGGAGGAGATCAAACTGATGTTGGGCAAAGTAGGCTCGGGTTACATCCTTGCCTAACACCACCTCCCCTTCTTCAAAATCAAGAACACCTGCCAAAATTTTGAGAAGGGTCGATTTCCCCGCCCCATTGGGGCCGACCAGAGCCACTTTGTCTCCTCGGTAGAGATTAAGATCGATCCCCTGATAGACCACTGTCTCTCCATAACATTTATGAAGATTTTTTACCTCCACCACCTTATGGCCGCTCCTTTTTGGGGCAGGGAAGCGGAATCGAATCTCTTTCTTTTTTTCTGGAAGTTCAATTCGCTCAATTTTTTCGAGCATCTTAATTCGACTTTGAACCTGGCTCGATTTGGTGTTTTTAGCCCGAAATCGTTCAATAAACCGTTCGGTTTGTTCAATTTTCCTCTGCTGAGTTTTATAGGTGGCTTCGAGAATTTGAATCCGAGACTCCTTTTCCTGTAAGTAATGGTCATAGTCACCATAATAGAGATCAATTTTTTGAGCTTCAATCTCTGCAATCCGATCGATGAGATGGTTCAGAAAAACCCGATCGTGGGAAACGATCACCATGGCACCTGGATAATTGATTAAAAATTCCTCCAGCCAGATGAGGGAGGCCAAATCGAGGTGATTGGTCGGCTCATCAAGAAGGAGGAGATCAGGAGATTGGAGAAGAATTTTTGCCAGGGCGATGCGCATCAGCCATCCCCCACTCAGCTCCTCAGTAGATCGATCAAAATCCCTTTCTTTAAATCCTAAACCGTAAAGGATACGCTTTGCCTCAGCCTCGAGGCCATATCCTCCGAGGAGGGTGTAACGCTCTTGGAGTTTTCCATATTCCTTTGATAGCTTCTCTTGTTTTTTTGGATCCTCAATGGATGAAAGTTCCTCTTCTAAAATGTTCATCTTATCTTGAAGGGAGGCGATATGGGTCAGGCTTTTTAAAACCTCAGTCAGAACCGTGTTGCCTCTTAAAGAAATGACTTCCTGAGGGAGATAGCCGATTGTTACCCCTTTGGCAATGAGGATCTCTCCCTCATCGACCGATTCCTCTCCCAAGATCATGCGGAAGAGAGTCGTCTTCCCGGAACCGTTGGGGCCGATGAGACCTACTCGATCCCTCACTCCGATCTGAAGGGAGCAGTCCTTAAAAAGAATTTTGCTTCCAAACTGTTTCTGAATATGGTTGAGCGTGATCATAGAATTAAAATGGAATAATGGAAGATTGGGCGGAGGAGACTTTACTTCTTTTATGCTAAATTCGTTGTTATTTTGTATTGAATTGTATTCTCAATAATCCAGTATTCCATCATTCCAATATTCCAGAATTATGTGTCGGTATTGTACTTATCAAAATTATACCCTGCTTTCTTGTAATCCTCCAGGGCACGGGTCTTTAAATCCTCTCGCTTCGTCTTCTCCGCCTCCTTATCGGCCAATTCAGCGGCATGGCTCCATTTTCCCTCTTTCTCGTAATCCCTGATCTTCCGATCTGTCTCGGTAAGCGGACTTCCTTTGATGACCACGGTAGGAGCAAAGAGGATACGAGAGATCGGATTTTTACAATGAGGGCAGGTCGTTAATGTAGGTTCGGTCATCCTCTGAATGATCTCAAACCCTAATTCACAATGATCACAACTTCTATCAGAATCAATAGCTCTATAGACATAGGTAGGCATAGTGAAAACCTTTTATTAGACCTCTCCCTCCCTCATCTCCTATCCCCCCCTTTCCGAACAAGGGAGGGGAGGGAGAGAGCATTGGCATATTGCGTGTTTCATCTTATATTAAGACCACGCTTTTAAGACATAAAATAATATTTCTTCTAAAATTGTCAAGATGGAAAACCTCTGGCATTTATAACTAATGAACCTCATTTTTAGGTCAAAATATTATTGACTTCAATATTTTGATGTGTTAGGAAAAATAGACCTTATCCACAATTACATCCAAAAAAATTATTTTTTAAAATTTTGAATAAATAATACTTCATCCCGGTTGTGAAATGGGGCAGTAATTTTTAATATGTTGGGGGGGCTATGAAATCAACATTTAAAATATCCATTCTTATATGTCTCGTTCTTTCTCTATTTTGGGGCATCGAAATATTATGGGCAGCCAAACCTGATTCTGAAAAACCGAGTCCTAAACCTGGTGATATTGCCAAACCTCCTGTTCCTGAGAAAAGAGGAGATAAGGTCATCGACAATTCTCAATGTTTGGGTTGCCACGGGGATAAAATCAACGAGAAAAAATTTTCAAAATCCGTTCACGGGGCTAATTCCTGTAATAGCTGTCACTGGGATATTGTGGATCTTAAAATTCACCCGGAAAAAAAAGGAGCTCAAATTCATACCGAATCAGCTACCTGTCATCGCTGTCATAAAAAGGAAGCCTCGGAGCATTATAACAGTGTCCATTTCACGAATAACATTCTATGTAAAGACTGCCATAAAGATATTCACGAGATGACCCCATGGGGAGGAAATAAAGTCCGCGTCATTCAGAAATGTACCACCTGTCATGCTGATGATGGTTATGCAGAAAGCGTCCATGGAAAAGCCGTGATGGATGGGAATCCAGATTCAGCAACCTGTAGTGATTGCCACGGTCTCCATAACATTCCTATATTAAAAGGGGATGAGCCAAAGGTAGTTCAATTTCGGAGACAGTTCCATACCGAGGTCTGCCAAAGGTGCCATGGAGATAAAGAAATGATGAAGAGGAATAACGTCTTTTTCATAGCCACCGAAACTTATTACGATAGTTATCATGGGAAGGTAAAATCCCTGGGCTATCCGAGTTTAGTTGCAGGGTGTGCAGATTGTCATGGGTATCACAGCATTTTACCAATGGATAATCCCAAGTCACTCATCTCACAAGAGCGTCTGGTAGAAACCTGTGGAAAATGTCATCCCCGTGCCAACATTAATTTCGTACAGTGGCTTCCCCACGCCACGCATAATGACCCCGAGCAGGAACCGGTGCTTTATGGAGTGTTTGTCATTATGACCACACTTCTTGTTACGGTGTTTGGAATCTTCTGGTTTCATTCTTTTCTTTGGTGGAGAAAAGACTTCTGGGAAAAACGAGAGTTGAGAGCCCAGGGCATCTTTTTCCCCCAGCATCTGAAACCAGAAGAGGCGGGCCAGATGTATCGCCGGTTTAGCGCTTTTGATATCGTCCTCCATTTCACAATGATGGTAACCTTTATCGGTCTTGTATTGACCGGCCTGCCCTTGAAATTTTCCCATGCTCCTTGGGCCTCCGGTTTAATGCATTTTCTTGGAGGAGCTTATCTCGCTGGTTTGATCCACCGCATCTGTGCCGCCATCACCTTTGCCTATTTTGGAGCCACCCTTGGCTATATCTTCTATTTTCTGTTTTATAAAAAGATTCCGGGGAATCCCAATCCCCTGCAACGACTTTTTGGACCAGATTCACTCTGCCCCCGATGGAAGGATGTTCAAGACATCATTGGTACGATCCGATGGTTCTTTAATAAGGGTCCAAAACCTCAGTATGACCGATGGACCTATTGGGAGAAATTTGATTTCTTGGCTGTCTTTTGGGGCATGTTTGCCATTGGGCTCTCCGGCCTGATGCTCTGGTTTCCAGAATACTTCGCCATCTTTTTACCAGGATGGATTTTTAATATAGCGATCATCGTCCATTCTGACGAAGCCTTATTAGCTTCGGGCTTCATCTTCACCGTCCATTTTTTCAATACCCATTTTCGCCCCTCGAAGTTCCCAATCGATACAGTTATTTTTACCGGAAAGATCCCTAAGTTTGAATTGGTCGAAGAGAGGCCAGAGCAGTATAAGAGGATGATCACACAGAAGGCACTGGGGACTTATCAAAAGAAATACCCCAGCGTTTGGGCAGATCTCTTCTCAACTATTATGGGATTTGCTATGTTAGCACTCGGGCTTCTCTGTATCTTTCTAATTGTTTGGGAATTCGTTATTTAAGAAACATGAATGGCCTGAATGATAACAAATAGAACAAGAATTTTACTCGTTCAATTCGCGCTGGTTCTTGAACGATCCCATAAACCCTCCCTTTCATCCCTCATTTATGTGAATTGGATTGCACAATAACATATAGAAATATAATCTACATGTTGGACTTCCTTAATAAATCGTACCCTATTATTTTCCATTAAGTTCAATAAGATATGTTGAACATGCCCCCAATCTGAAGACAAAACTACGAAAAACTTGACAAAAGATTTAGAATTTTATAAATTTTTCACAAAATTTGTGAAAGGAGTCACAAAATTGAAATATCAAAAAATCCCTGAAGCCACTATTAGGAGATTATCCAGATATTCGAGATGCTTAGAAGAGATGGATGAAAAAGGGGAGAAAGTCGTTTCTTCCGCTCAATTAGCCAATAAGTGTATCGTGAATCCAGCTCAAGTGAGAAAGGACTTAGCCTATTTCGGGGAATTTGGGATTCGTGGTGTGGGTTATTATGTGAAAGATTTACTAAATAATATCAAAAAGATATTGGGATCGGACAAGGAATGGAGGATGGCATTGGTTGGAGTAGGGAATTTGGGTTCATCTCTCCTGGCCTATAAAGATTTCTTAAAACAGAATTATACCATTGTAGCTGCCTTTGATATCGATCCTCCAAAAGTGATTGGTAGGGTTTCAGAAAAACTTGGCAAACCAGTAGAGGTCTTCCATATTAACCGAATTAAAGATGTAGTGAAAGAAAGGAAGATTGAGATCGGTTTGATCACGACCCCTCCTTCGGAAGCTCAAGGGGTGGCTGATTTGCTTGTGGAGGCAGAGGTGAGAGGGATTCTTAATTTTGCCCCAGCCCAGATTACCGTTCCCGAAGGTTTTGTGGTGAAGGATGTTTTTTTTACCACTATCTTGGATAATTTGGCCTACCTTTTATCAAATTAATACAGGATTTCACTTAACCTTTCATAATAAATTTTTACGATTTGAGTGGGCACAAGGGTTAAGAGATGCTTACGCTTGAAGGCCTTTCAATAGAAATTAGGCATCGATTTGTGATAAAATGATTTTAAGGAGAAAAAGATGAAGAAAGTGGGATTTATCGGATTGGGGATCATGGGAAAACCTATGGCCAAAAATCTTTTGAAGGAAGGGTTTGATCTTGTCGTCTTCAGCCGAAGCAGAGGAGCGGTGGAAGAATTGGTTAAAGAAAAAGCCCTCCCAGCAAATTCTCCGAAAGAGGTAGCTGAGCAATCTGAAATCATCATCACGATGCTTCCTGATTCACCAGAGGTTCAGGAGGTCCTCTTGGGGACAGAGGGCGTGATTCAGGGAGTTAAGCAAGGCTCGGTGGTCATCGACATGAGTTCCATCAATCCTCAAATCACTCAGGGAATTGCAATGTCATTAAAAGAAAGAGGGGTGGAGATGCTGGATGCCCCAGTGAGTGGAGGAGAACTCGGTGCCATTAAAGGGACATTGGTCATCATGGTTGGAGGTAAGAAGGAAGTATATGACGATTGTATGGATGTATTTAAAGCCTTCGGAAAAAGTATCGTTCATGTCGGACCGATAGGGGCAGGGGGTTATGTCAAACTGGTGAATCAGATCATTGTTGCCTTGAATATCGCTACGGTGGGAGAAGCCTTTAGCCTCGGAGTTAAGGCAGGTCTTGATCCTCAAGTGATCTATCTGGCGATCCGAGGAGGTCTGGCTGGAAGCTCGGTCTTAGAGACAAAGGCCCCCATGATCTTCCGAAGGAGTTTTAAACCAGGCTTTAAGATCAGGCTTCACCAAAAAGATCTTAAAAATGCCCTTTCCACGGCCCAGGATTTGGGCGTTCCACTCCCGCTCACCAGTCTCGTTGACCAGATCTTCATTTCTCTGGTGACCGATGGCAGAGGGGATGAAGATCATTCGGCCTTGGTCACCTTTTTTGAAAAAATAGCAAAAGTGGAGATTCAATCCGTTGTTTAAAAAAAGAGATGCATCGGAGAGAGAAGAAACATGGCAAAGAAAACATTACGATCTCCTTCGATCCTGACCGAACTTCCCGGCCCTGAAGCGGAGAAGGTCTTGAGGAAGGACCAGAAATTTGTCTCCCAATCTTACACGCGTGTCTACCCCCTTGTCGTCAAGAGTGCCAAGGGAATTTGGGTGGAAGATGTGGATGGGAATCGATTCCTCGACTTTACGTCGGGGATTGCGGTTTGCAATACTGGACATTGCCATCCCAAAGTAGTAGAGGCAATTCGTCTTCAAGCTGGGAAACTCATCCATATGTCCGGGAGTGATTTCTATTATCATCTCCAGTCGAGCCTGGCTGCCAAGCTATCCGAGATCACTCCTGGACCAAAAGAAAAGAGAGTCTTCTTCGGTAATTCAGGCGCAGAGGCGATTGAAGCAGCTCTAAAACTGGCGCGTTATCATACGAAAAGGCCTCGTATTTTAGCTTTTCTTGGTGCTTTTCATGGTCGAACCATGGGCGCCCTTTCTTTAACAGCCAGCAAAGTAATTCATGAAAGAGGGTTTTCTCCACTTGTCCCCGGGGTGACTCATGTCCCCTATGCCTATTGTTATCGCTGCCCCTATCATCAACACCCTTATCCTCATTGCAGTATTGCCTGTGTGGATTGGATTCGTGAAGACCTCTTCAAACGGAGCCTCCCCCCGGAAGAAGTAGCGGCCATCTTCGTTGAACCCATTCAAGGTGAAGGAGGTTATGTGATCCCTCCGCCAGAATTTCATCAGAAACTTTACAAATTGGCAAAGGACTTTGGAATTCTGTTTGTGGATGACGAGGTGCAAAGTGGAATGGGAAGAACAGGAAAGATGATGGCCATTGAACATTGGGGAGTGGTGCCTGATATCATCGCCTTAGCGAAAGGAATTGCTTCCGGGATGCCCTTGGGAGCCACGGTCTCCCAGAGCGAGGTGATGGATTGGGTGCCTGGTTCTCATGCCAGCACCTTTGGTGGAAATCCTATCAGTTGCCGAGCTGCTCTGACCACCATTGAACTCCTTGAAGAGGGACTGATTAAAAATGCTGTACGGATGGGTGAATATCTCCTTGAGAAATTGAAGGGACTTCAGAGACGTTTTTCTCTGATCGGTGATGTAAGGGGAAAGGGGTTGATGATCGGGATCGAGCTGGTGAAAGACCCGGAGACCAAAGAAAAGGCCATCGAAGAAAGAAATCAGATCATCCAAGCCTGTTTCGAGAAAGGACTTCTTATTTTAGGGTGCGGGGAAAATGTGGTTCGCTTCATCCCACCCCTGATCATTAACCAGAAACAGGCTGACACTGCCCTGACCATCTTTGAGGAGGTATTGAAGAAGGTGGCGAAAGCGTAATTGACCCAGAAAATAGAAATCTAACGGTAAGGGTAACGAGGCCTGCATCGTTAAATTGAAAAAGACGTTTGTCATTGTCGATGCTGGTATCGAGAATCGAACATGGATATTGGATATTCGAGCTTCAAGTTTCGAGCTTCCTGGTTCGATACGAGCATCGTCAACGTAAACCTTTTATTATTTTAGTGTTTGAATCAACTCCTCACAGGTCATCAGGTAGGCAAAGCCGTAGCCTAAATTTTTTAGTGTGGCAAGATGGTGTTCGCTTCTTCCTGTCGCTGTTCCATCGATCAGAAAAAAGACTTTATAATCCCTCATAAAGGCATCCCGTGCCGTGGTCTCACAACAAAGATTGGTCATCACTCCTGAGATGATCAGGTCTTGGATGTCTTTGGATCGAAGAAT
>JACAEV010000105.1 GCA_013388645.1 Syntrophaceae bacterium | reverse complement strand
TATACTAAACTACCCTCGCCTGCAAGGCGAGGGATTCCCAGCACCCCCGAAGGGGACACGAAAAACTTATTACTTTTTCCTTGACCCAGAAGAAGACATCTCATAAAATAAATCGATGTTTGGATGGAAGTGGGAGAGCCCATTCAAAAGAAAGTGAAGATAGAAAGGAGCTGCGATGGACGAGAAGAAGTTTAAGGAAATCATCAAGTTTGCTATTGAGAAAGAGATTAAAGCTTTCGATTTCTACACAAACGCCAAGAAGGCAGCCAAATTTTCAGGGGCAAAAGAGCTGTTTTCGGACCTCGCCAAGGAAGAGGTGGGCCATCGGAAAATGCTTGAAAAAATTAATCTTAAAAGAATTGACCAACTAAGGATTGAGAAAGTTCCTGATCTCAAAATCAGTTCCTATCTGACGGATGCGGAATTCAAGCCGGACATGCCCTATGCCGACATCCTTCGCATGGCGATAAAAATGGAAGAGCGTGCTTTAACTCTTTATACCAAGATGAACAAATCGAACCAAGACGAGAAGTTAAATAAGCTCTTTACCTTTTTGGCCAATGAAGAAGCCAAGCACAAACTGAGACTCGAGAAGGTTTATGACGATGAAATTCTTAAATAATCTTTGAGATGTTGGATATAAGATGTGAATTTCTAATTCTGAGAACGGAATAATTCGAATCGGAGGCAAAGATGGAAAAATGGCAATGTAAAGTTTGCGGTTATATCTACGATCCTTCAAAAGGCGATCCCGATGGGAATATCCCTCCCAATACTCCCTATGAAAAGCTTCCCGATAGTTGGGTCTGCCCCGTATGTGGCGCTCCCAAAGATATGTTTGAAATGGTTTAGGGCGAATGGATTAACTTCAACTCAATTCAAAAATCCTACTTTCATAAAGTTCCCTCCATGAAGGGGCCGATCCAATCTTTTCGTTTGTTTTTAATCTTTTCCGTTCTATCGGCTCTCTTTCTTCTTTCACAGTTTTACCGTGTCTCCAATGCGGTCATTGCTCCCAATCTCGTCCGAGATCTTGGACTAAATGCAGAAACTCTTGGCATTCTCGGAGGTGCCTTTTTCTACTCCTTTGCTTTGCTCCAGATTCCCATGGGTCCAATGCTGGATCGAATTGGGCCTCGCTTGATCATGGCTTTTTCCAGTTGGATAGGGGCTTTTGGGGCATTTCTATTTGCCTCTGGGACCTCTTTTCAAACTGCTCTTTTAGGAAGAATCCTTATTGGTGCAGGGATGTCTTCCATGCTGATGGGTGCCTTCAAAACCTTTACGTTACGATTCCCTCAAGAACAATTTGCCACACTTGTGGGAATCATTTCTTCTGTGGGAACTATCGGCAATATTTTAGCTGCTTCTCCATTGGCCTACCTGACTTCAACCATTGGATGGAGAAATACTTTTTTGATTGCAGGTGGGATGACTGTCCTTCTTGGTTTTCTAATCTTTTGGATTTTAAAAGGTGAAAAGATAGAGGAGGAAGAGACGCTTCCCTTTTCTGAAAAAGAGTCTGAAATTGGAATTTTTCAATCGTTCCGAATCATATTCGGATCTTTGGCCTTCTGGCAAATTGGAGCAGTTGCTTTCTTTCGATATGGAATCTTTGTCAGTCTTCAAGGATTATGGCTCGGGCCCTACCTGATTTATATTAAGGGATTTTCCCCTGTCGAGGCTGGCCATACCCTTATCATGTTAGCAATAGGAATGACATTAGGAGGGCCTATTGGAGGCCATCTATCTGATCGCATCTTTCGATCGAGAAAGGGAGTCACCCTGATAGGGTTAGGACTTTATTCTATCAGCATTTTTCCTCTTGTCGGGATATTTAACATTAACCATCCTATTTGGCTTGGCCTTATCTTTTTCTTCATCGGCTTCTTCTGTGGTTTTGGGATGTTGATCTATTCTCATGCAAAGGACCTCTTCCCCACATCTATCTCAGGGATGGTGATGACCTATGTCAATTTCTTTACCATGGCTGGGGGCGCCATATTTATGCCCTTTTTAGGAAAAGTGATCGAATCGTTTCCACGAACAGGTTCATCCTACCCAGAAGAGGCTTACCATCTTGCCTTCCTCATCTGTTTCATAGGAATGACGGTTAGCGTGATTTTCTACGCTTTCTCGAAAAAAGAGAAATAGAAGTTCGGAGTTCAGAGTTCAGTGTTCGGAGCTGAAACTTGGACTTGCGGTTTAAATTCTCCGAACTAACAACTCCGAACTGTTAACTGGATTGTTCGGCGGGAAAGGTCATCTGACCTCCATAATAACCTAAAAGACCAACTATGGGAGTGAGAAGGACCATCATAATGAAATAGGTGGGATGGTTGACCAGGGGTTGCAAACCGCGCCAGAGAATCAAGATCATTTCAAGAATAAGAAGAAGGATCGAAAGTTGAATCTTTCTCTTTACAAATAGAGTGATTTTCAACCGGTAATTTACCCACCAGGTAAATAGTCCGGTGACCATGGCAAAGGGAGAAGCAATAGCTCCCAGAAGAAGAAGGTAAAAACTGGTCATTTCAAAAGAAGCGTTTTTAAAGATAAGATAGAGAAGAACAAAGAGAGAAGCGGCCATTAAAAAAGCAAGAGGAAAATGAACAACCATGGGATGAGGATGGCGTTTTGCCATTGGAAATTTTTGAAGGAAGTTTTGAAATACATGGGGAAGGTGTTTCAGTTCCTCGGGTGCCCCCTTCTTTAAAACTCCAAGCAAGGGATATCGTTCTAAGACCTCTGTCCCGTGAGGCGCTGCCGAGATCTCTCCAGAAAGGTCCTTCCCCGAGGGATGCCTGTTCATATGAAGTCCCTTGGCCCAGAGAGGGCTTTTGGAGACATCATAGACCTTCCCTTGATGGGAAATATAAACCGGTCTTCCATCCTTTCCGTTAAACGATAATAATTCTTCGGGGGTCATTTCCTTCATTTTATCTCCATTTGAAAATATAGATCTGAAGCTTAACGGTCAAGGTAACGATGCCCGTTTCGTTAAAAGGTTATATTAGAGGCCTCTAAACCTGTTCCTGATAGTTTCAGGAATTCTTTTAGCCCTAACCCTTTGACCATAGACGATACGGGCTTCCTAACCCTTACCCAAAGATCTTCTCTCTTACCTTGTCTTATTCGGATCGCCTTTGGCATGGGTCCATTGTTTAATCGGTATACTTTATTCCTCTTGACATATACCATTATCATATTAAGACCTCTTTATCAATCTGTCTCCGCAGGACCAATTATTAGGATTTCCTTCTCTCTTCATTTTATACCCTTCTTCAGTCTGACAATTTTCTGCTATGCCTCTTTCTTGTTGAATCTATAGATCACGGAAATTGGTTTATCCTGCAATTTTCTAAGGACACCTCTTATAGAGACTGTTCAATCGAAAATGATGAAGGAGTCGTCAAAAAGAAGGTTTTTACAGCACCTTATGTTATTGGCGACAGAGGCATGGTTCAAGAATCGAAGATTTTCGTTGGAAATTATTATGGGGATTCAATATAGGATAATCTAATTGAAACATTTTCCAGAGTCTAAAAACAGAAGATAGATAGCAGCAACAGAAACTTCTGCGATAACCCAGTTAACAGTTGTTGAAACCGTTGTCACTTCATTCCAACTTAAATGAACCGCACACTAATGTTTGAGCCTTGGCGGCCAAGCTTTTGAAACGGTCGAGTCCCAAGGCCACTCAGAAACATTGATAACAATTGATTGTAACTATTCGTACCGCAACGCTTCGATCGGGTCTAGGCGGGCGGCTTTGAGTGCCGGGAAGTAACCAAAAATCACTCCCACCGCTGCCGAGAACAGGAACGCGATGACTACGATGCCTGCATTGAAGACGAAGGGTACCCGCAACACACCGGCAAGCCAAACGGATGCACTGAGAGCTAGAACAATCCCGATGAGGCCACCAAAGGACGACAACACTACCGCTTCCACCAAGAATTGCATGAGCACCTCACGCTCGAAAGCGCCAATGGCAAGGCGGATACCAATCTCGCGGGTACGTTCCGTCACCGACACCAGCATGATGTTCATGATGCCAATGCCGCCTACGAGGAGGCTGACGGCTGCCACTGCGCTCAGCAATGCCGTAAGCAGCTGCGTGGTCCCCGTAAGCATTTTGGCGATCTCCTTCATATCCATCACATTGAAGTTATCGTCATCACTTGGGGATAGATGACGCCTCTCCCGCATCAACAACTGAATATCCCGCTGAGCCTTATCGGTCGAGGCACCCTGCTGAACCGAGACCTGAAACATCGCAACATCCTGGTTGCCAGAGATGCGACGCTGATAGGTGCGTATTGGGATGACTACAATATCGTCCTGGTCCATACCCATGGTGCTCTGTCCCTTGGCTTCCAGGATGCCAATCACCTGACACGAAAGCTTTTCGAGGCGAATATTTAATCCCAAAGATTCTTGGCCCCCGAACAGCTTTTTCCGCACGGTTTCACCCACAATACAGACCGCCGCACCGCTTCGGAGCTCGCTGTCGCTGAACTGTCGGCCCGACTTGATCGATCTATTCGTGACCTTGAAATACTGGTTATCGCTTCCTGTGACCTGGGTTGACCAGTTTTGATTTCCGAAGATGGCCTTTAGGGATTGGGAAGAGACCGGAGCCACGGCAGCAATCGAGCTGACGTCTCTGGCAATGGCTTCGCCATCATTCAGTTTGAACAGTGCCACGTTGGAAGATTGGCCAGGGCCAAGTCTTTTCCCAGGAGTGACCATGAGCAGGTTACTCCCCATGCTTGAAATCTGCTCTTTGACTTGGGCAGTAGCGCCCCCTCCTATGGTTACCATGGTGATGACTGCTCCCACGCCGATGACAATGCCAAGAATGGTCAGAACAGACCGCATGACATTTCGCTTTATTTCACGCAAAGCCAATAGAATCGTATTCCACCACATTATATTGCCCTCCCATTTTGCTCATCTGACTCAACCAACCCATCCAAGAAGTGGATGGTGCGCTTCGCATAGGCCGCCATATCAGGTTCGTGAGTGACCATGACGATGGTAATTCCCTGATTCTGGTTTAAGGCGCTGAGCAAGTCCATGATTTCTCGGCTTCGGGCTGTATCCAGGTTGCCTGTGGGTTCGTCCGCAAACAATATGGCAGGCTCAGTCACGATCGCACGTGCAATGGCGACCCGTTGTTGCTGACCTCCTGAAAGCTCACCGGGTGTGTGGGATTCCCATCCCCTGAGACCCACTGTTTCCAGGGCATTGATAGCTCGCTTACGCCGTTCAATTGCGCTGATTCTACGATAAATCAGGGGAAGTTCAATGTTGTCTAGCGCAGAGGTACGGTTTAATAAATTATAGCCCTGAAAGACAAAACCGAGGTAGAATCGGCGTAACCGCGTGCGCTGACTGCGGGTCAGTTTGCCCACCTCGATGCCTTTGAACTTATAAATCCCAGTGGTTGGGGTATCCAGACAAGCGAGGATGTTCAAACAGGTAGACTTACCCGAACCACTGGGGCCCATCACAGCCACGAACTCGCCCTCATCAATTCGAAGATCAATACCGCGAAGGGCATGCATGGCCGCCTGGCCAGTGCCGTATACCTTTGTCACACCCTTTAGCTCAATGAAGGGATGGTTCTCAGTTTGGCTAAAGGCAATCATGTTCACTTCACCACACTTACAGTATCGACCACGAGAGGCATCCCAGGCTTGATTTCGCCAGCCACCACTTCAGTCATGTTTCCATCTGTCGACCCAATCGTGACAGGGATGGCTGAGAGCTGACCATCTTTCAATGTCCAGACGCGCTGCTGCTGTTTGTTGGCGGCAACGTCCTCACGCTGTTTGGATGCAGAACTGGGCGGCCTTGGAAGCAGTGAACCGACCAGACCTGTAGAAGGCTTCTTTTCTTCTTGAACCGGAGGAGTAAACCGTAACGCAGCGCTGGGTATCAAAATAGCATTTTCGATTTTCTTAACTGTGATGTCTGCGGTAGCCGTCATTCC
>JACAEV010000034.1 GCA_013388645.1 Syntrophaceae bacterium | reverse complement strand
CATTCCTGCGGAAGCAGGAATCCATAAGCTTTTGAAATTACTGGACTCCCGCTGGAGTTTACCCCGTACCTGATACGGGGCGGGAGTGACGAATTAGGAATTATTAGAGGTTCCCTTAAATTAGAAAAGGGTGATTTGTTATTGATTTCGGTAAACTTATTCTCACCGGGTAAAAATTTTTTAAACACGGATGGTGCGTTCACCTTTAGCGATACGGCGACGTTCTTCTTCTCGAATTTCGCGACGTAATAATTTTCCAACCTTGGATTTGGGAAGCATATCTCTGAATTCAATATAACTGGGCACCTTATAAGGTGCTAACCGATCTCGGCACCATTTCATCAATTCCGTTCCACCGACCCCCCTAGCATCCTGTTTCAAGACCACCATCGCTTTGATCCTTTCTCCAACCTTGGGATCGGGAACGCCCACGACGCATGCGCCCACCACGGCAGGGTGATCTTGCAAGATCGCTTCAATTTCGGAGCAGGAAATTCGGTATCCTTTATATTTGATGACATCCGCACTCCGGTCCATATAGTAAATCTGCCCGTCATGATCCTTTCGAACGAAATCCTTCATGCGATACCAGACTTTTCCATCAATTTCTATATACGAAGCGGCTGTCTCTTCGGGTTTGTTCCAGTAACTTTTGGGGATGTATTCGGAGGTAACGAGTAATTCACCAGGTGTGTCATCAGGTACTGTTTCAAAATTCTCTGGATTGACAATCTTCACCTCCCTTGAGGGCAAGGGACGGCCCAAACTTCCAGGGATAGGCTCTTTATCTAATGGGCTCATGGCAACAAAGCCGACCTCTGTGGAGCCAAAAACCTGATAGATCGGGACTCCAAACATTTTTTTCCACCGATTGAAGACTTCGAGAGGGAGAACATCTCCGCCACTCCAGCAGTACTTCAACGAGGATAAGTCATAAAAACCTACTCGGTCATTTTCTAAAATCATTCGATAAAGAGTCGGAGCTCCCAGAAAGAGAGTTCCCTTATATCTCTGGATTGCTTCCAAGATCGCATCCACCTGTGGGATGGGCATTAACACCGCCGTATTTCCTTTGGTGAGAACCATCCCTAAAATCACCCCTTGCGCCATTTGATGGAAGAGGGGATTCACCATGATGAAGACCTCTTTTCCATCCCCAATATAACCTTCGCCAACGGCACGTATTTCCTGAACAAATGAAACCATTCCGGTATGGGTAAGCGGGCATCCTTTAGGAAAGCCTGTCGTTCCACCCGTGTATAAAATATAACAAAGATGTTCCCTCGGGTTGATATCCACTTGGGGAGGGTGAGGGGGGTATTGATGGATTAAGTTTTTAAAAAAATATACGGTTTGATCTCGTTTCACCACACCGTCCGGTACTTTGTCAAACAATGCACCGACGGCCCGCTTGTACCATGGAAGTAAATCGACATAATTTGTGACAATCGTCCTTTTAAGAGAAGTTTCTGGGAAAACTTCTTGGATATACCTGAAATTGGTGTCTTGGCATAAGACGGTCTCAGCTCCTGAATCATTGATCAGGTATTTTATCTCATAGGGTGTGTAGATGGGAGAGACCGGTACGGGGACCGCTCCGATCTGTTGAGCCCCAAAATATCCGATCAGGAATTGGGGACAATTTGGGATATAAAGCATCACCTTATCATTGTCCCGGACTCCCAAATCATATAACGCTGTGGCAAACCGGTCGATGAGCTCTTTCAATCTCTTGTAAGAAAATTTTTCTCCAATATAGAGGATGGCAGTGCGGTCTGGATACCTCTCACAGGCTCTTTCCAAACCTTTGATCAGGGGTTCATCGTATGACAGCATCATTTTTATTTTTTCTCTTTGGTCGTTTTTCTTCTTTCCTCGTCTCTAATCTCACGTCTCAGGAGTTTTCCGACCTTTGATTTGGGAAGCATATCTCGGAATTCGATATATTGTGGAATCTTATAGGGAGCCAGCCTCTCCCGGCACCATCGGGTCAGTTCGGAGGCGTCCACTCCTCTCGCATCTTCTTTCAGCACGACGATGGCTTTGATCCGTTCACCCACCTTCGGATCAGGGACCCCGATCACACAGGCTCCGATGACAGTAGGGTGATCTTGCAAGACCGCTTCAATCTCTGAAGCCGAGACCCGATAGGCTTTATGTTTGATCACATCTGCCGATCTTTCAACATAGTAGATCTCTCCTTTTTCACCCTGACGGACATAGTCGCTCATTCGATAATATATCTTACCGTCGATGCTGACATAGGATCGGCTCGTTTCCTCAGGTTTATTCCAATAATGCTTGACCGTATAATCCGATGTGACTACAAGCTCTCCCGTTTCACCCATTGGCACGGGCTCTAACGTATCAGGATCGACCACTTTGCATTCTCTTGTTTTAAGAGGTAATCCTATGGAGGAAAGCTCCGGTTCTCTATCGAGGCGGCTATAGGTGACATGGCCCGCTTCTGTGGAACCATAGACTTGATAAATATTAAGGCCGAAGAGCTCTTTCCATCGCTTAAAAACCTCGATGGGAAGAACGTCTCCTCCGCAGTAGCAGTACTTCAGAGAGCTCATATCATACTGATCTAATCGATCATTTTCGAGCATCATCCGATAGAGAGCTGGAACCCCAAGTATCCATCTTATTCGATATTTTTCGATGGCTCGCAAAATGGAATCGACCTGCGGAACCGGCATGATGACCGTCGTGTTGCCATAGTTTAGGCCAATGGCGACAAACAGGCCGAGAGCCATGATATGGAAAAGGGGGTTGATGGCAATGTAGGTATCTTTTCCCTCCTCAATGTATCCCCCTGCCACGTCCTCCATGACATCCCTCACATAGGAGGTCATCCCGACATGATTGCCAGGCACTCCTTTGGGAAATCCTGTCGTTCCCCCTGTGTAAAGGATATAAGAAAGATCTTTCCAGGGATCTATTTCAACGTCCAATTTCTCCGGTGATTGTTTGATGAGATCCTTGAAGAAATAAACTTTCTCACCCTTTTTGACGATGCCGTTTGGAATTTTATCGAAAAGAAAACCAATCGCACGCTTCCAGAAAGGAAGGAGGTCGACCAGGTTTGTGACAATCGCTCTCTTTAAGGAGGTCTTGGAAAAGACATCCTGGACATAACCAAAATTGGTATCCAGACAGATGATCGTTTCAGCCCCAGAGTCATTGATCATATATTCGATTTCGAAAGAAGTGTAGATGGGTGCCACCGGCACCACGACCGCCCCGATCTTTTGAATCCCGAAGAAGGAGATGACCCATTGGGCGGAGTTCGTGATATAGAGCATGACTTTATCGCCTTTTTGAACCCCCAGCCGACGCAAAGCGGTCCCAAATCGTTCGATGAGATCCCGCAATCGGGCATAGGTAAATTTTTCACCGAGATATATGATTGCAGGTCGATCAGGATATTTCCCACACATCCTCTCGAATTGGGTGAAAGTGAGTTCGGCTTCCATTTCTTTGAATGCAAGTTCGGAGTTATTAGTTCGTAGTTCGGAGTGTTTGATTTAGAATCTCCGAACTCTGAACTCCGAACTCATAAACTTTCTTTTTTATCAGGCTTCAAACGTATAATCGAGTAACTTCTCTGATCCCAGGTAAGCTTCTTTTACTTTTTCATCCGCCATGACTTTTTCAGGAATGCCCTCTGTCAATTTTTCCCCAAAGTTTAAGACCATGACCCGACTGGCTACTCGGAAAAGCTCCCTCAATCGGTGCTCAATCATCACGAGGGTGATCCCATCCATCTGCAATTTCTCGATTAAAGGGACCATGCTGGCGATTTCACTCATGCTCAGTCCGGAAAAAACTTCATCACAAAGGATGAGATCCGGTCTCAAAGCAAGGCACCTGGCTAATTCGAGGCGTTTCAGATATCCTGTCGGCAGACTGGATGCCAATTTGTAAGGGACAAAAGAATCCCTTTCGAAACCAATCTCCTCCAAAATATCGATGCTCACCGTTCCTCGATCTCCAAGTTTACCTCCCCCTCGCCATCCCCCTTTCCGCCTTGCTCTTGGAGAGAAGAGGGGGACAATAAGATTCTTATAAGCGGGGAGGCTGTAGTATGGCCTCATGATTTGAAAGGTTCTTGTGAGTCCCAGATTGGCAATCTGATTAGGGGGCTTATAACTAATGTCTTTCCCTTTATAGAAAACCTTGCCGGAGTCCATCTTGATAAAACCGGTAATACAGTTAATCAGGGTTGTTTTTCCTGACCCATTGGGGCCAATGATACCGAAGACTTCGCCCTGCTGAACATTGAAGCTGACATTCAATAACGCCTGCACCCCTCCAAACGACTTACAGATATTGGTTACCTGGAGAATATCCTCGTCACTCATACCTTTACCCACCTCTGAAACTGATGGTATTTCCGCTGGGCGTAGACCATGACCCCTTCGCTCCGGAACATAATGAATGCCATTAGGATCAAAGAATAGAAAACAATTCTTAAAGTGCCAAACTCTCTTAGCCATTCTGAGATCGGGACAAGAAAGAAACAACCCAATAAAGGGCCCACCAACGTTCCCCCTCCACCGATGACAGTGGCCGCAATAGGAATGACCGAGAAGTCAAGAGCGAATTGTGATATTCCTGACCACATATAAATATGCGACAGATAGGCTCCCCCGAGAGACCCGAGCCCGGAAGCGATGAAAACGGCGATGGCCTTGTAAAGGGTGATGCTTAATCCAGAAGCCCTCACTGCCTGATCGTTATCCTTGACTCCGCGAAAGACGAGACCGATATCTTCATTCACTAATCTCCTTAATCCAAACAATGCAAAGATTACAATCAAGAGAATGAGATATTGCTCAACCCATCGGTTGGGAAATCCTGCTACTCCAAGGATACCATCTGTTCCGCCGAAGATATTCAATGCTTCAATGATTCTCATGAGAGCCAGGGGGTACATCAACGTCACAATGGCAAAGTACACCCCTCGAAGTGGGAGGGCAGGAAGAAGGAGAAGGGTGCAGATAAGCGCTCCTCCCAGGGTAGCCATTGGAATGGTCAATAAAATCGGCAGCCCGAGGGATTTATTGAGGAGAGCTGCAGTGTATCCGCCTACGCCGATGAAAAAAGCCCCTCCCAGAGAGACCAATCCTACAAAATGGGCTAAGAAATCGAACCCGAGAGCGAGCAGAGCATAAATGGCGGCGATGGAAACAACCCGTTTCCAATAGAGGGATGGAATGAGAACAGGAAGGAGAAGAAGGCCAACAATTAAAATCAGCCTCGGAAGAACAAGGTAGGTCACCTCCTCCCATGAAGAGACAGCATAAATCCCTTCGGTCCGTACCTTGATACCTCTATCGAGTCTCTCTCTGCGTCTCTCTATTGTACTCAACGCTTTATCCTGAATCCGAAATTCAAAACAAATGTCAGTAGAGGTAATAGTTAAGATACCCGTGTCTTTAAAGGGTTAGGTCTTTGAGTTTTTAAACCGTAACCTCTTGACTCTATACTAAACTGGCATCGTAGCCTTAACCCAAAAACCATTTTTAGACTCTTTCTTCCAGTTCCTTTTGTCTACCAAAAAGCCCTGAGGGTCTTAATATCAGAGTAATGATAATCGCCAGGAGTGCCACCACCATCTGGAAATGGGACTGGATATGGGCGGCAATGATTTGGAGAAATCCGATGATAAAGGCCGCTAAAATCGCTCCCACCCAGCTCCCCAATCCACCCACAATACATACAGCAATCGAAAGGATCAATACGTTGTAACCCGCTTCCACAACAATGTTGCCTAAAGGAAGCAAGGCAACGGCCGAGAGGCCAGCTAAAATCGACCCCATAGCCATGGCAATAACGGCCATCCAATCGGAATCGATTCCAAGCATCATCGCCGCATGTTCATCCTGCGCCATTCCCCTGAGTGCTAAACCAATCCTGTTGAAATGCGTAAACGTCCACATAAATGAGACCACAATAATCCCTATGCCGATAACAATGATTCGTTGAAGGTCAACAGGGATGCCTGCTATGGTAACGCTTCCTTCAATAAAGACAGGGAGCGTATAAGTCATTCCTCTAAATCCTCTCCAACGGAGGAATTCAAGAACAGCCAACCCCAAGGCGTAGGTGGCGATGATCTCAGACGTAGCCATCCCCCTTACACGGATGAGAACAAATCGATAGATGGCTGCACCGACCAGACCCATGAGGACCAGGGCGAGTGGGATGGCAACAAAATAATTGAGATGAAGTTTATTAAGGAGCCACCAGACGGCAAAACCGGTAATCACATACAGCGCCCCATGGGCGAAATTGGGGAGACGACTGATTCCATAAACCAGTGTGAATCCAATCGCCATCAAGGCAAGGGAGAAACTATTGATAATTCCGTAGATGAGGATGTCCATAAGCAAAAAATGGAATAATGGTGGTCTCGTAAAAAGTCTGGAAAGGCCATTTTCTGTCATTCCTGCGCATGCAGGAATCCAGTATTTTCATGTAGTTAGAATTCCCTGGATTCCCGTTTTCACGGGAATGACGACTTT
>JACAEV010000156.1 GCA_013388645.1 Syntrophaceae bacterium | reverse complement strand
TAATGAGCTCCCTCCAAGAGGTGAAGGATTCGCTCGGTATCGTGTTCATTCATTTGACAACCATAGGTCTCGATGTAAACATGCTTTTGCATAGGGGGTTTTGCTGAAAAAAGTTTAAGTCTTAGGATAAGGGTCAAAATGCCCGTTTCGTCATTCGGTTATTGGTCTTAAAAACGAAACCGTACCCTCTAACCCTAAACCAAACGGGCTTCCTTACCTTAGCCCTAACCTCAAACTAAGGACCATTTCGAAGATCTAAGGGTGACAATGCTACTTTCTTACTTTGAATTTTTTATCCAGTATCCCCATCTTCTCTACGATACCACCATATTCCAACTCACCATAAGGAAGCATGGCTGCTCCAGAGAAACCCTGCTGTCGAATATCGGTTGCCTTCTGAGAGACTTTATTTCGCACCCAATCCCAATAGGGATGATCAAATGCATCCGCAGGTTCGGTGAGTTTTCCATGATGGACACAGAAGGCATGACAGGCGACGACCGGTGGGCCATCAAAATAAGAGATTGGGGAGTTAATCTTTACAGGCATCAACGGCCCAGTATGGCTTCCCCTCATAAAGCCCGCAACAAAGTGTCCGATGTTGAAGGGGGCAAGAACTTCCCCTGTGGCAGGAAATACGCCCTGAACCCTTACCAACATGACGGGATCGTCTTTTCCTGTATATTTACCAGCGATATTATGCAGTCGGGTCGTGCTCACCGAAGCAGCGATCTCCCCATTGTTTCTGGAATAGATGGCCTCAACCACAAATCGCTGATTATCCCTTAGCAGGGCAGCGATATCGTAGATCTCCTCCGGAGCATTCAACTCAATCACCCGATCCCCTTCCGTATAGTTCACATCCATAATGATAAAGCGAAATCCTTTATTCATCGAAGGGCTGAGGATCAATCCTGCATTATACATAGGATCTGCAAAGGCCAAATAAAGCGGAAGATTATAGGCTCCAGGGTCGGTCTTATCCGCAGCAAAGAAAAGAAAGGGTTCGTTGGGTCGCTCATCAAACTCCATTTCTGCTACGGCCGGCCCCATCCCTCTGACATTTCCCGAAAAGGAATCCTTCAATAAATCCTGACCTGCTCCGTAAAGGCCCTGTTCCTTTGCCACTTTGGTCCCTGCAACAAAGGCATTCCACGCCAATTGATGAATTTTCTCATTTCCGATGCCCAACGAATGGGAAAAAAGAATAGCGATATCATCGCCTGTATGACTGATATAAAAATCAGAAATCATCCCTTTCCCTTTCTCCGCCACATAATTTCTGACCTCTGCAATCAAAGTTTCACTGGGTCGAATATGCCCCCCAATACTTCCAATATCCGCCTTGATGATACTTAATGTTGTTTTCATGTCCTCCTCCTTTTTTGAATGTAATAGAGCAATTTAAAATGTTGACCCTTCATCTAAACGCGTATGGAATGTTATTCCAATTTATATCCTCCATTTTTTTAGTTCCCGCATGGAGGAGTAATTTGTCAAGTCGAGGGTAAGCGGGGTAATGGAGATGAAGGACTTCGATACGGCTTCCGCATCGGTATTCCTCCCCCGATTAAAAATCAACTGTCCGCCACCGATCCAGTAATATTTTCTTCCCCTGGGATCCACTTTCTCTATGACGCCATCCCCTCCATGAATGAATCTCCCCTGCTGGGTGATCTTATAGGATTTAATGTCTCTCTCCTCCAGGTTGGGAACATTGATATTCAGAAAGGTTTTGGGGGGGAGCTCCCGCTGGATGATAGATCGAGCCATTCTTAAGGCGAACTGAGCCGCCACGTCAAATTTAAAATGGCTTCTGGAAACCAGGGAGATTGCGAAGGATGGAATTCCCAGTAACGTCCCTTCGAAGGCAGCAGAAACCGTTCCAGAATAAATAATATCATCCCCTAAATTTCCACCTTTATTAATTCCCGAAACGATCAACCGGGGTCGGTTCGGAAGAATCGCATTGACTCCCAGATGAACACAATCTGCGGGCGTTCCATCGACGGCATAAAAATTCTTTTTAATCTTTTCGACACGAAGTGGCCGATGAAGGGTAAGAGAATGTGCGACGGCACTCTTTTCCCGGTCTGGGGCAACGACAAACACCTCCCCCATTTCCTGAAGAAACTTAGCCAATATAATGATCCCCTTCGAATGGATTCCATCATCATTAGTGACCAAAATTATCAACCGCTCGACCATTCAAATATCAGGACATAGGGTAGAGGGATAAGCTTCAACCTCCAACCTCAAAAAAACATGGTCGGGGCGAGAGGATTTGAACCTCCGACACCTGGCACCCCATGCCAGTGCGCTACCAGGCTGCGCTACGCCCCGAAAAAATATGGAAAGATGGAATAATGGAATATTGGAATAATAGCCCCTTATTCCATCGATCCATTATTCCAATTTATATCTACTATATTCAATTTCCTTTCAAAAGTCCAGTTTCTCCTTAATCGATCACGACCGCTGTCCCCTTCGCTCCGACAAGGAGCATCACCATATCGTTATGGGCTCCTAAAACTTTATAGATGATCTCTACCCCTACGACAGCATTCCCTCCCATTTCAATGGCTTCATCTTCGATGGACTTGACCGCAAGCTCTCTCCCCGTACGGATTTTTTCTGTCCATGAAATCGCTATGCCCCCATTAAACTTCGCCAGATCTAATTCTTTGACTAAACCGACTCCAAAAACATGTTCATGGGAGACCATTCCGAGTGTCTTGATGATCTTTCGATGAACCAATTCAGGCGTGCCGACGGAGATGATTTCCTTCCGCTTTTGTTCCTTTTCTAAAAATTTTTTAACCTCCTTCTTCCCCTTTTCGTAACAAACTGGACAAATATCTGGCAACCCTTGACCTGACTCATAGACGGAGGAACTACCGCACAACGTACAACTGACCACCCAATTCATAACTCCCCCTCGAACTCTGTTCTTCGGAAAAGAGTGCTTGGCTTGAGCTTGGGTACATGTTCCAGAATCAACCGAGACCCATGAAATGAGAGAGCAGCCAAGCGATGAAGATTTAAGGCAACCTCTAAAAATGTCATTCCTGCGGAATCAGGAATCCATAACCTTTTGAAATGACTGGACTCCCGCTGGAGTTTACCCCGTACCTGATACGGGGCGGGAGTGACGAATTAGGAATTATTAGAGGTTCCCTTAAGATTTATCCCCTTGACGAAGATGGATAGGAGACGAACAATTTGAACATTTAAAAATGAAAGGGACCTATTCTAACATTTCTCTGATCCCTAATAATTCTTCTTTGAGGGCGGCAAGAAACTCATGAGACTTCCCATTGGAACCTTTCCCGACCAACCTCAATTTTGTCTGTTTGTTTTCTAATCTCTCCAGATCTCTGATCTTTTTCTTTGCCCCAGCGATGGTGAACCCATCCTCATAGAGGAGTTTTTTGATCTTGAGGATGACATCGAGGTCTTTCCTCCTGTAAAGGCGCTGCAAGGACCCCCCCTTATAGGGTTTGATGACTTTAAACTCCGATTCCCAATAACGAAGCACATGGGGTTTAAGGCCTGTAATGCGACTGACCTCACCAATCCGATAATAGAGCCTTTCATGGGAGACAGGGTTTTCAATTTCATGCCTTTTGAGCAACCGGGTCATGACTTCTCTCTCATTGCTTCCTGCAGCGAGCAGGGAGGAGTGTTAAGCTTTTCTATCCACCGTGAAGAGTTAGGTCTCTTTACGATTGAGACCTCCCTTTAACACCTGACTGGGTTTGAAGGTCAAGATCCTTCTTGCCGTGATCTCAATATCGCCTCCCGTCTGTGGGTTTCGACCCCGCCTCGACCTTTTTTTCCGGACAACAAAGTTTCCGAACCCAGAAATTTTGATCTTATCTTCCTTGACCAAGGTATCTTTGATGATTTCGAAAATATATTCTACAATTTTGGCTACCTCTTTTTTTGAAAATCCCACCTTCTCATAAATCTGCTCAACGATATCAACCTTCGTCATATAGGGTTCCTCCTTTCTGAGCGATGTTTATTGCCTTAATTGAAGCGGAAAGGCCTCCTTTAATTTGGAGACGATCTTCTCATGGAAGTGATTCACCTCCTCGTCCGTCAAGGTACGATCATTGGCCTGATATCGGATTCGATAAGACATCCCCTTTTTACCCTTCGGGATGGGAGGACCATCATAGAGATCGAAGAGGTTCACCTCTTCGACGAAGGGTGGTTGAAAAGCCCAAATGGCCTCAATGATCCTTTCGGACTCCAAGGCGTGATCGACCACCACGGAAAGATCTCTATAAACTGCTGGAAACTTAGGCAATAACTGAAATCGCTTGGCCTTTCCCGAATAGGCTACCATTTTGGTAAAATCCATTTCGAAGAGATAAACATTCCCATGAATGTCATAGCGACTTAACACCTGCGGATGAACCTCTCCTAACACCCCCAGGACGTCCTCCCCGAGGATCACCTTAGAGGCTTTTCCGGGATGAAGATAAGAGATCGCTTCCGCTTTACTAAATTTCATACCCCTTATCTGCAACGCATCGAACAGGTCTTCAACGCACCCTTTGATATCAAAAAAATCAACTTGCCTTGGTGAAAAAGCCCAATGGGGGTCCCGATCAAACCCCATGGCCAACCCCACGAGAGATTTCGGTTCTTGCGGAAGGTTCTTTCCTTCTTGCGGGATAAACACTTTTTTCAACTCAAAGAGTTTAAGATTAGAATTTTTTCGCGAGACATTATAGCGCGCCGTCTCCAATAGACCGGGAATCAACGTCGTCCTCATGATGGAGAGATCTTCTGTGAGAGGATTGAGAATTCGAAGAGACCTTCTTCTTGGATCGTCTTGAGGAAGTCCCAAGAGATCGCACGAAGCAGGAGAGGTAAAACTATAGGTGATCGCTTCATGGTATCCATGATCGATGAGGACATCGATCACTTTCCTTTCGATATAGAACTCCTTTCCTCTTTCCTCTGCGGAGGGAGGTCCTTTGGGAAGGGTCATCGGAATATTTTCATATCCATCCAACCGGGCCACTTCCTCAATGAGGTCAATGTCCCTCTCTAAATCTCCCCGAAAAGAGGTGGGCGTCACGACCAGGATATCTTCATCCTCTTCCCGAACGTCCAACTCTAAACCTTCCAGGTATTGTCTAACCTGTTTCCCAGACACCTCAGTTCCCAAGATCTGATGGATTTTTTTGACGCTCAACCGAATTGGATGTGGTGCGATCGTCCCAGGGTAGGCATCCACCACCCCTTCGACGACCCTCCCCTTGGCTAATTCCTGAATTAATTGGGCAGCCCGGTTTGCTGCGGCGAGGCATCCTCCATAATCAATCCCTCTTCCAAATCGATAAGCGGCTTCCGTTTCCAGGCCGAGCTTCTTCGACGTCCTTCGATTCGATTCCGGATTAAAATAAGCGCTTTCGAGGAGGACTTTCTGGGTATTTTCTTTGATCTCTGAATTAAGGCCACCCATCACACCGGCAATGGCAACCGGTTTTACGCCATCACAGATCATGAGCATTTCCTTGTCTAACGTCCTCTTCACGCCATCCAGCGTGACAAATGCCTCCCCCTCTCTCGCTCTCCGAACCACAATCCGCCCTTCTTCCAACAATTCAAAATCGAAGGCATGGAGGGGTTGCCCATATTCCATCATCACATAATTGGTCACATCGACGACGTTGTTGATGGATCGAATCCCAACTTTTTCTAATCGATCGCTCATCCATCGGGGAGAGGGACCGATCGTCACCCCTTCGATCATCCTCGCCACATAACGAGGACATAGGTCTTGGTCTAAAATCGTCACAGACGTTTTTTGATGGATCTCTTCTCCTCGGTCAGAAAGAGTCGGAGCGGGATATTTGATTTTCTGATGGGTGAGGGCAGCGATCTCTCGGGCGATTCCAATCACACAGAGACAATCCGGCCGATTGGGAGTGATGCTGAGATCGAGGATCGTATCTTTCAACCCCATGACCTCACCCAGATCAGCCCCCAGAGCAACTTGGGGCGGGAGGATCATGATACCCGAGGCATCCTGGCCAAGGCCGAGTTCTATTTCCGAGCAGAGCATTCCTTCAGAGGGGATCCCCCGAATTTTTGATCTCTTGATTTCAACCCCATTTGGAAGTCTTGCTCCGACAAGAGCCAAGGGGACCCTTTGCCCCTCCCTGATATTCGTAGCGCCACAGACGATCGACAACGTCTCCTGATCGGTCTTGACTTCGACCAAGGAGAGGCGGTCCGCATTGGGATGTTTCCGTATCGAGCCAATTTCCGCCACCACTACCTTTTCCAGCCCTCCGCCGATGGACTGGACTCCTTCCACTTCCAACCCTGCCATGGTCAGAAGATTGATTAAGTCTTTCAATTCCATCTGGATCTGAATATAATCCTTAAGCCAATTCAGACTGACTTTCATGATTTTCCAATCTCGGATTGGAAAATACAGTTCGGAGTTCGGTGTTAAGAGTTCGGAGCGAAAACAGAAAATAAGAACTCCGAATACCGAATTAATGACTCTAAACTTTCAATTCCCCAATCCGCAATCTGCAATCTAAAATGGTTTCACATTCGGAGTGTTCAGTTTTAATGCTCCGAACTCCGATCTCCGAACTCAGAACTGTTTCAGGAACCTCAAATCATTTGTAAAGAAAAGACGGATGTCATGAATCCCATATTTGAGCATCGCAATCCGTTCAATGCCCATTCCAAAAGCAAACCCGGTCACTTCTTCAGGATCGTAATTCACAAACTTGTAAACCGCTGGATCCACCATTCCAGACCCCAAGATCTCTAACCAACCGGTTTGAGAGCAAACGCCACATCCTTTTCCGTTACAGATGAAACACTCAATATCGATTTCAGCACTGGGTTCTGTGAAAGGAAAAAAGCTCGGACGGAATCGAAGTTTCGTCTCCTTCCCGAACATCTGATGAACGAAGACGGTCAAGACCCCCTTCAAATCTGCAAACGTGATTCCCTTATCGACCAAAAGACCTTCGACCTGATGAAACATCGGAGAATGCGTTGGGTCTGAATCACACCGATAGACCGCCCCTGGACAGATCACTCGAACCGGAGGCTGCTTCTTCTCCATGGTTCTCACCTGAACGGGCGAGGTATGCGTTCTCAACACCACATCTTCCGAAATGAAAAAAGTCGCCTGCATCTCCCTGGCGGGGTGACCCTTCGGAATATTGAGGGCTTCAAAATTGTAATAATCCAATTCGACTTCTGGCCCTTCCACCACTTCGAATCCCAATCGAGAAAAAATATCAATGATCTGATCAAGGGTCTGGGTGAGTGGGTGTCTCTTCCCAACAGGGATCCTCCTTCCCGGTAGTGTCACATCGATCTTTTCCCTTTCTAATGCCTCCTTCCTCTCTCTTTCCGAAAGAAGGAAAAGAGCCTCCTCGATTCTCGCTTCCGTGCTTTCCTTCACCTGATTCGCTTTCTTCCCTATCTCTTTTCGATCTTTCTCCGGAAGCGTTCCCAAGCGTTTGAGAAGTTGAGTCAAGGTTCCTTTTTTTCCTAAAACCTTAACCCGTATTTCAGAAAGTTCTTTCTCGGTGGCAGCCTGAGAAATTGAAACGGCGATTTCGTTTTGGAGTCTTTCCAATTCATCAAGCACAAATAGACTCCCTCTCTCCTTCATTGTCTCCTTCTCCTATTGAGAGATGATGTCGAAACCCATCCCCCGCTACGACATCCTCCCCTGAAGAGACAAGAGACGATTAGAAACCAATGCTATTTAGTTTGGGCTTTTGCCATTTCAGCGATCTTGGAAAAAGCATCGGGATCCCTTACTGCCAAATCGGCCAACACTTTTCGATCCAGTTCGACATGCGCCTTCCGCAACGCATCCATTAAACGACTGTAAGAAAGGCCATGCTCTCGCGCAGCGGCATTGATGCGAGTGATCCAAAGCCTTCTAAAATCTCTCTTCCGGGCTCTCCGATCTCGATAGGCATAAGCCAGAGCGCGATGGACTGCATCGACTGCCGTCCGAAAGAGACGACTTCGCCCCCCCCGATAACCTTTCGCCATTTTTAGGACCTTTTTGCGTCTCTCTCTTGTTTTCGGTCCTCCTTTTACCCTTGACATGATTGATCATCCTCCGTGTGATGACTGATTGCCAATTTTAAAATTCCCATCGGTGGCATATGAAAAGACAGAGATTCTTATGTTTTGAATTTTTTTTGTTTCAGCATGCCCTTCGCTCGGGCTGTCTAAATATAAGGGATTAACTTCTTGATCCCTTGGGAATCCGTTTTCTCGATAAATTTTGCTTTTCTGAGGCCGCGTTTTCGATTCGTCGATTTCTTCGTCAGAATATGTCGGGCGAATGCCCTTTTGGCCTTGATCTTGCCAGTCCCGGTCCTCTTAAATCGCTTCGCCGCCCCTCGGTTGGTTTTTATTTTGGGCACAATCTCCTCCTCTTGTTGAATCGATTCACTCCTGTGTCTTTTTTTTCACCCTCCCCAAATCGGACTCCTCCCATCCCATCTTCCCCATCTTTTCTATTTGGGCTTTTGGCTTTGGAGAGGGGATAAGACCATGATGAAATTTCGCCCTTCAAATTTTGGAGTCTGCTCCACCTTCCCCCATTCCTTTGCCTCTTCCGTAACCCGAGCTAACATATTTTTACCTAAATCGGGGTGTGCTAATTCTCTCCCTCTAAAAACGATGGTCACTTTGGTCTTGTTCCCCTCCTTTAAAAAGCGTTCGATATGACGAAGTTTGAATTGAAAATCATGTTCTTCTGTTTTCGGCCTCATCTTCACTTCTTTGATATGAACAACAGCTTGTTTCTTTTTCGCCTCGTGAGCTTTTTTGCTCTGCTGATACTTAAATTTCCCGTAGTCCATGATGCGGCAGACGGGCGGTTCTGATTTCGGAGAAACCTCTACCAAATCTAACTCATAATGACTCGCCAAGCGTAAGGCTTCAAATACCGGTAAAATCCCTAATTGTTTGCCTTCCGGGTCAACGACCCTCACTTCTTTTGCCCGAATCTCTCGATTAATTCGAACATCTCTGGCGATAGGCATCACCTCCTTTGCAACCGCTCGCTATGCGCATAACGCTTCGCGTGTTTTTGTTATAAAGCGGGGTATTCGGATTCAACCTGTTTGACGAAATCTTCGACCTTCATCGATTTCATCGTTTCTCCACTTCTTTTACGAGGAGAGAGAGTTCCCTCTTTCACCTCCCGGTCCCCGACGACTAACATATATGGAATCTTCTGAATCTGGGCCTCTCGAATCTTGAAGCCCAATTTCTCGTTACGAAAATCTTTTTCCACCCTCACTCCCCTTTGCATCAACTGGCGGTAAACCTCCTCTGCATAAGGGACCTGCCTGTCTGTCACAGTCATCACCCTCGCTTGGGTGGGGGCAAGCCAAACGGGGAACGCTCCAGCATAGTGCTCCACCAACACTCCGATAAACCGCTCCATCGCTCCAAGGATGACGCGATGAAGCATGACCGGTCGATGCTTCTCTCCATCGCTTCCAACATAAGTCAGATCGAATCTTTCAGGCATGGCAAAATCCACCTGTATCGTTGCGCATTGCCACCTTCGATGGAGGGCATCCTTGAGTTTGACATCAATCTTCGGACCATAAAAGGCTCCTTCACCCTCGTTGACATCGTAAGGGAGGTTTTTGGTTTGAAGAGCATTTCTGAGGGCTTGGGTCGCCCTTTCCCAATCCTCATCCTGGCCGATGGACTTTTCTGGTCGAGTGCTGAGTTCCATCTCAAATTCAAAACCAAAAATCCGCATCACATCATCCACAAATTCAATGATGGCACAAATTTCCTCATTTAACTGATCGGGACGGCACAGGATATGAGCATCATCCTGAGTGAACCCTCTCACCCGAAGCAACCCGTGGAGCTCTCCTGATTTCTCATGTCGATAGACGGTCCCTAATTCGAAATAGCGGAGCGGAAGGTCCCGATAGCTTCGAATTTGAGACTTGTAAATGAGCATGTGCGCCAGACAATTCATCGGTTTGATTCCGTACTCCGCATCCTCCACTTTGGTGAAATACATCTTATCCCGGTAGTTCTCAAAATGGCCGGACTGCTTCCAAAGTTCGAGCCGAAGAAGATGGGGCCCGATGACAATCTGATATCCTCGTTTTAAATGTTCTTTCTTCTCAAAATCTTCCAAGATCGTACGGAGCATGGCGCCTTTAGGATGGTAAATCACCATCCCTGGACCAGCCTCTTCGCTCAGGCTAAACAAATCGAGTTCCCGCCCCAGCTTTCGGTGATCTCGTTTGCGAGCTTCCTCCAGCATATGGAGAAATTCTTCTAATGCCTGTTCTGTCGGAAATGCCGTTCCATAAATTCTTTGGAGAACTTGATTCCGAGCGTCTCCTCTCCAATAAGTTCCAGATACATTTAAAAGTCGAAATGCTTTAATCCTTCCGGTCGAAGGGATATGGGGCCCTTCGCAAAGATCTAAAAACGTCCCTTGGCGATAAAGAGAGACATGTTCAGGAAGCTCTTCCAAGTGCTCAATTTTATAACTCTCTCTCATCTCCTGAAATTTTTTAATGGCCACTTCTTTGGGAACGTCCTCCCGGATAAATGGCTCATCCCTGGAAATAATCTCCGTCATTCTTTTTTCAATCAATTCAATATCTTGAGGGGTAAAAGTTCGTTCATAATCAAAGTCATAATAGAAACCATTCTCCGTGTATGGACCAAAAGTCAGTTTGACGTTTGGAAAAAGTTCCTTGACCGCCTGGGCCATGACATGAGAGGCAGAATGGCGCAATATCTCCAGCCCTTTCTTTGAATGAACAGAAATAAATGAAATCGCAACATCTTTCTCAACCGTTCGACTGAGGTCGACTAATCCGCCATCCACTTGAGCTGCGACGGCTTCTTTATCCCATTGGTCAGCCAGCTCCTGAAGTTTCGTCCCTTTTGGGATTTTTCTTTTCACCCCTTTCGGCATAGTGACGTGAACCAGTTCCTCCATGTCACTCCTTCCCTCGCTTTGATTGAAGCTGAAAAGGCATCACCCATCAATGACGATGAATGATGCCTCTCCCATTTTCAGAATTAAAATGTTTTTCCCTTCAACAAGTTATGCTTCACTCTTTAATAATTTAGTTTCAATGGTAGGCACGTGGGGATTTGAACCCCAGACTTCTACCGCGTCAAGGTAGCGCTCTCCCCCTGAGCTACGTGCCTTTTGACCTCCTTTGTCCTCCTTCAGATTATCTCGGAAGACCTATGAAAAACGCTGTATGAATAACAGGTTTTTCAAATATTGTCAAGAAAATTGTTAAGTTACAACTCTATGCCCTAAATAGTAATTCTTCTTTTTTGTCATCCTTGTCTGCGGTAATGGTAGATCCCTCTTTAAATTTACCCTCCAAAATCTTCATGGCTAATTTATCTTGAATCTCTTTTTGAATCACACGCTTAAGTGGCCTCGCCCCATAGGCAGGGTCAAATCCTTCCTTGGCTAACCATTCCTTTGCTTTCTCGGTCATCCTGAGTTGAATTCGTCTTTCTAAAAGTCGTTGTTCAAGCTTTTTCACTTGGATCTCAACGATCGCTTTGATCTGTTCCAATCCAAGACTATGGAAGATGATCAACTCATCCACCCGATTTAAAAATTCGGGTTTAAAATGGGCTTTGACGGCATCCATCACCCGGCGCCGCATCTCCTCATAATCCCTCTCGCCTAAATCCATGATCCATTGACTCCCGATATTAGAGGTCATGATGACCACTGTATTTTTAAAGTCAACTGTTCGGCCATGACCATCCGTTAATCTTCCATCATCTAAAATTTGTAAGAGGATATTGAACACCTCTGGATGGGCCTTCTCAATCTCATCCATCAGAACAATCGAATAAGGCCTTCTTCGAACGGCCTCCGTCAAAAACCCTCCTTCCTCATACCCCACGTACCCCGGAGGGGCACCGATCAGACGGGCAACGGAGTGCTTCTCCATGTATTCAGACATATCAATTCTCACCATCGCCTGCTCGTCGTCGAATAAAAATTCAGCCAGGGCTCGAGCGAGCTCTGTCTTTCCCACTCCGGTAGGGCCCATAAAGATAAAGGAACCAATGGGTCGATTGGGATCTTGCAATCCCGCCCTGGCCCTTCTCACTGCATTGGAGACGGCAACGATGGCATCCTCCTGGCCGACGACCCTTTGCCTCAGCCTCTCTTCCATATGGATCAGTTTTTCAACTTCCCCTTCTAACATCTTGGAAACAGGGATACCCGTCCATTTGGAGACCACCTCTGCCACATCCTCTTCATCCACTTCCTCTTTGAGCATCTTCTCATTCTTCTGAAGTTCGGTCAGTTTCTCTTCTTCCTTCTTCAAATCGCCTTCCAGTTTTGCCATTTCCCCATATTGCAGCTCAGCCAATCGGGTATAATCCACCTCCCGTTCTGCCTCTTTCATCATCTGCTTTGTCTTCTCGATCTGTTCTTTGATTTGATGAATTCGCGAAATCGCCTTCTTCTCGTTTTCCCATTTCAATGTTTTCTCTTTGACTTCGGTCTTTAAATCCGCCAACTCTTTTTCAATCTTTTTTAACCTTTCAATGGAAGCCCTATCCTTCTCTTTTTTCAGCGCTTGACGTTCAATTTCGAGTTGCATGACCTTCCGTTGAACTTCATCGATCTCCATGGGAACGCTATCGATCTCGATCCTCAATCTCGAGGCCGCCTCATCCATCAAATCCACTGCCTTATCCGGAAGAAACCGATCTGAAATGTATCGGTGGGAAAGCATGGCAGCGGCGATGATCGCCGAATCTTTGATCTTGACCCCATGGTGAACCTCGTAACGTTCTTTCAGACCTCTTAAGATGGCGATGGTGTCTTCCACCGTGGGCTGGCTGACGTAAATGGGTTGAAATCGTCGTTCGAGTGCTGCATCTTTTTCCACGTACTTCCGATATTCATTGAGGGTGGTCGCACCAACACATCGTAACTCCCCTCTGGCCAGAGCAGGCTTTAACATATTCGAGGCATCGATCGCTCCCTCTGCCGCCCCCGCTCCCACCAAGGTATGGAGTTCGTCGATGAAAAGGATAATCTGGCCTGCCGCATTCGAAATCTCTTTCAGCACGGCTTTCAATCTCTCTTCAAACTCGCCTCTGAATTTGGCCCCTGCGATCAGGGCTCCCAGATCCAATGCCACCAATTTTTTATTTTTTAACGTCTCGGGGACATCCCCTTTGACAATCCTCTGAGCCAAGCCCTCTACGATCGCTGTCTTTCCAACACCTGGCTCTCCAATCAACACGGGATTGTTCTTTGTCCTACGAGAGAGCACTTGAATGACCCGTCGGATTTCATCGTCCCTCCCAATCACCGGATCGAGTTTTCCCTTCCTCGCTTCCTCCGTGAGATCTCGGCTGAAGCGTTTTAAAGCCTGATATTTCTCTTCCGGATTCTGATCCGTCACCCGGTGGGGCCCACGAATTTCCTGGAGCACTCTGAAAATCGCATCCTTGCTTACCCCGTTTCTTTGGAGGATCTGATAGGAAGCTCCTTGTTTCTCATCCGCCATCGCGAGCAGAAGGTGTTCGGTGGAGAGATATTCATCGGTCAATCGTTCGGCTTCCTTGCCGGCCAGGTTGAAAATTTCATTCAACCTGCTTGAGAGATAAACTTGTCCGACTCCCCGACCCGTGACTTGGGGAATTCGGTTCAATTCATTCTCTAATTGAGAAACAATGACATCTGGATTCGCCCCCAATTTTTGGAGGATGGGAATGACTATTCCCTCTTTCTGTCCTAAGAGGGCAAGTAAAAGATGTTCCACGTCGATCTGTTGATGATGCTTTCTTTCGGCAATGGCCTTGGCTTCTTGCAACGCCTCTTGAGCTTTTAACGTAAATTTGTCAATATTCATCGATTCATTTCCCCCTGTTCATTTTGCCTTAAAGATAATCATCCCCTTGTTTTTTTGCAAATAGATTTGTGGAGAAAGGGGCATTCCAAATCCCCCCTTTCCCCCCTTTATTAAAGGGGGGAAAGGGGGGATTATTTCTTAAGGGCTTCTGCTAAATGAACAAACTCTTCAATCGTGAGGGTTTCAGGTCTTCGTTGAGGGTTGAGGCCCATTTTTTTCATGCTCCACTCAATGGATTGAGGAAGGGGGAGTCCAGAATGCTTCAGTGCGTTGATCAGTGTCTTTCGTCGATAGCCAAAACATCCTTTGACCACTTTTTTAAACCATTCCTCTTCTTCTAATTTAACCATCGGTTTTTCTTTAAAACCCATATGGACAACCGCTGATTCCACTCCTGGGGGAGGAAAGAAGGCAGAGGGTTTGATCAAGAAACAAATCGAGACATTCGAATAAATTTGTACGAAGATCGATAATGGACCATATCCTTTCCCACCCGGGGAAGCGACCATCCTCTCAGCGACTTCTTTTTGAAGCATCAAAGTGAGGGTGGAAAAGATTTCCTTAGATGCAATGAAACGAAAAAGAAGGGGGGTTGAAATTTGATAGGGAAGATTGGCGATGACTTTGATGGGATGCTTTTCTTTTCTAAACAGTTGGCCGAAATCTATCTTTAAGACATCCCGATGGATCACCTCCACGTTTGAAACGTCTCTTAACTTTTGCTTCAGGATGTCCACCAATTTCGAATCGATCTCAATGGCCATCACCTTTTTAGCATGATGAGCAAGGGCAATGGTCATCTCTCCCAGGCCAGGGCCGACTTCAAGAACCACATCCCCTTTCTCAACCTGAGCAGTCCGGATGACTTTATTAAAGATATTTGAATCAACAAGGAAGTGCTGACCCAGTCTTTTTTTAGGAAACAATCCGTATTCTTTTAGCTCCTGCTTAATACGTTTTGTCATTTAAACTTTGGATTTCATTTGAACTTTGACATCTATCATTATTCACTAAAGCGGTAGATTTGAAAACGCATTGAGTGAAAAGGGTGACCTTAGCCCTCGCTTCAAGTATTCATATCCAACCACCCCCACCATCGCCGCATTGTCTGTGCAAAGCGAGGAAGAAGGAAGATAGACCTTCAATCCCTGCCGGAGAGCTTCCTCCTTCACCTTCGCCCGAAGGCGTTGATTGGCAGCCACTCCCCCAGCGAGAACCATTCTTTTCAATCGCTGGTCGTTAGCGGCTTGAAGGGTTTTTCTCAACAAGACTTCGACCACTGCCTCTTGAAAACTGGAGACGATATCTTTGATCAGATTTTCTGGATACCCTCCAGGTGGCTCCGGGTGAGTCTTTACATAATTGACCACTGCGGTCTTCAGTCCACTGAAACTGAAGTCAAAGGAGTTTTTGGAGAGAATCGGCCTCGGAAATGGAATGGCTTTTGGATTTCCTGTTTTTGAGAGTTCATCAATGATCGGTCCCCCAGGATATCCCAAGCCTAAAAGTTTAGCCACCTTGTCAAAGGCCTCCCCTGCTGCATCATCTCGCGTCTGTCCCAATCGTATATATTTCCCAAATCCGTTCACACGAAAAAGAGAGGTATGGCCCCCGGAGACAACCAGGCCAATAAAAGGAAATGAAGGAGACTTTTCTTCAAGAAAGATGGCAGAGAGATGGGCCTCGATATGATTGACTCCAATAAACGGTAATCCTCTGGCAAAGGCAATCGATTTAGCAAAGGAGAGTCCGACTAAAAGTGACCCCACCAACCCAGGTCCCTGAGTGACCGCAATCCCATCAATCTCTTTCAGTGTCACCTTGGCTGTTTTTAGGGCTTCATTGACAATGGGGACAATGGACTCGATATGTTTTCTTGATGCGAGCTCGGGAACGACCCCTCCATATTTTTGATGGACAGAGATTTGAGAAGAAACGACATTGGAGAGAATTTCCCTTCCATTTAAAAGGACCGCTGCCCCTGTATCATCGCAAGAGGTCTCAATGGCCAATACAAGCATCGGTTTCATCGAAAGAAAGATACCTCAAAATACCAATGGATGCAAAAGAAAAAGGGTAGCAGATGAAAATTTGTAATGTGGAAGAATTTGGACGACAAAAAGGGGGACGTTGGTTCTAAAACAATTTAAGATATTTTGTTAGATTTGGTGCCTCCTCTGAAATAGCTAACGCCAATTGACAAAACACTCTCCTTGCCCTCGAGGAAAGAGCTGCCAGCCTGTTCAGAAAATCTTCTCGGTCTTGCTCCGTCCGAAATATATTTGTCCTTTCAATGCCTCGGCCCATGATGTGATGTAAGGCTCCAGAAGCATCGAGTCTAGGTTGTCT
>JACAEV010000022.1 GCA_013388645.1 Syntrophaceae bacterium | reverse complement strand
GTGGAAGGAACCCCAACCACTCTTCCAATATTTGCTCCACAATGACACACAAAGACACCTACCCTGGGCTCCTCTTGGGAGAGATCCTTTTCAGGCGGATATTCCCTTTCGATGGTCAGTTTACCCCGCCGGTAGTCAAGGAGCTGACCACATTGGGAGCCGGCTCCACTGGCAGTATAAACCGACTCAGGGATATCGATAGGACCTTGGAAGGCTCCACTTATAAAAATCCCAGGACGAGAGGTCTTCATCGCATTACCAGGATCGGTTTTGCAGAATCCATGGGCATTGAGCTCGATACTGAACTTATCTGCCAGATCCTTGTGATCTGAAGGAGGGTTCAATCCAACGGATAATACCACCATATCGAATTCTTCCTCTTTTACTCCTTCGTCGGGTATCGAATATCGGATGGTGATATTTTGGGTCTCCGGGTTCTCTTTTACAATTGACGTGTAGCTTCTTATAAATCGAATCCCTGGAAGTCTCTCTGTTCTTTGGTAGAATGGCTCAAAATCCTTGCCGTAGGAGCGAATATCATTATGAAATATAGTGCACTCTGCCCCTGCATCATGATCTTTTGTTAAAATGACCTGTTTCTGGGTATATGTGCAACAGACGGTTGAACAATAGCTGTTGCCGCCCGGAATCACCTGCCTTGAACCCACGCATTGAATCCAGGCTATTTTATGGGGGTGCTTCTTGTCGGAGGCACGCAGTATCTCACCTTCATAGGGACCAGTCGCACACAAAAGCCGTTCATAGTCCATACTGGTGACCACGTTCTGGAACTTTCCGTATCGATATTCGTCCCTCAGCTTAGGGTCAAATGGCTCAAAACCCGGGGAAAGAACGATCGCCCCTACTTTTATCTCAACCTTCTCTGGTGTTTGATTAAAATCGATGGCGTCATTCTTGCAGACGGCAGTGCAAATAGCGCATTTCTTTTCTTTTAGGTAAAGACAGCTTTCATCAATATAAGTGATCAGAGGAATAGCCTGAGCAAAGTAGATATGGACGGCTTTATTCTTCGATATTTCCTGATTGAAGAGATCAGGGTATTGGACTGGGCAGTATTCGACACAGGTGGTACAACCCGTGCATTTGTCCTCCAGAATATATCTGGGCTTTTTAATCAGTGTGACATTGAAGTCTCCTGCCTCGCCTTCTACCCTATCCACTTCCGTATACGTCATGACCTCGATATTGGGATGCCGGCCGACCTCGACCAGTTTGGGTGCCAGTATTCAGATGGAACATTCATTGGTCGGGAAGGTCTTGTCAAGCTGGGCCATCTTGCCACCAATGGCAGGTGCTTTGTCAATTAGGTACACCTTAAAACCTGCAGAGGCAAGATCAAGAGAGGCTTGAACACCGCTGATCCCTCCACCGACAACCATGACATCTCCAAAATGATTGTCCGCAAAACTTTTGGCAATACTGTCAGCAAGACTCTTGCCAATCTGGTCTTCAATGATTTTTAATGTTTTTTCCACTTCTCTATGTCCTCATTTCAAAAAAGATCTCAAACTCTAAATCCTAAACTCTAAATCCTAAATAAACCCAAAATCAAAACGTTTAAACCATCAATTTACGGCTTGGAGTATTGGATTTTCGGTTGTTTTGGGTTTTGAGTTTCTTCCATTTTAAATTTATTTAGAGTTTAGTGTTTTAAGTTTAGGGTTTGCCTTTAAATCACTTCCTGGATAATTTCCGTAATGTCCTTAATCTCTAAGGCCCCGCTATCCTTTAGGGTTAACCGACTATCCTCAAATTGGGTAATGCAATAAGGACAAGCGGTGACGAGCACCTCCGCCCCTACCCCGATCGCTTGCTGAAGTCTGAGATCGGAGAATCTTTCTCCCTTCGCCGTTTCCATCCAAATCCTGCCTCCCCCCATGCCACAACAGAGACTATCCGCTCGTGACTCGGCCATCTCCACCAGGTCTAAGCCGGGTATTTTTTTCAACACCTCTCGTGGTTCATCGTAAATGCCATTATGACGACCCAGGTAACAGGGGTCATGATAAGTCACTTTCTTCCCAAACTCCTTATTGAACTGAAGCCTCCCCTCCTGAATGAGCGTAAATAAATATTGGGAGACATGAACCACCTCGAAGTTGACCTTAAATTCAGGATACTCATTTTTAAAAGTGTGGTAGCAGTGAGGCGAAGATAAAAGAATTTTCTTTACCCCATTTTCGATAAATGTTTTAATGTTCTCTCTGGCAAGACGTTTGAATAATGTTTCATTACCCGCTTTGCGGACACTCTCGCCACAGCACATCTCTTTAGAACCCAATATCCCAAAATCGACCCTTGCCTGAGTGAGAATATTGGCCGTGGCTTGAGCGACCTTCTTTAATCTGGGTTCATAGCTCGGATAGCAGCATGGAAAATAGAGCAGCTCCATGCCTTCATGGAACTCCTTGACCTCCAGTTCTTTCCCCCAATTAGGTCGGTCACTCGGTTCTTGTCCCCAGGGGTTCCCTACGCTTGCAAGACTGGTCATGACCGTCCGGAGATTAGGGATGCTCGCAGGAACCACACCGTCTGGCACCAGCAATCTTCGCATTGCTCTCATCACGTCAATGATCTCGACACCTCTGGGACACCTATCAACACAATTGCGGCAGGTCGCACATAACCATAAATCTTCGGATTCGAAAGGAACCAAACCGAATTTAGCCTGATTGATCATCCTTCGAACAAAAAATTTTCTTACCCGATTCCATGGACATGCGGTATCGCATTTTCCGCATTGATAACAGAATTTATCAGCACCTCCACCGGCCTCTTTGATGCCATCGATGACCATTTTGAACGGGGATAGGGGTATTGTCTCCACGATTCTTTAATCCTCTTCTTTCAACTTAATGAAGGTTTAAACTCTAAACCCTAAACTCTAAATCCTAAATAAACTCAAAATGCACCCCACCTAACCTTCCCCTACTTAAGAGGAGGAAGGCAAAGGTTACATTATTCCTTCTTTGAGATGGATATTCGGGCTATGGTATCCATGACCTTCTGCAATCCATATTGATTGATCATGGATTCCAATCCTATCTCCACATCCTCCTGTTTCACTTCTTCTTCGACTTCCTCTTCCCTTTCTTCGTATGTCAGGGCATCATTTAAACACCACTGAACACACAGAGGTTTTTCTTGTGGTGGATCATCTTCACACATGTCACATTTGAGAGGGAGGCCGGAATCGGGCTCTTTAAATACGTCCCGGGAAGGGCAGGAAGCTCTACAGAAGTCACATTCGTTGTATTCCTTACCATCAATCACATATTTATCTCTCCCCATACATTCGGCTTTAGTGTATTCCCCGGCATATACAGGAAGATAGACATCTCTGAGTGGTTCTCGAATCAGCCGAATGCGAGACCTCGCCGGATTATTGCTGCTATATTTTGGTTTAGCGTGAAAGGACGAACAGATGACTTCACATGCCCGACAACCATTACACTTATCAAGATCGATCTTGATGACCTTAATTTTCTTCTTCACTTTGCTCATTTTTTATAATTCCTCTCTGTTCTAAGTCTTCAGCAACGTAATCCAGAGCTAATTCATGCAACGTCTTCTTCGTTGGAATCCCTTGAAGATCCCACCCCTTATATTGGTAGTAGGTGTCTAAAAGCTTTTTTTCGAGCTCGGGAAATCTTTTCTTCCAGTGATCTTCTGGCGGCTTCTCGTCCTCTCTCCTCAATCCCCTCCGAACATTCACGGCTCTCAGCAACGTCCGATTTCTCTTATAGACTTGCTTCAGTCCGGACTCGTCCATATCGATCCCCGTCGCTGATGAGATAATTTGGGGGTAATTGTGTATGTGGTACGGAGGCTTCAGTGGAAATGAGGACAAACCAGCGCATACCCCAACAGCATCATCGATGTGGTGCATCATCTCTTGCCATTCAACAATTTCACAACATGCATCAACTGGCGGATAGAACGGCATTGACCGTTCTCCGCGCATTTCCCAGTCCAGAACGTATTTCTTAAATTTTTCATCGGGGACTTGTACCCAATCCTTCACAAACTCTTCTTTCAGCTCCATCGTGGAAAAAGGCGCCTGTGGGAAATTCCCTTCAATTTGAGTAATGTTGGCTTTCTCGCCGGTACAATACATTAGGTAATAAATGGGATTCAGCATTCCAAGCTTGAGAGGAAGTTGCTCATGTTTTTTAATGTTATTATGAGCATATTCCTCTGCCCCTTTGCCAATCTGTTGGGCCGCCCAATATGTCCCATTGGCTAAAACATCTCCTATCCCTTCTCGCCGAACAATTCGGTCAAGGAGCCAGTAAAATTTTCCCTCATTATCGGACGGGCATCCTGCAAAATCCGCATCGGTCAGAATGCCTGCCTCTTTCAGCTCAAAGGCGAAGGCCATCACCTGCGGAGTTGAAAATCCGTCCACTCCATACTCTGTAGCCCTCTGAGCGATTTTAAAACCAAAATCCAAATCTTCTACAAAGGCCGCCATGGTATAAGTTAGTTTTGAGAAGCATTTCATCATATAGGTTGAAATTCCAGGGACAGAAATAATAGCCCCGCATTTCATGGGGCAGTTATAGCAACTGATCAGCCGTGTCCGAACTGTCTCAAGAGTCTCCTTCCACTTCTTCTCGATTTCCTTGTTCCAGAAATCTTTTCTCCGGACGCGGGCATTTCCCCACATAAAATTTTCGGTGTGCCACTTCTCGTCATAATGGGCCATCTCCTGAGGTGATCCAAGGCCTGCTAAAATGGGCATGACCTCAGGAACAAGTTTAGGCGCTCGTATTTTTATATACTGCAGCACGTCATTGCAGAGATTGATGAATTCAGACGGTCGAGCAATATTAATGTCCCTTGTTCCACGGACAGCTATTGCCTTTATCCCTTTATCTCCCATCACCGCCCCTATTCCGAGTCGGCTAGCACTGGATCTGCCTTGTTCGATGGAAGCCATATAAACTTTATTTTCACCTGCCAGCCCAATGGCAGCCACTTGGGCACCTGGTTCATTCAACTCCTGTCGAATCAATTCTGAAGTTTCAACAGCACCTTTACCACGTAAATGGGAAGCATCACGTATTTCTACCTTATCATTGTTTATCCACACATAAATCAGATTTGGGGATTTGCCTCGAAAAATTAATTTGTCGTAGCCGGCATGTTTTAATTCTGGTGCCCAAAATCCACCCATCATTGAATATCCCATTAATAAAGTCTGTGGGGAATAGGTCGTCACAATAGTACGATTGGCTCCAGGAGCAGGAGTAGCGACTAAAAGACCAGTGGAAAAGATGAGCTGATTATCGGAAGAAAATGGTTCAGTTTCAGGGGGAACCCTATCCCATAGAATTTTAGTGTTCGTGCCCAGACCGCCAAGATAAAGTTCGGTTAATCTTGGATCAGTTTCTAACCTTTCAACATTTCCTCGGGATAGATCAATTTCTAAATTATATCCTGTCTCTGCGTACCTCATTTTTCAGCCCCTCTCCATAATCATAGGCTTATGAATTTTAGATTGTTCATGTTTTCACATGTATTCGTTTATTTATATTAATAAAAAATACCTGTCAAGTGAAAAAGTGCTATCCTTGATTTTTAATCAACATGTTTAATGAGATTGATAAACGTTGAGCGATCAAACCCAAGTGACTTGAAAAAGGAAAGCATATCGACCGCATCCCACAGGACTGAGGTATAAACATCACGAATTCCCCTTCTTTTAAAACAATCAAAGAGTTTTCGGGCCATCGACCTGCCGATCCCTTTCCCCATATAGTGGGGATGAACCATGACAACCTCGAGCCACCCGCTCTTCTCCAGACCAAATCCCTCTCCTTTCATCTCACCGATAATAAACCCAACTACCTGTCCTTCTATTTCGGCAACAAAACCTACCCCCTCCTGTTTCCTAAGGTGATCCTTCACCATTTGCTGAACCCATCTCCGATGAGCTTTTTTCTTGGTAATGGCACCATGAATATCAATAATCTGTGGAATGTCTTTTCCCGACAACTTCCGTAGCTTAATCCCTGGCAACTCCATTGATTTATTCAATACGGATGATTTTAACATGCTTTCCTATCCACTCGGGAGGAAGATAAACCCTTCCGCTATTTCCGCTCTGTTTGACTTCTTTCTCAAGCATCTCCTCACCATAGACCTCAAACTTGGTTTTTCTAATAAACTGAGGTTCTTCCATGATAGAGGAAAGATTCGGATTTAATTCTCTTTTTCGTGCGATCATTTCAATAAACCAATGGTTGCTCAGATATATAAGTAAATATTAATGTTATTTATGATGAACTCGTAAAAAGTCCGATTCAGCCCATAATTGTCATTCCCGTGAAAACGGGAATCCAGTGAATTCAAATACTTCTGGACTCCTGCTTTCGCAGGAGTGACAGGTGTGGAGACTTTTTACGATACCCTCATTTATAGATAATCGAAAAAAATTTGTCAAGAAAAAAAATCATAAAATAATTATTTTTTAGTTAAATTTTAGCTACAATATAATTTTAAAAGGAACGGTTGCACCTGTCAACCCCATTAGGAAATTAATGTACTTCCTTTATATATTTCAATTAGTTAAATTGATTTTTTCTCACCACGATAATCATCCTCTGTTTTAAGTTTGTCTTCGTTTTCCCCTTGCGTAATCTCAGAATCCTCATTTTCCAGATAAACGAGATTGGTAATTTCAAATTTAATAAGCAATTAGGATAAGAGGTTTGCTTTCTTAAAAATTCGTATTTCATTCGCCCCAACGGATTTAATTAGAAAAAGACAGTTTGTCCCTTCGGTGCCTTTTCTTGTTACTCTTGCAACCTCTCGTTCAAACCATTTTTCTCATAAATAAAGAAAAGACATTTAAATTTGGGTAGATACATTCAATTTAAATTTGTTTTTTTATGGCACATAAACTGCAAAACAATAAATAGTTTACTTTGTTTACAAGGTTTTCAACCAAGGAGATCAGGGAATGGCCTTGCGGAATACCTCACAAGAAGGCCTTAAGGAGGGCTGGACAAGGGCAACGTTTATTATAAGAACGGAATATTTAGAGAAGCTCAAAACATGCGCTTACTGGGAGAGAAAGAAGATAAAAGAAACGATCGATGAGGCATTAAGGTTGTTTCTAAAAGAGAAGAAAAACCGAAAGAAAACAAATAAGAGACACATTAATAATTGACATGCTAAAGGCTTTCATCACAACTTTATTGATCACCTTATTAGTTATCCTCTCTTTGATAGACCCCATCTCTGCCTGGGGATCAATCCACGTTCCCATTCTTCTTTATCATCGATTTGGCCATATCGCTTCAGACACGATGACAGTGACAACTTCCCTCTTCGAATCCCATTTAAACTATCTAAAGGGTAATGACTATCAAGTCATCCGATTGGTTGATCTCATCGATTATTACTACGGAAAAAGACGGCCTTTCCCTCCCCGTGTGGCGGTGATCACTGTCGATGATGGTCACTTTTCGGTTTATCGAGAAATGTTCCCTCTGATCAAGAAACACAAAATTCCGGTTACCCTTTTCATCTATCCTTCAGCCATCTCCAATGCCTCATACGCCATGACTTGGGGTCAGCTCAAGGAAATGAAGGAAACAGGTTATTTTGATTTTCAATCTCATACTTTCTGGCATCCTAACTTCAAGATAGAAAAAACAAGGTTAGTTCCATCTGAATATGAAAGTTTTGTAGACATGCAACTAAAAAAATCAAAGAAGAAGCTCGAGGAAGAATTAAAGGTCAACGTGAATATGCTGGCATGGCCTTTTGGTATTTATGACAACGACCTCATCCGTAAAGCAAGAGAGGCAGGTTATTGGGCCACATTCACAATGGAGCGGCATCCGGCGACCTT